>CANPZQ010000047.1 GCA_947588775.1 uncultured Clostridia bacterium
TTCATGAATCAGCCTATTCTCAAATACTCAAATGAAATCCGCAGTGCCGTTTTGATTATGCACGGTGAAAAGGCGCATTCCTGCTATTTCAGCAAGGACGCTTACGCAGCTATGACAAAGGACAGCAAGTACACGGAAAACAAGGAGCTGCTGATTATCCCGGACGCCGTCCACACCGACCTCTATGACGGCGGCGGGAAGAATGCCATTCCGTTTGATAAGCTCACGCAGTTTTTCACGGAATACTTGAAGTAAAAATATCAAGCGAACAGAAACGGAGGGGTGAAGGTGAAACGGCTGATTTCGGTGGTTCTCTTATTGGCGATGATTTTCTGCTGTACCGCTTGCGACGGCAATCAGGAATTTTCAAATAACACGGATGGGACGGGAAATTCACCGTCATCGGAACTTTCTTCCGATAAAAGGGAGGAACAGAATACGGAAAGCACAACCGACAGTTTTATCCCAAACAAGAAATATGATAACGACTATCCTCAGCATGAACCATACGGAACCGGTATCGGTGCCATGCCGGGGCGGGTGGTCTGGGCCTACGACCCGGACAGCGTGGAATGGGACGGAAACGGCTACTGGTGGGAGCTTGACCACTTCGACGAGAGCGTCATCTTGAATATGGTCAATGACTCCGTCGCCGCGCTCGGTGGGAAAGATAACGCCCGAGACGGCTGGACGGTGCTGTTCACCGCGAATAACAGCACCCGCGGCAGTAATGGGTGTCCATAAAGAAGTTTTCAATCAAAAAAATTGATTTACGGCATCCGTCGGACGGAATTTGGCAACCAAAAAGCACGAAGTATATCCATGAAGCATAAGCGCGGAAATAAGTATATAGCCGACCGCAAGAATGAGCACATATAAGAGCGGCTCTTTTTGTTTTTTGAAGATTTCGGCGATAATCTGAGCGTTTTTGGAATACCGAAACAGTTTAAAAGAGCGGAACACCCGAAGCGCGCGGAGCATTCTGAAAATCCGCAGGATTTTGAAGCCTCGGTTAATCACCGCGAGCGACGGCAGGATTGAAACCAAATCGACGATTGCCATTGGCGAAAATGGGTATCTGAAAAATGACTTGGTGGACGGGTCGGAGTATTTATAGTCAGCGGTGAGTCATCTGAAAAAATAATCCAAAATAAAAATACCGGCGCAAACCTTGTCAACGACATCGAATGCGACGGTAGTTTCTTTGAAAATAAGGGGTATAAGGCTTACGGCGATAGCCGCAATCATAAAAAGGTCATAGGCAGAACTCCATCTGTCATGACCGTTAGAAGCTGAAATTATTTCGTAGATTCTTTTTCTCATGGCACCGCGTGATAGTCAAATAGCCGTAAAACCTTTTGGAATCACGGCTAAATGGCGGAGCGGGTGGGATTCGAACCCACGTGAGAGTCACCCCTCAAACGGTTTTCAAGACCGCCTCGTTATGACCGCTTCGATACCACTCCGAGGGCTGTTTAGGGGATGGGGTGGCGGCCGGGCAGGGATGGGGGCTCTGCATAAATCCGGCCGCCAGTGTTAATATAGCACATTCTCGCGGATTTGTCAAGGGGTTATTTCCGCTTTTTTTGTGAAATTTATGTCGGATTCGGGGTGAGGAGGCGCGGGGACGGAGCGGGGGGTGCGCGAGGGGTGGGAGGGCGGGCGGGTGGGGCCGACGAAAGGAGCTCCGTCCCCGCGCCGGCGGCTCACGCTCAGAGCCCGAGGAGCCGCTCGAGCGTTTCGGCTGCGCGCTCAAGGCCTACGCGGTCGTCCTCCGAGAAGTACGCGGGGGTAACGCTGTCCATGTCGAGAACGCCGAAAAGCTCTCCCGAGCGGCGAAAGAGCGGGACTACGATTTCGGAATGGGTGTTGCAGTCGCAGGCGATATGTCCCTCGAAGCATTCGACCTCCTCGACGACAATCGATTCGCCGAGCTCCCATGCCGTTCCGCAGACGCCCGTGCCCTTGTCGATTCTCGTGACGGCGGGGCGGCCCTGGAACGGTCCGAGCTTTAGGCGGTTCCCGTCGGCGAGGTAGAACCCCGCCCAGTTTACGCCCGGGAACGCCTGTTTTATAACAGCCGAGGCGTTTGCCATCACTGCGACGGGGTCGTTATCGCCGTCGGCGTAAAGCGCGATTTGCTCGCATAAAACGTCGTAAAACGCCGCCTTTTCCTGCGGATATTCAATCTCGATATAGCTCATTTTTGTCGTCCTTTCTTAGGTTGGTTTGGGGACATGGCAGATTCTCTTTGAAGCGGGGGTGCTGAAACCGGGGGGCGGGGTTGGGCGGCTCTTACGGGGTTTTCAGCAGAATCGGGGCTTGGGCGGAGCCGCGCGCGCCGCAGGCGCGCGCCCCGCGCCCCGAAGGGGCGCGGGGCCGGCCGCTGCTATGCAGCGGCCGCGGCTCCGCCCCCTGCGCCCAGCCCCCGGTTCCCGCCCTTTCCCCCGCGAAGCCTCCCTTCAGCTCCCGTCCCCCGCTCAGAAGCACCTTTCCCTCTTCCCGCCCCGGCAGCTTTCTACGCGGCCGCAGCGGTAGCACAGCTCATTCTCGCAAAAGCCGTCGCGGGCGAGGGCAATTATGTTTTCCGCCGTCGTTTCGGCGATGTTTTCAAGGGCCTCCTCCGTCAAAAACGCCTGATGGGAGGTAACGAGGACGTTCGGCATAGAAATAAGCCTCGCGAGGGTGTCGTCCGACATTATATGTCCCGAAAAATCGCGGAAAAATACGTCCTCTTCCTCCTCGTAGACGTCGAGGCAGGCCGCGCCGATTTTGCGGAGCTTTATCCCCTCTAAAAGAGCCTCCGCGTCGATAAGCGCGCCGCGCGATGTGTTCACGATTACAACGCCGGTTTTCAGCTTGTCGAGCGTCGAGCGGTTGATTAAGTGGTGCGTTTCCTCGTTCAGGGGGCAGTGAAGCGAGATTATGTCGCTCTTCGCGAAGAGCTCGTCCAAAGAAACATAGTTTATACCCGAGCTTTCGTCGGGGAATTTGTCGTAGGCGATGACGTTCATTCCGAAGCCCCGGCAGATGTCGATAAAAATCCGCCCGATTCTCCCGGTACCGATAACGCCGACGGGTTTCCCGTGAAAGACGAAGCCGGTGAGGCCGTTAAGCGAGAAGTTGAAGTCCTTTGTGCGGATATACGCCTTATGGATTCGGCGGACCGACGTAAGGAGCATAGCCATTGCGTGTTCCGCGACGGCATAGGGCGAATACGCGGGGACATGGGCCGCGTGGAGCTTTCCGTAGCAGCTTTTAAGGTCGACGTTGTTATATCCCGCGCAGCGAAGCGCGAGGATTTTAACGCCCATAGCGGCGAGCCTGTCGACGACCGCCGCGTCGACGGTATCGTTCACAAAAACGCAAACGCCGTCGCAGCCCTCGGCGAGCGTGACGGTGTCGGCGCAAAGCCGTGTGTCATAAAAGACGAAATCGATTCCGCGAAGCTCTCCCTGCCGTTTAAAGGCGGGAATGTCGTAGGGCTTCGCGTCAAAAAGCGCGATTTTCATAGGTGCCTCCTTTGGTTTTGAGACTATGGTTTAGTATAACCGAAATCGGCGGGAGGGTATGCATGGGGGTGGGGGAAAAGTTTGGGAGGGGAGGGAGGAGGGGCGCGGGGGCGGAGCGGGAAGGGTTAGGGAAAAGGGGGAGGGTGGGCGGGTGGGGCGCACGAAATCAGCGGAGGCCCCGCGCCCCATTCGCGACGAATCCCACCCCCGGAGCCGCAGGCGGAGCGGGGTGGGTGAGGAACGAATCTGCCCTTCCGGTACCGCAAAATTTCGGAAAGAGGCACCGTCTGCCGGCTGCTCTGGCCGTAGTCCTCTGCAAGCCTCCGGCGCGGCGGAAAAAGCTGCTGCGTCGGTCCCACCCGCCCGCCCCCGTAGTTTCGCACAATTCCCCCGCTTTTTCCGCCGCGCCTTCTCTCAGTCAATCTCCGTCCTGTCGTGCGCCTTAAGCCGGTTCATCGCCCGAAGCATCTTCGCCTGCGCGCGGCGGGTATCCGAAACGTTTTGGTGGTGGGAAAGAGCCTCCCGCGCCTCGGCGGCGTCGCGCTCGGCGTGCTCCCGGTCGATGGCGGCGGGGTCCTCCGCCGTTTCTACGAGAATCAGGACGCTGTTTTTCTCAATCTTGCATATTCCGTTCGAGAGGACGGCTTCGCGCTTAACGCCGTCGCCGTCTGTGAACTTCGCGATGCCGATTGCGACCGCGATAATCGTATCCTCGTGGTTTGCCAAAATCCCGTAAAGCCCGTCCACCGTCGGCACCGACAGCGAGCGGCAGGGTCCGCGGTAGAATATCTTATCTGCGGCAAAAATTTCAAGTGTGAAGTCTGACATGGTGGCTCCTTTTTGGGGGTATGGATAGAGAAAGGGGTGCGGGGACGGAGCGGGAGGGGTTAAGGAAAGGCGGGAGGGTGGGCGGGTGGGGCGCAGAAAATCAGCGGAGGCCCCGCGCCCCCCATTCGCGACGAATCCCACCCCCCGAAGCCCCCTTGCGGGGCTGAGCGGGGGTGGGTGAGGAACGAATCTTCCCTTCCGTCACCGCAAAGCTTCGGCAGAGCTTTCGTCCGTCCTCTGCAAACCTCCGGCGCGGCGGAAAAAGCTGCTGCGTCGGTCCCACCCGCCCGCCCCCCGCCATTTCCCGCATCCCCCCGCTTTTTCCGCCGCGCCTCCCCTTTGCAATCTACATCCCCTTCGCCTTTTCAATCGCCTCGTCGAGCGTTCCGACATTGTAGAACGCCGCCTCGGGAAGGTCGTCTACCTTTCCGGAAATAATCGCGTCGAAGCCCCGAAGCGTTTCCGCGAGCGGGACGTATTTTCCCTCAAGCCCCGTGAATTTTTCCGCGACATGCATCGGCTGCGAGAGAAATCTCTGGACCTTTCGCGCCCGCATGACCGCCGCGCGGTTTTCGTCCGAAAGCTCGTCTACGCCCAAAATCGCGATGATGTCCTGCAGCTCCCGGTACTTCTGCAAAACCGCCTGAACCGCTCGCGCAATTCGGTAGTGCTCCTTTCCGACAGAGGAAACCTCCAGAATCCGCGAGCTGCTCTCCAGGGGGTCGACGGCGGGATAAATCCCCTGCTCCGCGACCTTTCTTGAAAGAACCGTCGTCGCGTCAAGGTGCGTAAACGTCGTCGCCGGGGCGGGGTCGGTGAGGTCGTCGGCGGGAACGTAGTCCGCCTGAACCGAGGTAATCGAACCGCTTGTCGTTGACGCGATACGCTCCTGCAGGGCTCCCATTTCCTCGGCGAGCATCGGCTGATAGCCGACCGCCGACGGCATTCTTCCTAAAAGCGCGGAAACCTCCGAGCCCGCCTGAACGAATCTGTAGATGTTGTCGATAAAGAATAGGACGTCGCGGTGCTCCGCGTCCCTGAAATGCTCCGCCATCGTAAGCCCCGAAAGGGCGACGCGCATTCTTACGCCCGGGGCCTCGTTCATCTGCCCGTAGACGAGCGCGGTTTTCTCCAAAACCCCGCTCTCGCGCATCTCCTTCCAGAGGTCGGAACCCTCGCGGGAGCGTTCGCCGACCCCCGCAAAGACGGAATACCCGCCCTGCGCCATAGCGACGTTGTGGATAAGCTCCTGAATCAAAACCGTTTTTCCGACGCCCGCGCCGCCGAAAAGCCCTATTTTTCCGCCTCTCGGATATGGCGCAAGGAGGTCGATTACCTTTATTCCGGTTTCAAGAAGCTCAACGCCCGTGGCGAGGCTCGAAAAGCCGGGGGCCTTTGAATGAATGCTCCGCCTCGGCGTTCCTTCGGGAATCGACTCTCCGCCGTCAATCGTCTGTCCGAGGACGTTGAAAACGCGCCCCAAAACCTGTTTTCCGACGGGGACTTTAATTCCCGAGCCGGTTGCATGAACCTCGTCGCCGAGCCTTAGCCCGTCGCTCGAGGCGAGCATTATGCACCGAACCGAGTTGCGGCCGATGTGCTGCGCGACCTCCATCACGAGCGGCTCCCTTCCCAAAAATACGATAAGCTCGTCGCGAAGCTTCGGAAGGCTCCCCTCGGGGAACTCAACGTCGACGACGGAGCCCGAAATCGCCGAAATTTTACCGGTGTTCTTGTCCACGTTCTAAGCCTCCCTCTCTTTTTTATGTTCCCGCTGGAATCTCGCCGCGGCGGAAATCTCGGTAATCTCGCTTGTGATTTCGCTCTGACGAAGCCGCTGATACTCAAAATCCAGCTCCGAGAGCATATCCCGCGCGCTCTTGTCGGCGGCCTCCATAGCAGCCATACGCGAACGCTGTTCGCTTAAAAAGCTTCCCGCGAGCGCGGAGTAGATATATCCGCAGACATAGCTCGGCACCGTCGCCTCTAAAACGACCTTCTCCGACGGGTGGAACTTAAAGTCGGAGCGGCGTTCGATGCGCCTCGTCTGTTCGCCCTCGTTAAAGAAGCTTTCGCGGTGGAACGGCAGAATCCTCTCGTTTGTAACGCTCTGGACGGCGTCGTTTTTATAATCCGTATAAATGACAAAGAGCTTGTCGATTTTTCCGCCGTTGAAGGCGGATAAAAGCTCTCCCGCGATTTTTCTCGCGCGGTGAAGCGTCGGGCTCTGCGCGGAGTAGAGAAAATCCTCCTTAAAGGGGATTTTTTTCGCGGTGAAATATTTTCGCCCGTAGTTTCCGACAACGTAGAGCTCGGTGTTCGGGTGCTCCGAAAGAACCCTCTCCGCCTCCTTGATTGCGTTCATGTTGTACGCCCCCGCAAGTCCCTTGTCGGCGGTAATCAACAAAATCCCGTAGCGGCCGTCGGGCAGACGGCTTCCGTCGGCGGGATAGAGGTAGCGGCTCTCGATTTCCCGCGAGCAGCGAAAAATCCTCTTAATTTCCGCCCGGAGCGCGGTAAAATACGGAACCGTTCGGTCGTAGGCCTCTTTTGCGCGCCGAAGCTCATTCGAGGCGATAAGATACATCGCCCCGGTAATTTTCTGAGTTTCGCCGACCGAGGCTATTCTGTCGCGAAGTTCAAATTCACTGAGCATTCCGCGCCTCCCCCGCCCCGACGGCGTAGGCGATTATGTCCTCTTTGTCCTTATCGGAGGCCTTCGCGCCGCCTATGAGCCGTTCGACGACGTCGGGCCGCGCGCCTTTGAATTCGCGGCAAAGCCCCCTGACAATCTCTTCAAAGCCCTCGTCGGGGAGCCAGTCAAGCCCCCTGCCGACCGCGGCGATTAAAATAAACGCCTGCTGCCACTCTTCCCAAGGGGAATACTGCTCCTGGCGGAGAATATGCATCAAAATTTCGCCGAACCGCAAGGATTTCTGCATTTCGTCGTCGAGATAGTTTGAAAACTGCGTAAATACCTTCATTTCGCGGTACTGCGCAAGCTCGAGGCGCAAAGAGCCCGCGGCGTTTTTCAGAAGCGGCGTCATGGCGTCGCCGCCGACGCGCGAAACCGAAAGCCCGACGTTTACCGCCGGCCGCTGGCCCGAACGGAACAGCGCGGTGTCCAAAAAAATCTGCCCGTCGGTGATGGAAATGATATTCGTCGGGATATATGCCGAAACGTTTCCCGCAAGCGTTTCGACAATCGGCAGCGCGGTCATCGAGCCGCCGCCGTATTCGCGGCTCAGGTGCGCCGAACGCTCCAAAAGTCGGGAATGAAGATAAAATACGTCGCCCGGATACGCCTCCCGCCCCGGTGAACGCCCCAAAACGAGGCTCAGCGAGCGGTACGCGACGGCATGCTTCGAGAGGTCGTCGTAGACGATAAGAACGTCGCGGCCCTTTTCCATAAAATATTCCGCAAGCGCGCAGCCGGCGTAGGGCGCGATATACTGGAGCGGCGCGGGGTCGCTCGCCGACGCTAAAAGCACGGCGGTATACTCCATCGCCCCGGCTTCCTCCAGAATGCTGACAATCCGCCGGACCGAGCTCGACTTTTGCCCGATGGCGACGTAGACGCAGATTACGTCCTTCCCCTTCTGGTTGATTATGGTGTCGACGGCGATGGCGGTTTTACCGGTTTGGCGGTCGCCGATTATAAGCTCGCGCTGGCCCCTGCCAATCGGGAACATCGCGTCTATGGACAAAAGCCCGGTTTTCAGGGGCTTGTTGACGGGTTCGCGGGCGGCGATAGCGGGCGCGGGGCTTTCGACGGGCCGGTATTCCGAGCAGTCGACGTCGCCCTTTCCGTCAATCGGAAGGCCCAAAGCGTCGGTTACTCGCCCCAAAAAGCCCTCGCCGACGGGAACCCCCGCCGAGCGGCCGGTGCGTTGGACCACGCTTCCCGCCGTAACGGTGCCGTCGTCGTCGAAGAGAATGCAGCCGAGGGAGCTTTTCGAGATATTCTGAACCATTCCCCGAACCCCGCCCTCAAAGAGCAGGATTTCGCCGTATGCGGCATTTTTAAGCCCTTTTACCTCCGCTACGCCGTCGCCGACGGTAAGAACCGTCCCGCGTTCCTCGGAAACGGCGCGGAGCCGGAATTTTTCGGCCGCGCTCTTTAAAAGCGGTATCAGGTCGCTCTCGGGGGAGGCGTGGGCCGCCGCCGCGGAGAGAGCTCCCGTGAGCTGGCGAAGCCTTCCCTCGCGGGACCAGTCGAATACGTCGCCGCCGAGCTCAAGCCTGAAGCCGTCCGAGAGCTCGGGCTCGCGGACCCATTCAAGGGAGCAGTCCTCGCCGAGGCGGCTTTTTGCGAAGCTTAGAAAGCGTTCAAGCTGACGCTCGTTCGGCTTTTCGGCGGAATAGAGCAAAGCGGTCGTTTTCATTTTTTGCCTTCGCTTTCAACCGCTTCAAGAAACGTTTCAAAGACGTCCTCGTCGCCCGACATCGCGGCGTTTTCAACGGATTTAATCGTAACCGCGAGAATATCCTCGCGGCTGTCCGAAACGGCCTTGCGGCGAATAGCCTCGGTTTCGGAGCGCGCGTGCTCGATTATTGTTCTCGCCTCGGCCTCGGCTTCGGCGACGCGCTTGTTATAGGCTTCCTGCGCCTCATGCGCGAGGGCGGTGCGCTCGGCGTTGGCGGCGTCGCGCTTTTTTGAAAGCTCCTCGTCTAAGGAAGCCATCGCCGCGTCGGCCTCGTCGCGCTTGCGCTTCGCTTCGTCGGAGGCTTTTTTATACTCCTCCTCGCGCGCGTCGATATACTTCTTCACGGGCTTATAGAGCAAAAACCACAGAGCCCCGAAGAGTATAACGAAGTTAAGCATATGCAGAAGAATCTGCTGAAAATCAATGTTAAGAGGCATGATTTGTCCTCCGGTTTAAAGAACGAATACGACCAGAATCGCGACGATAAGGGCGTAGATGATTGCGGTTTCAATGAACACGAGGCCGAGCATCATCGCGCCGCGAATCTGAGAGGCGGCCTCGGGCTGGCGGGCGATTCCGTCGATTGTTTTCATTATCGTCATCGCCATTCCGAGCGCGCCGACGGCCGCAACCACCGCGATTATGACCGCGGCGGCCATCGCCTTGAAGTCGCGGACGGTGTTTTCTCCGCCTCCGGAGGCGGTTTCGGCGGCGGGGGCCGCGTTTTCTTCCGCAAAGACGGTCAAGGTCGCTGCGGAAATAAGTGTGAGCGCGAGGATAACGGTTAGAACAATTCTGAAAATTTTCATGCGATTACTTCCTTTCCTGAAGTTTTTGAGGATTTACTCCTTTTTCCTTTTTCATGACGCTCGGTGCTTTCGCCGTAGAACACCGAAACGAGCATCGTAAGTACATATGTCTGGATAATTGCGTGCAGAAGCGTAAAGAGCACCCCGACCACCGACGGCAGAACGAAGCTTAAGGGGAGGTAGTGGTATACGAGGTCGGTGACCAACGCTCCGCTTAAAAGCGCGCCGAAGAGCCTGAAGCTCATCGAGATCGGCAGCGAGAAGTCCTTCAGGGCGTTTATCGCGCCGTGGGCCTTTCCGTGGATAATTCCGCTCACCAAGATGAACCCGTAGGACATAAAGCCCATCGCTATCGCGCCGTTTATATCCGCGAGCGGCGCGGGGAGCGAAACGCTCGCACCCGAAACCGTCACCGCCTGAATCCCCAGAAGCTCGAAGATTGTGCTTATGAAGATATAAACTCCGGCGGCGAAGATATAGGCTCCGAGAAGCCCGTTTCGGTGGGGGCTGTTCGAGCTTGCGAGCCCCGAGAAGAGCTTTACCGCCTGCTCGAGAAGAAGCTGGAGCTTTCCCGGGATTTCGGTGAAGCGCGGGATTACGAAAATCCGGATAATTATGCATAAAACGATAATTATCCCGCTGACCGTGAACGCGGAAATAAGCCCGGGGTTGACCTCAAGCCCGAAAAACGCGACCTTCGCGCTTTCGTGCAGAACGCCGTCGCGCATCGCCTCCTTAATCGGTTCCTTTTCGCGGCCGGGAACCAAAATGCTTCCGACCAAAAGCAGAATCACGAGAGCCGCGAGGATTACTGCGCTGACAATTTTTTTCTTTTTGGGCAAAATATCGCCTCCTATAATAAAAAACGAACCTTGGGAAGGCACGGCGTTGCGCCCTAAGTTCGTAGTAAGGATTTATTTTATTATAGCACCCTCGCAGGTTTTGTCAAGTGAAATTTTGGTGAATTTAGCCGCGGCCCCGAAACCCGAAGGCTTAGGGGCCGCGTAGTGATTTGATTTTTTATACCTGGGCGGGTGCTGCGGGGACGGCTGCGGGCTGAGCGGCGGGCTGCTGCTCGGGGCCTGCGGCGTAGGGCTCGGTGCGGACGATTTTAACGTTGTTGTAAACGTCCATTCCGGTGCCGGCGGGAAGGAGTTTGCCGATGATGACGTTCTCCTTGAGGCCGACAAGGTGGTCGACCTTGCCCTTGATGGCGGCGTCGGTGAGCGCGCGGGTGGTTTCCTGGAAGGAAGCCGCCGAGAGGAAGCTCTCGGAGCTCGAGGACGCCTTGGTGATGCCCTGGATTACCGGGCTTGTGGTGATAAGCTTCGCGTCCTCGTTTCCGGCGTCGATTTCGGCCTGGATTTTGGCATTGATTTCGGCGATTTCGTTTTTATCGACGAGAGTTCCGGGGAGCAGGTAGCTCGAGCCCGGGTCCTCAATCTTGACCCTGCGAAGCATCTGGCGGGTGATAATTTCGATGTGCTTGTCGTTAAGGGCGACGCTCTGGAGGCGGTAAACCTTCTGGACCTCGGTGAGGATATAGTTTCTCGCGGCCTCGATACCCTGAATCGCCAAAACGTCGGCGGGGTTCTTGGAGCCTGCGGTGAGCTCGTCGCCGGCGGACACCTTGTCGCCGTCCGAAACGCGGATTCTGTAGTCCCACGGGACGGTGTACTGTTCGATTTCGCCGGTTTCCTCGTTTGTAACGACGATAACGCGGGATTTTTTGATTTCCTCGATTTTAACGGTTCCCGAAATTCTCGCAAGGATTGCCGCACCCTTGGGCTTGCGGCTTTCAAAGAGCTCCTCGACGCGGGGAAGACCCTGGGTAATATCCTCTGCCGAGGCTACGCCGCCGGTGTGGAAGTTACGCATCGTGAGCTGGGTACCCGGCTCGCCTATCGACTGGGCGGCGATAATTCCGACCGCTTCGCCGGTTGAAACGACCGTCGAGTGCGCCAAATCCATTCCGTAGCATTTCGCGCATACGCCCCTCTTGGACTTGCAGCCCAGAACCGAGCGGATAGCTATTCTGTCCCTGCCCTCGGCCTCTAAGGTTTCGATAACCTTTTTGGCGTCGGCGGCGGTCATGAACCTTGAAGCCGAAACGACAACCTCGCCGCTCGCGTTCTTGAGGTCCTTTACGAGGAAGCGGCCGACAAGGCGGTCGGCGAACGGCTCGATTACTTCCTTGCCGTTTCTGATTTCAAATACGTCGATTCCCTCTTCGGTTCCGCAGTCGTCCTCGGTGATGATGACGTCCTGCGCTACGTCGACAAGGCGGCGGGTGAGGTATCCCGAGTCGGCGGTTTTAAGGGCGGTATCGGTGAGGCCCTTTCTCGCGCCGCGCGAGGAGATGAAGTATTCGAGTACGTTTAAGCCTTCGCGGTAGTTTGCGCGAATCGGCATTTCAATCGTCGCGCCCGAGGTGTTTGAGATAAGTCCGCGCATTCCCGCGAGCTGGCGAATCTGGTTGATTGAGCCGCGGGCTCCCGAGTCGGACATCATGTAAATCGGGTTATATCTGTCGAGCCCCGACTGGAGGGCGGCGGTGACTTCGTCGGTCGCCTTGTTCCAGATGTCGATAAACCGCTTCGACTTCTCCTGACGGGAAATCATTCCGCGCTTGTACTGACGGTCGACCTTGTCGGCGAGCGCGTCGGCGTTGGCGAGAATGTCCTTTTTCTGCGGCGGAACGACCGCGTCGCTTACGGCGACGGTTATAGCCGCCTTGGTCGAATATTTGAAGCCGAGGGCCTTGATTGCGTCTAAGACCTCCGAAGTGCGGGTGGTGCCGTGCTTGCGGATGCAGCGGTCGATGATGTCGCCGAGCTGCTTATGCTTTACGAGGAAGCCGATTTCAAGGTCGAACTGCTTCGAGGAATCGGTTCTGTCGACATAGCCGAGGTCCTGCGGGATATTTTCGTTGAATATAAGCCGTCCGACGGTGGTGTCGATAATCTTTGAAACCTGTCTGTCGCCGATAGTCTTTGTGACCCTGACCTTGATTTTTGCCTGAAGGGTTACGATTCCCGCCTGGTAGGCCATCATCGCCTCGTTTACGTCGCGGAAAATCTTGCCCTCGCCGGGCTCGCCGTCCTTTTCAAGCGTGAGGTAGTATGAACCGAGAACCATATCCTGAGTAGGAACGGTAACCGGGCGGCCGTCGGCGGGCTTTAAGA
>CANPZQ010000048.1 GCA_947588775.1 uncultured Clostridia bacterium
GGGGGGGGGGGGACCGACGCACCAGCTTTCTCCGCCGCGACGGTCCGTGCGCCGCCAACCCTCCGCCCCCGCCCCGCCCCACCTCCCCGTTACCCGCCCCACCCGCACACCCCGCCCACACCGGCGGGGCTATTTTTTTGCTCCACCTCGGGCATAATAACCAAAATCCGCCCCGCCTCTTTGTGACTTCCTACAAAATACGCCGCAGACTATTGACACTTACCTTGGGGAAGAGGGTAAAATTTAAACATCAGATGCGCCGAACGTGCGCGTTTTCGGAGGAACAGATGAAGATAAAAGAGATTTGCAGGAAAACCGGACTGACCGAGAAGGCGGTGAGATACTATGTTGAAAACGGGCTGTGCGAGCCGGAGGAGTACGAGTGCCGCGACAGGAAATACCTGAACTTTACCGAGGAGAACGTCGCGGAGCTTCGAGATGTGGCGGTGCTGCGCAGGCTCGGCTTCCCGATTGATGACATACGCAAAATGAAAAACAACGGCTCGGAAATCGGCGGGGTGATGAACGGGTATCTCAGGTCGCTTTCGGAGGAGCTTGAAATAAAGAACAGAATCTATTCCCGGCTTTCGTCGGAGGATTATTCTCGGGTGAATTCGCTTGATGAACTGATGCCGTCGCTTTCGGGGATATTGAAGCCCGACCCCGCCGACCCGGACTTCTCGAAATTTGAAAACGGGCTGTTCGACGACGGCGTCGCGCCGGGGGAGCAGGCCCGTGAGCCGGGAGGCTTCACCAAAGTAAAGGAAATGTTTGTAAACTGCACGACGTTAATCGGTACGCTTATGGCCCTCGGCACGCTTCCCGGGATAGTGATGCTCGCGGTTGCAGTGGCGGTACTTCTGAAGGTTCGGGCGGACTATATGACGATGTTCCGGATTCTCAGCGGGATAAGCTGCCTTTCAAACGCGATTGCGTTTGTGCGCTCGCTGATTGACATTCTCGGGGGAGAGGGCCTCGCGGCAGGCTACGGCCCCGATTTCGCGATGATGCAGTGTCGGCTCTATCTTCTTGCGGCGGCGGGAGGCCTTGCCGCACTGCTGATACTTATTTTCGACAAGGACATCAGGGAGCGGTTTTAGGGGTTGGGGGAAGAATGTGGTTTGTACGGTTGGGAAAGTGCGGGGGATAGGCGATGATTCAGGTATTTTTTGCGTGGCAAACAGAGGCCGAAAATCGGATAAAGCCGGGGGGGGGTAGGTAATATTCGACCTTTGACAGGCTGACCCGTCCCCCGCCTGAGCCGAATCCCGTCCCCCGGAGCCGGAGGCGGAGCGGGATGGGTGAGGCTCGGGCCAAAAGCTTCGGCAGCCGCCCAAGCTTTCAAAAGGAATTCGCTTGCGCTCATACTATTTTAAGTATTCCTCCCCCGCAAAGCCCCTGCGCCGTCAAAGAACGTTTCGCCCCTTCCCCCCCGAGGGGGTGCGCGGTTGGCGGAGGGTTGGCGGCGCATGGACCGTCGCGGCGGAGAAAGCTGGTGCGTCGGTCCCACCCGCCCGCCCCCGCAATTTCGCGCCATTTCCCCGCTTTCTCCGCCGCGACTGCTTTCGTGGGATATAGAGCTTTAGCGCGAAAGTTTGGGAAAGAGAGAGGGCGCGGGGACGGAGCGGGGACAGGGTGCGAAGGTGGGTGGGCGGGTGGGTGGGGCCAGCCCAACCAGCGCAGTCCCCGCGCCCCGATTCGCGACGAACCCGCCCCCGGAGCCGCAGGCGGAGCGGGGTGGGTGAGGAACGAATTTTCCCTCCCGTCTGTGCAATTTTCGGGAAAGACGCCGCCCTGCTCCTGCATGTACCCCACTCCCTCCCCAACCTTCTGCTGACCCCCGCGCGGCGGGAAAAGCTGTTGCGTCAGTCCCACCCGCCCGCCCCCGTAATTTCGCGCCATTTTCCCGCTTTTCCCGCCGCGCTGCCATCATAAAACAGAAAGCAGAAATCAGAAGTCAGATTTTTCTTCCATCAAAAAACTACGCCTTCATCATTACCCCCCGCACCCCCAAGAAATTTATACAACAAGGAGAATCCCCTCATGCCCTTTGAATCCATCGACCTCTTTTACCCGAGCGCGGAGGCAAAGCAGTACGCCGCCGCGCGCCGAAAACAAATCGCCGAAAGCGGAACGCGCTTTCGCGAGGATTTGCGCCTCGAGGACGTAAAACGCCTCGTTTCGCTGAACTGCTCAGACAGGTTTTCCTCCCTTGCCGACGAGCTTTCCGACGATATTCCGACCCTCGAATACCGCCTCGACTGCCTTGAGGATTTTCTGAGAATCCCCGAGCTCTCCGAAACTCTTCGCCGCGCGGTTTCCGAGCTTTCGCGTTCCCGCCCAGCCGAGGAGAACGCCCCGAGGGTCAATTCGTTTTATGAGTTAAACGAAAAAACCGACGCGCTCACCGAATTTTTGGGCGCGATTTCCGAAATCAACGGCATTTTCCGCCGTATTTCCGGGGGAATCCGGTCGGAGGCAGTAAAACGCCTCGCCGCATTCTTTGAGGAGCTTCCGAAGAGCGAAAGCTGCGCGGAAATCGCCCGCGATTTGGCGGAGCTTCGGGAAATAACCTCAAAATCCGTCAAAAGCGTTCGCGTCGGGATAAATTTCGACGGCAGAATGATACCCGAATCCGCCGGGATAATCGAAGTATCCCGCCAAAAAATCCGCCCGCGGGCAACCGTCATCGAACGCCTTTCGGGAGGGAGCGGCGAGCGTTTTTCGGGCGAGGAACATCTCAATTCCGCCGCAAAGGGGCTTCCGCCCGACATCGACACCGCGCTTTTTCGGGAGCTTTCGGAGCTTACGGCCGAGTGCGCAAAGAGAATCGCCTCCGCGCTTAAGGCGGGACATTCCGGGCTTTTGTCGGGGATAACGGAGCTTGAGCGGCAGCTCGACTACTACGCCGACGCGGCGGCTTTTGTTAAAAGCGTCGAGGCGCGGGGATTGAAAATGTGCCGCCCGAGGCTTCTGACGAAGGAAAAGCGGGAGGCGAAAATTTCCGGAATCTTCGATTTGTGCCTCTACAGAGAATTTGTCGCAAAGGACGCGCTCGGACAGCTTGCAGGAAAAATAATCACAAACGACGTCGAATTCAACGACGGCGCGAGGTTTTATACCGTTACCGGGGCGAACAACGGCGGAAAAACGACCTTCGCGAGGGCGGTCGGGCTATGCCAGCTCTTGGCGCAGACGGGAATGTATGTTCCCGCCGAAGAAGCCGAAATTTCGGTATGCGACAACATCTTTACACACTTCCCGAGGGGCGAAAAAACCGGAATCGACGCGAGCCGATTTACGACGGAAATCAGGGATTTGCGGGAAATTGTGCGGCGCGTCACGCCCCACAGCCTTGTTATATTAAACGAATCGCTCCAGAGCACCACCCCCGAGGAGTGCCTCGACATCGCGCAAATCCATCTCGGATTTTTTGCGGAAGCGGGGGCGCGTGGGATTTACGTCACCCATCTCACCGGGATTTACAAGCGTTTTGACGAGCTTAACGCGAAGGGCGGGGGACTGACGGCGTTCGGGAGCCTCGTTTCCGCCGCCGACGCCGAAAGCGGCCGAAGGCTCTATAAGATGCTCCGTCAGCCGCCGTCGGGCGAGAGCCTTGCGTTCACGATTTTTCGGCAGTTCGGCGCGAGGGAAGAGGATTTGATAAGAAAGTAGAATAACCGAAAGGAGCGGACATGGCGGTTCTGCAGGATAAAATGGCGGAATTTTTAGACTACGGCGGCGACGGGCTTATGTCGCAGCTTTACAGCGAGGCGGTCGGACGTGAAGCCGCCGCCGAAAGGCTCGCTGCGCTTCTGGGCGAATACGGAAGGCTTCCGAAGCCCTTTTCCCCGAGGGGCAGAAGCGGCGCGTACCGGTTTATTATCGCCCGCGCGAGGAAAAGCGGCTGGCTGAAATCCGCCGACGCGACCGCCCTGCGCCTCACCGACGGGGAGCGGGAAAAAATACTCATGATGGCGGAGGAGGCTGCCCGCTCGGAAAGCCGCGCGGAGAAAATCGTTAAAAGAGCCGTGGCGGCTGTCATCGGAGCGGCGATTGCGGGGGCGTTTATGGCTTGGGCGGTGTGGGAGTTTTTGAGGGTTTATGGGGGAGTTGCGGCAAATAGGTAGGCAGGGGGATTTTGGTAGTCGCGGCGGAGAAAGCGGGGGAATTTGCGCGAAACGGCGGGGGCGGGCGGGTGGGGCCGACGCAGGAGCTTTCTCCGCCGCGACGTTCGGTTACGCGCAAAGCCCACACACTCCGCCCCGCCCCAACCCCACCCTCACACCCCGCCCGCCCCTGTTTTTTGCGCCTGA
The DNA here is from genome assembly GCA_947588775.1 of uncultured Clostridia bacterium. Classification (GTDB taxonomy): domain Bacteria; phylum Bacillota; class Clostridia; order Oscillospirales; family Ruminococcaceae; genus Faeciplasma. Next base: position 4,317 of record CANPZQ010000048.1, read on the forward strand.
GAGCCTCCCGATACCGCCCTCTTTCGCCAGACCCCATTGATTCTTCCGCGATTTTGTGCTATCATATATTTACCATTTACGAAAGGAGCATTCAAATGAAAGACTTTGAAAGAATTATCACGCTCGACGTTCCGGAAAAATATCTCGAACGCCGCCCGGGGATAAAATACCCGGAATTTAAGATGTTCAACTACTTCTCCCGCACCGCGGAGCGGCAGACAAACCTCAACGTTTTGCTTCCGCCCGACTATTCCGAAGAAAAAAAGTACCCCGTGCTCTATATCCTCCACGGCTACTTCGACGACGAAACATGGATGGCGCGCGACTGCGTAAAAATCCCGGAAATCCTCACAAACCTCGTCGCCGACGGCCTCGCAAGGGAGATGATTGTAGTCCTGCCATACATCTACTGCTCGAAGGAGCTCGCGGTTCTCACGGGAATGGATTTAAAGAACTCGCTTAACTATGACAACTTCATCAACGACTTTATCCTTGACGTAATTCCCTTTGTTGATTCGACGTTTTCCGTCGCTCCGGGAAGGGAAAACCGTGCGCTGACCGGCTTTTCGATGGGCGGGCGTGAATCGCTGTTCATCGGCTTTAAGCACCCCGAGCTGTTCGGCTATCTCGGAGCGGTCGACCCCGCGCCCGGAATTCTCCCGGTTCCGGAATCCCCGAACCACCCCGGACAGATGTCCCGCGAGGAAATGCGCTTCGGAGAAGTCGCCCCGAAGGTTGTTTTTGTCGGAGCAGCCGCTCCCGCCCCCGCCGACGGCGACTCCCCGACCAACTACCACGCCGTGATGACCCAAAACGGCGTCCGTCACCTCTGGCAGAGCATGGCCGGCCTTCGCCACTGCGAAGAAATCGTCAAGCCGCACCTGTACAATTTCCTGCAAATGCTCTTCGGCGCGGAGGAAGGCGATTAGCTGGCGGAAATTGGGAGTAAGAGGATATAAGATGCCGCCCGGGGCGATGAGCGTCCCGGGCGGGGTTTTATGAGAGGGGGCGTCGCGGCGGAGAAAGCTCCTGCGTCGGTCCCACCCGCCCGCCCCGCACCTTCGCGCAAATTTCCCCGCTTTCTCCGCCGCGACTGCTTTTATGGGATAGAAAGAGGGTCAGAAGATAGGGGCGGGAAAGAGAGGGGGCGCGGGGACTGCGCGGAGGGACGCAGAAAAGCGGGTGGGCGGGCGGGTGGGGCCAACCCAACCAGCGCAGTCCCCGCGCCCCAAGCCCCCCGATACCTCCCCGCCCATAAAAAACGCACCCCCCGCGGCCGCAGGGGGTGTTCTTAAAAATTTTCCGCTTAACTGTTCCCGAACCAATCAAGGCTCCGGGAAATCGTCGGAACCGACAATCCAGTATTCGGCCTTGTCGGCGGCAACGTCGATAAAGTCGGCCTGCTGGGTCTTATCTGCGTCGGTGTAGAACAGGGTGTAGAAGTAGTCGGTGGAGGCGGTAACTCCGACGTCCTTGGAAACGTTTATGGTCTGGGTTTCGTCGTCGAAGTGTACGGTGAGCTCGCAGGTTTCGCCGCTCGTCATTCTGGACATGGTGTCAAGGTTGAGGGCGCGGTCCTCGCCGTAGCTGATATAATATGTGTTATGGGTAAGGCATTCGCCCTCGTCCATTCCGAAGGCAACGTCCGGGACCTCGCCGTTGACGAGCTCATAGCACATGGTTTCCTTGAAAACGATTCTGCCGAGGTTGTCGACATAGTAGAGGGCTCTCACATAGGTGGGATAGTCGGGGTTGTTGTCTACTGCGAGGGTTATAAAGGTGTAAACGTCGTCCTGAGGGTCGACCGACTGGAGCTCTTCCATCGCGGCCTCGCCGTAGGCTTCGCTTACAATCGGCTTTACGGCGACGTCAAAGTAGGTGGTGCAGAATTCCTGATACTCGGAGGCGGGGAAGAGATTAAGCCAGTTTTCGTCGTCCATGCTGTTGTAGAGCGCGCCGGGAACGTCGTTTGTCTTTGAGTAGACGGTTTCGGAGGTGCCGTATATTTCATCTATATAGCGGGCCTCGCTGCAAAGATAGCCGTCGGAATTGCGGTAGTATTCGATGTTCTGGGAAGCGGCGGGGTCGGTGGCGGTTTCAAGATAGTTTACCTCCACGGTAACGGTGCCGTATGCGTCGACAAGTGCCGGCACGTCGTTCATGGTGTTAATATCCTGAAGGGTGAGCGCGGAAACGTCGATTCCCTCGCCGTTTGCTGCGGGGGCGGCTGCTCCCGCGTCGTCGCCGTTTCCGGCGTTTTCGGGGACATTTCCGCCGGCGGGATTTTCGGGGCTGTCCCCGCAGGCGCAAAGACTGAGCGCGAGAGAAAGGCAGAGGACGATTGCCAGAGCCTTCAAAAATTTCATTGTCATAATAATTACCTCTTTCATGAATTTTGACCGGAGCGTCCCGCCCCGGAAGCAGTACCCTGCCCGCGCCCGGAATTTCGGCGGCGGACATAACTGACGATAATATTATAACATATTTTTTCGTGAATGGAATTGTTGTTTACGACAGATTTGTGTCGTTTGCGGCAAAAAGCGGTTAGAGGATAGAGGTGGGGTAGAGAGAGGGGGCGCGGGGGCGGAGCGGGGGAAAGGCGGGAAAGGTGGGTGGGCGGGCGGGTGGGGCCAACCCAACCAGCGGAGCCCCCGCGCCCCCGTTCGCGACGAATCCCACCCCCGGAGCCGCAGGCGGAGCGGGGTGGGTGAGGAACGAACCCGGTAAGAGGCACAGAGGTCAGAATTCAGAAAACAGAACGTAAGAGCCTCCGTTTTGTCTACCCAATTAAAATCTGTAATTTGCTTTCTGTCCATCCGTTTTCTGCTTTCTTTCCGACTGTCCTCCCCCTCCCCTCGGGGGGAGGGGGACAAACCGACTTTGGCGGCGCAGAAACTCTGCAGGGGGAGAGGGGTACTTAAAATAGCACGAGCAAAGCGAGTACCTTATGGCAAACTACGACGCAGCACAAAATCCCATATCGTCGCAGTTTCCCGCCCCCGCCTGAACCGAATCCCACCCCCGGAGCCTCAGGCGGAGCGGGGTGGGTGAGGCTCAGGCCTATTTTGCCGGTTTATCAGGCTCACTTCGTTTTCGATATACCCAACCCTCGTTTTTTGGCGCGCACGCCGCTGAAGCTTTCCGCGCAACCGCCCGTCGCGGCGGAGAAAGCTCCTGCGTCGGTTCCCCCCCCCCCCCCCCGCACCTTCGCGCAAATTCCCCCGCTTTCTCCGCCGCGCCTACCCAAACTCCTCCCGAACCCCCCATTTTCCCTCTTGACAAATCCCCCAAACCCTTATATAATCATAAGGTAAAAGGCTGTGACGGGAATGACCGCACTGCTTTCCTCAAAGAGAACGCGCGGGCGGTGCGAGCGCGCAGGAAAGTATGCGGGTGCTACCCCCGAGCCCCGCGGAAAACCGCGGCGTATTTCCGCGTTAAGGGCTAAGAGGCGGATTTTCCGCGAATATGGGTGGTACAGCGATTTATCTCGCCCCATAGCAGACGCATGGGACGGGTGTTTTTATTTTTCAAAAATGGAAAGGATTGATTTTATTGAAACAGATGGGTTTGAACGAGCTGCGCGAAAGCTTTCTCACCTTCTTTGAATCAAAGGGCTGCTTAAGACATAAGAGCTACCCGCTGGTTCCTCAGAACGACAAGAGCGCGCTCCTCACGATTGCGGGAATGGCACCCCTTAAGCCCTATTTCACCGGGCAGGAGGTTCCCCCGAGGACGAGAATGACGACCTGCCAGAAGTGCATCCGCACCAACGACATTGAGAACGTCGGAAAGACCGCCCGCCACGGCACCTTCTTCGAGATGCTCGGCAACTTCTCCTTCGGCGATTATTTCAAGAAGGAAGCTATTCCGTGGGCATGGGAATTTTTCACCAAGGTCCTTGAAATTCCCGAGGAAAAGCTCTACGTCACCGTCTATGAGGACGACGACGAGGCGGAAAAAATCTGGCATGAGGACGTCGGCCTTCCGATGGAGAAAATCTTCCGCTTCGGTAAGGAGGATAACTTCTGGGAGGCCGGAATCGACGGCCCCTGCGGCCCCTGCTCCGAGATTTACTACGACAGAGGCCCCGAATACGGCTGCGGAAAGCCGGACTGCGCCGTCGGCTGCGACTGCGACCGCTATATGGAAGTCTGGAACCTCGTTTTCACTCAGTTTGAACGCCATGAGGACGGCACCTATACCGAATTGAAGCAAAAGAACATCGACACCGGAATGGGACTTGAACGCCTCGCGACGGTTATGCAGGGGGTCGATTCGATTTTCGACGTCGACACCGTAAAGGCGATTCGCGACCATGTCTGCCGGATTGCCGGCTGCGAGTACGGCGCGGAGCATAAAAAGGACGTTTCGATTCGCGTCATCACCGACCATATCCGCGCGGTCACTTTCCTCGCCTCCGACGGCGTTCTGCCGTCAAACGAGGGCAGGGGATACGTTATGCGCAGGCTTCTTCGCCGCGCCGTCCGCCACGGAAAGCTCCTCGGAATCGAGGGAATGTTCTTAAAAGACCTTGTGAGAACGGTCGCCGACTGCTCGAAGGGGGAATATCCCGAGCTTGACGAAAAGTACGACTATATTGTAAAGCTTCTGACGAACGAGGAAAAGAATTTCAACGAAACAATCGACCGCGGCCTCGCTATTTTAGAGGGATATATCGCCGAAATGGCGGAGGCGGGCGAAAAGGTTCTCGACGGGAAAAAGGCGTTCTTCCTCTCCGATACCTACGGCTTCCCGATTGACCTGACGCGCGAGCTTTTGGAGGAGCGCGGCTTCGGCTGCGACGAGGAGGGCTACGAGGCCGCCCTTAAGGTTCAGAAGGAAACCGCGAGGGCCGCGCGCGGCGGCTCAAAATACATGGGCGCGGACGAAACGGTGTTCCACCGGATTGACCGCGAATATTCGACGGAATTTGTCGGCTACGAAACCCTCGAGGCGGAGGCGGTTATCGACTTTATCGCAACGGAGGACGAGCTGATTGAGGCAGCCGGAGCGGGGGACGAGGTATATATCGTCGCGAAGAAAACCCCGTTTTACGCCGAGAGCGGCGGCCAGGCCGGCGACCGCGGCGAAATCATAACGAAAACCGGCCGCTGCGAGGTTATAGACACCCAAAAAGCAGTCGCCGGGAAAATCGCCCATAAGGTAAGGGTCGTCGAGGGCGCAATCGAGGTCGGCCAGACCGCGAAATTTGCCGTCGACCGCGAATCACGCCTTGCGACGATGAGAAACCACTCCTGCGCGCACCTTCTTCAGGCGGCTCTTCGCGCCGTTTTGGGCGACCATGTCCATCAGGCGGGACAGCTTGTCGACAGCGAACGCCTAAGATTTGACTTCTCGCACTTCAGCGCGATGACGCTCGACGAAATCCAGCGGGTAGAGATGCTTGTGAACAGGTATATTCTGGAGGCTCTGGACATCACCACGCAGGTGCTGCCGATTGCAGAGGCGCAGAAGCTCGGCGCGATGGCACTCTTCGGGGAGAAGTACGGCGAATTTGTCCGGGTTGTTAAGATGGGCGACGCGTCGCTTGAGTTCTGCGGCGGCACGCACATGGACAACACCTCGAAAATCGGCCTGTTTAAAATAGTATCGGAAAGCTCCGTTGCGGCGGGCGTAAGAAGAATCGAGGCCGTAACCGGAAGAGGCGTTTTAGAGGCGATGAGCAGGCAAATCGGCACCCTCAACGAGGCTTCGGGGCTTTTGAAGCTCACAAACCAGAACGAGCTTGTCGGAAGGCTCCGCGGGCTTTTGGAGGAAATAAGAACGCTTGAGCACGAAAAGACCGAGCTTTCCGCGACGATTGCGGAGATGCGTTCAAAGGCACTTTTGGACCACACCATCGACGTTGGCGGCGGGGTAAAGCTCATCACCGCGATGTTTAACCCGATGAAGCCGGACGAAATCAGGCTTATGGCCGAGAAAATCCGCGACAAGGTTCCGGAAATCGTCTGCGTAATCGCGGGAATAAACGGCAAGGTCGGGAATATCGCCGTAACCGCCGGAAGCGAGGCCGTTAAGCGCGGCGTACACGCCGGAAAGGCTGTAGGAAAAATCGCCGCCGTCGCCGGGGGCAGAGGCGGAGGCCGTCCCGACAGCGCGATGGCGGGAGTAGGGGATATATTCAAGGTCGACGAGGCACTTGCGGCGGCCGAGGGGATTGTGGGGGAGTTTATTAAGTAGGTTGGCGGGGATAGGGGGCGCGCCGAAGGCGCGCGGGCGGACGCGCAAGCGGACGCTGCGCCGCGAAGCGGCGCAAGGGGGTGCAGGGGGCGGAGCCCCCTGCGGCTCCCGCGGAGCGGGAGCAACAAAAAGGCCCCTCAGCAGAAAGGACGGCGAACCCCAAAACCGTATGCCTGCGCCGCGCCCATCAAAAAATCACACCCAAGGAGGTACAAAAAATGTCAGACTGCCTGTTTTGCAAAATAGTCGCCGGGGAGATTCCCTCGAAAAAGGTTTATGAGGACGAATACTGCTACGCGTTCGAGGACATTGCGCCCGTCGCGCCGGTTCATATTCTCTTTGTCCCGAAGGAGCATATCTCCTCCGCCGGGGATATTACCCCCGAAAATTCCGCCGTCGTCGGAAAAATCTATGAAGCTGTCGCAAAGGTTGCAAAGGAAAAGAAGCTCGACGGCGGCTGGCGGGTCGTATCGAACTGCGGCCCCGACGCGGGCCAGACCGTTTTCCACCTGCACTTCCACCTCATCGGCGGAAGGCCGCTTGGCGTTATGGTAAGCGAATAATTGCCGCAAATCCTATACAAATTGAAATATTATCTCAAAATTATACCGGAAGGAGTTATACTATGTCGGAATTTTACACTCTTCACGTCGCCGGGCTCGAGAGGCAGCTGCCGATTTGCGAGGTAAACGAGCACCTAGACATCGCCGGGTTCGTGATGTTTTCGGACGTTGAAATCACCGTCGCCTGCGCGGCGGAGCTTCTAAAAAAGGTACCGGAATTTGACGTTATCGTCACCGCCGAATCGAAGGGAATCCCGCTCGCCTACGAAATGGCGAGGCAGGCCGCCGGCGGAATGAAATATATCGTCGCGAGGAAGATGCCGAAGCTATACATGCGCGACCCGATAAGCGTCGACGTGCGTTCAATCACGACCGCCGCCGACCAGAAGCTTTGGCTCGACCGCAACGAGGCGGACTTTATCAGCGGGAAGCGCGTTCTCGTCGTCGACGACGTAATTTCCACGGGCGAATCTCTCGAAGCCCTGCGCAAGCTTATTGATTTTGCCGGCGGAAGAATCGTCGGCCAGGCCGCCGTTCTTGCCGAGGGCGATGCCGCGAAGCGCGACGACATAATTTACCTCGAGGAGCTGCCGCTGTTCTTTAAGTGACGGCGGGCCATTGAGGACGAAAACGACCCCGGGGGAAAGGGGTCGTTTTTTTGTGGGGGATTGCGGAGGCGTGGGGGAGGGAGGGGGCGTGGGGACGGAGCGGGGGGAAGGCGGGAAACTATGGGGGCGGGCGGGTGGGGCCAACCCAACCAGCGCAGTCCCCGCGCCCCCGTTCGCGACGAATCCCACCCCCGGAGCCGCAGGCGGAGCGGGGTGGGTGAGGAACGAACTCGGTAAGACCCGCAGAACTTAGAAATCAGAAAACAGAAGGAAAGAGCCGCAGTTTTGTCTGTTCAACCAAAATCTGACGGCTGATTTCTGTCCATCCGTTTTCTGCTTTCTTTCCGACTGCCCTCCCCCTCCCCTTGGGGGGAGGGGGACAAACCGACTTTGGCGGCGCAGAAGCTTCGCAGGGGGAGAGGGGTACTTAAAATAGCACGAGCGCAGCGAGTACCTTATGGCAAACTACAGCATAGCACCAGATTTCGTTTCGTCGCAGGTTTCCCCTCTCCGCCTGAACCGAATCCCGCCCCCGAGGCCGCAGGCCGAGCGGGGGTGGGTGAGGTTCAGGCTTTTTTTGCCGGTATATCAGCCTCGCTTCGATTTTCGCTACGTCCCAACCCTTAGCTTTTGGGTGCGCAAGCCGCCGCCACTTCCTGCGCAACCGCCCGTCGCGGCGGAGAAAGCTCCTGCGTCAGTCCCCCCCCACCCGCCCCCGCACCTTCGCGCAAATCTCCCCGCTTTCTCCGCCGCTCCTGCTGTCAGAAAACAGACCGAAATACCCGCAGTCATGTCTACCCGCCCCAAAACCCGCCCCTCACCTCCTGCCATGTGCCGGCGCGGCGAATGGGGCTGCCGTCTGCGCCCGCCATAGCGACTGCGCCCCACCCCCCCCCCCCCCCCCCCCCCCCC
>CANPZQ010000049.1 GCA_947588775.1 uncultured Clostridia bacterium
TTGGTCAACAACACTGCCATACCGCAGCACAAAATTGAGGCGATCGCTCACTGCCTGTTACCCGACATCCTCGCATTTTACGAAAGCGAAGAGGGTCAGCGCGAGTTTGCCGAGTGGAAGCGGCAGCAGGAAGAAAACAAGATGCAGAAAAATTGAATAAAAAGGACAGGCGTACCGAGCGGTGCGCCTGTTTTTAACTATTTCGGCTTTTTATTTCGCGGTCCTCGCGGCTTTGACGTCGGCAAAATTTTCTTGCCATTTCTGAAGTGGGTTGCTTCATACCTGTCAAAGAAAACCAATAATCCGAACATGTCGCCGATTGGGAACAGGTTCGGATTATACTGGTTTGGTGCCGCTGACCGGACTCGAACCGGTACGCTTTAAGGGCGGGGGATTTTAAGTCCCATGTGTCTGCCAATTTCACCACAGCGGCACGTCAATTATAATATCACTTTCACGGCGAAATGTCAACACCGCATAGAAAAATTTTTCCGTGGAATACTATTCAAAAAATGAAAGGATGTCCGATATGTCCGAAGAAAAGCTCAGAATCTACAAGCCTCGCGGGAAGGTTATCCCGCAGTACGAAACAAACCCCATCGTCGACAACGTCACCAATCCCAAAAACGAGCGGGTTTACAACCGCTCCGAGGAAAACGTTATCCTCGCGAAAGAGGAGGTCGACGACAACAAAAAATAGCCGTTTTTGGCGCATTGCAAAAAAATAATTCGCGAAATGCCAAAAAAGGTATTGACAAAATTTGCGCAGTGTGATATTATGTTTGTGCCACATAATTTCATAGCTTCAAAAACATGTATGTATTTTTATCTTTCATCGGTAAAAATACAGACTTGTCAAACATACATGTTGTGAAGGTATGAAAGAAATTGTGTGGCAGCAATTAAGTCCTGTATTTTTCGTGCGCGGCTTAGTTGCTGCGCATTTTTGTTTTTGACGAAACGGGGCGTAGAAGATGACGAAGGCGTTTGAGATGAACAGCTTTGCGGTCGAAAACGGATATTCGACCCGGCGGGGAGGCTCTCCGCGCGGCTTTGCGGCGATTGAAGGCGTTTTGCGCCAAGGCGAGAACGTCGTATTTTCATGGATTGCCGACGGCGTCAGGGACGAGAACAAAAACTCCGTTTTTGAAGGAACATGCGCGTTCGCCCTCACGCGCGGGCGGCTTATTTTTGCCGGAAGGGTTTCGGGAAACTATGTCGCGGGCTCCGTTCCGTACAGCGGCATTTACGAGATAGACATCCGCCGCAAAGGGCTTTTCGGTCGTGAGGCTGTCGTAGGCTTCGGAAAGCAGGAGCTTCGCTTCGGAGGCCCCGAGGCGGCCCTTGACGAAATCGCCGACGGCCTCGACCACGCGTTTCGCATGCTTACATGACATCAACCCGCTTTCAAAGATATAATACCGCGCATGGCTCCCGGAGTTTTTCGGGGGCTTTTGCGCGTGCAGTTGATAGTGATTAGTTGTTAGTTGTCAGTTTTCTGGGAGGATAGCTTGGGTGCGCCTTGGGTGACGCGGGGACGGAGCTGTTTGGGTTCGTCCCACCCGCCCGCCCCCCAACCTTCCCGCTATTTCCCCGCTCCGTCCCCGCGTCAGCCTCCCAAAATCCCCGAACTTTTAACTTCCATCTTGCAAAACCCGAAGAAATATGATAAAATAGCTTTCGTCGGGTGTCCTCCGTTTCGGCTTCGGCATAGAATAAACGGAGGAGGCTCATAAAAATGACCGATATAATATTTACGCTTGCCGTTTTGTTTTTCACCGCGGCGATGATTGCGGCGGTGCGGCTTTTTACTCAGAAAAGGCTTCCCGCATGCCCGAGGCCGAGGGCGCGGGTGACGGTTTGGTACGGCCCCGGGGGAGAATGCCTCGAATACGGCATCGGCAGGATTTATGAAAGCAGGGCTTTCGCGGACTACGACTTAGAGGTCGAGGTAGTCGATACGGTTGCGACCGAGGAAAGCCGCCGCTGGCTTTTGGAGCTTCAAAGAAAGCTCAAAAGGGAATTTATAATTTCGGAGGATAAGTGTGAAAGAGGAGCATGGGACGACGACCATAACGGGGACGGTTGACAGCGTTACATACCGCAATGACGAAAACGGCTTCGGGGTTGTCGTTTTGGATTACAACGGCGACCCCCTCAACGTCGTGGGCGAGCTCGGCAACGTCGAGGAGGGCGAAATATTGGAGCTTACGGGCGTTTTCCAGAAGCACCCGAGGTTCGGCGACCAGTTCCGCGCCGACGTATGCGTCCGCTCGCTTCCCGTCGAGGCCGCCGCAATCCAACGCTACCTCGCGGGGGGAGTGGTTAAGGGAATCGGCCCCGTCGCCGCAAAAAAAATCGTCGCGAAGTTCGGCGATAAGACCCTTGAGATAATGGAATCGGAGCCGGAACGCCTCGCCGAGGTCGACGGAATCACCCCTGCGAAGGCCGCGGCATATGCCGAGGAGTTTCAGAAGGTCATCGGCTTTCGCAATCTTCTTACATATTTTACCGAAGCCGGAATTCCCGCGCTATACGGAATCCGCTCATGGAAAAAATACGCCGAAAACGCCCTCCTGCTCATCTCGAAGAACCCGTATATTCTCTGCTCAGACGGAATCGAGCTTCCGTTTTTGAAGGCCGAGGCCATCGCTCAGGAAAAGGGCGTGCCGGAGGATTCGTCGTTTCGGCTCGCAGCGGGGATAAAGTATGTCTTAGAGGAAAACGCCGGCGCGGGCCATACCTGCCTCCCGGAGGACAAGCTTCTGGATTTGTCGGCGCGGCTTTTAAGGGTAACTCCCGACCTTATCATGAACGAAATCGAAAATCAGGTCGGCGAGGAGAATCTCTATATTTATACAAAAAAAGAGCGGCCGTTTGTGGTTCTGCGCGACTACTATGTCGCCGAGGACTATATCGCCGGCCGCCTCGCGATTATGAACAGCCTCGCCTACGATACGAAAATCAACTACGACGAGGTTATAAACATAGCCGAGGAGGAAAACGGCATAGAATATGCCGACAAACAGCGCGAGGCGATTAACACCGCGCTGTCAAAGGGCTTTATGGTGCTTACCGGCGGCCCCGGAACGGGTAAGACCACCACCCTCAACGCGATTATTTCCCTCTTCGAGCAGCAGGGCATGAAAACCCTGATTTGCGCGCCTACGGGGAGGGCTGCGAAGAGGGTTTCCGACCTCACCGGCAAGGAGGCAAAGACGGTTCACAGGCTTCTGGGGGTAAAATCCGCCGGCGACTTCATCGGCTTCGACCACAACGAAAACAACCTCCTCGAGTGCGACGTTTTGATTATCGACGAGATGTCGATGGTGGATTCTCTGCTCTTCGAGGCACTTCTGCGCGCCCTTCCGATAGACTGCAAGCTTATAATGGTAGGCGACAGCGACCAGCTTCCGTCGGTCGGCGCGGGGAACGTTCTTCGGGATATAATCGAATCCGGAACAGTCCCGGTTATCCGCCTGACGGAGATTTTCCGCCAAGCCCTCGAGAGCGCGATTGTCACCAACGCCCATAAGATAGTCAGGGGCGAAATGCCGGAGCTCGACAATAAAAAGGACTTCTTCTTTTTGCAGAGGCTCGAATTCGGGCCGGCGGCGGAGCTTACGGTTGAGCTCTGCGAATCCCGCCTTCCGAAGGCATATAAGCTTGACCCGATAGCAGATATACAGGTCCTTTCGCCTACGCGAAAAGGCCCACTCGGCACCGTTGAGCTCAACAAAAAGCTTCAGGCCGCCCTCAACCCGCCGTCGCGCCAAAAGAGCGAGCTTAAGACGTTTTTATATACGTTCAGGGTCGGCGACAAGGTCATGCAGACGAAAAACGACTACGACATCGATTGGAAAAAGGACGGCGAGCGCGGTACGGGAATCTTTAACGGCGACATCGGCGTTATAACCCGCCTGAACCGGCTTTTGGGGGAGGTCGAAATCGACTTCGACGGGCGAATCGCGGTATATAACACGGAAATGCTCGACAACGTTGAGCTCGCCTACGCGGCGACCGTCCATAAAAGCCAGGGCAGCGAGTTCGACGCGGTTATCCTTCCTATTCTCGGCGGCTTCGACAAGCTCTATTTCCGCAATTTATTATACACCGCCGTGACACGAGCGAAAAAGCTCCTTGTCATAGTCGGCTCAAAGAACCGCCTCAGATTCATGGTTGACAACAACCGCCGAATGAACCGCTACACCTGCCTTAAACAGATGCTCTCCGAGCAGTCGTTTAAAAAACCGGCGGAGGATTCCGATGACGATGCTTGGCGATAACATCTCGGACTTCTTTTTCCCGAACCGCTGCGGCTTCTGCGGGTGTTTTATCCCGTGGAGAAGCCTTTTGTGCCGCGAATGCTCCGAAAAGGCCGTCAGCATGGATTTTTGCGGGAAATGCGGAAAAAACCCCTGCGAATGCTCGACCCCTCGCTCCTACGACGGCTGCGCGGTTTTATACCCCTATATCGGCGCAATCCGCAGAGGAATCATCTCTTTAAAATACTTCCGAAGCTTTAACGCGGCAAAGTTTATTGTTCCGGAGCTTTCGACGGAAATCCGAAGCCGCGGTATCCCGGCAAGCTTAATAACCGCCGTCCCGATGACAAGAAAACGCCGCCGCTCGACCGGCTATAACCAGTCGGAGTACATCGCGAAGCTTCTCTCGAAAAGCCTCGGAATCCCCCGGGATTTTCGGCTCATCGAAAAGAAGAGGGGAACCGGCGCGCAGCACCTTCTTTCCGCCGAGGAGCGAATGCTTTCGGCGAAATCTTCATATTTTGCGCGGAAAAATCACGCCGATATATCCGGCTCGTCGGTAATTCTGTGCGACGATATAATCACCACCGGCAGCACCCTTGACGCATGCGCGGCGGTTTTAAAGTCGGAGGGCGCGTCGGCGGTATACTGCGCGGTTCTCGCGAGCACGGTAAATAACCCCCGGTATGACTAATAAGCATAATACGCGTTTTACGGCTTAAGATGTTTAAAATGCGTATTATTCACGAAAGCTCGGACAAAAAAAGTTTGCGTGGATTTTAAGCATTTTAAGCACAATAGGGCCTAAAGTGTCTAAAATGTCTAAAATCCATAAAAGTCCGGAAGCAAAATCGGGATAACATGATTCTATGATTTAAATTATTAAAGTGAATTTTTGTATTTATAGTTGCGTGGATTTTAAGCATTTTAAGCACAATAAGGCCTAAAGTGTCTAAAATGTCTAAAATCCATAAAAGTCCGGATTTAAAATATCAAATCGGATTTCGGCATTGTCAGCTTCATGAAAAATAAGCATAATACGCATTTTCTGTATTATTCACGCGAAAAAGGGAGTGAGTGGTATGTCAGCTTTGGACCTCGGCATCGACCTCGGCACCGCGAATATAATCATCACCACGGGACGGGGCGGAGCGGTTCTGAATGAACCGACGGTTATCGCCTTCGACCGGAACTCCGAAAAGGTTATCGCTTTCGGCGAGGAGGCTTATAAGATGATAGGCCGCGCGCCGGAGCACATCGCGGTTATAAAGCCCCTCAAGGACGGCGTAATCTCGAATAACGACATGGCTCAGGAGCTTATCCGCCTCTGTATCCTGAAGGTAATCGGCCGAAGGCTCATAAACCCGCGAATAGTTATGTGCGTGCCGAGCGGCGTTACGGCCGTTGAGAGAAAGGCGGTCGTCGAGAGCGCGGTTTCAGCCGGCGCGAGGACGGTTTATCTGATTGAAGAGCCCGTCGCGGCACTTTTGGGCGCGGGGGAGGATATAATGCGGCCGTTCGGGAGAATGGTTGTCGACATCGGCGGCGGAACCTCCGACGTAGCGGTAACGTCCCTCGGGGGAATCGTCGCCGCAAATTCCGTAAAAAAGGCGGGAAACGCCTTTAACGCCTCAATCCAGCGTTATTTCGACGAAAAGTATAAAATCCTCATAGGCGAGCGGATGGCGGAGGACGCGAAGATTAACTGCGGGAACATCTTCTGGCCGTCGGGCGAAAAAACCGGCGTTGTTTCGGGAAGAAGCCTTATAACGGGAATGCCCGCGAGGGTTGAAATAAGCGAAGCCGACGTCGCCGAGGCGATTACCGAGGACGTAGAGGCGATTGCAGGGGCGGTCCGCGCCGTTTTCGAGAAAACCCCGCCGGAGCTTGTCGGCGACATCTACGAGCACGGCGTTGTGCTTACGGGCGGCGGGGCGTTGCTGAGGGGCTTGGATTTATACATCACCCGCGAATTCGGCGTAAAATGCCGCGTCGCCGACGACCCCTTGGGCTGCGTCGCGAGGGGAACCCATATGGCGTTTCGGGTTCGCGATAAGCTCAGAAACGGCTTTGAAAAGGTCAACGTTTCCCGTATCTGAATAAATAGGAATTTTTTGACAATAATCCTTCCGAAAGACGGTTTTCGGGAGGATATTTTATGAAAAAAATAACGCTTTCAATAGTAATGTCGCTTATTCTCTGCATTTTCCATACTGCAATCGCCGGCGCGCGGGAGGTCGAGGCAATGGAGGAAAAGGTAATTCGTATACACATAATCGCGAACTCGGATTCCGAGGCCGACCAGTCGCTTAAGCTGTCGGTCCGCGACGCGGTTCTAAAGACCGTCGCCGAAGCGGTAGAAGGAGTTGGCACAAAGGCCGAGGCGATGGAAAAAATCCGCGGGAGCCTTCCGGAAATCGAAAAAATCGCACGAAAGACGGTTGAAAGCGGCGGGAAAGCATATCCCGTCGCGGCGACCTTAAAGCGCGAGGAATTCGGCGAGCGCGTCTACGACGGCTTTACGCTCCCTGCGGGGAGCTACGATTCACTCTGCATTCGCCTCGGCGAGGCGGTCGGCCGCAACTGGTGGTGCGTGCTCTACCCGTCGCTCTGCGTAGGAAGTGCGGTTTCGGCGGAGGACTGCGGCGTATTCACTGAGGGCGAGATAAAAATCCTCCGCGAGCCCGAAAAGGTCCGCTGCAAGCTCTGGTGCTTTGAGGCTTTGCGAAAGCTCAAAAAATTTCTCTCCGATATTTGACAACGCGCCGCGCGTATGGTAAAATTTTAACGAAAGGGGAGATTGCGATGCTTCGGCTTGTTTTGGGTGAAAACCGCCGCGAGAAGCTCGGGTTTTGCGCGGAAAATATCCGTGAAACGCTTCGTTCGGGCGGAAGGGTTCTCGCCGTCGTTCCGGACCAGTTTTCTTTCGACTACGACAAGTCGCTTTATTCCGAGCTCGGCGCGAAGGACTTCAACGCGATAACGGTTTTAAGCTTCCGCAGGCTCTCGGAAACGCTTCTTGGCGGCTTCGGGGCGCAGAGCGGAACCCTTTGCGGCCCCGGAGAGAGAATGATTTTAATCAGCCTCGCTTTAAAGAGGGTTCGTTCCCGCGGCGGGCTGAAGCTTCTGTCGAAGGCAGTCGAGAAGCCCGGTTTTTGCGAGGAATTTTCACATATCGCCGACGCGTTCCGCCGCTCAGGCGTTACCCCCGACGGAATACGCGCCGCCGAAGAAAGGGTCGGCGGAACGCTTAAGGACAAGCTTTCCGACATCGCCGACGTATACGAGGCCTATACCGCAATCCTCAAAGAACGCTCTTTGCGCGACGAAAGCTCAATCATAACCGAGGGCGGCGAGGTCGCCGACATAAAAAAAGCATTCTCGGGGCTCGACGTATACATAGACCGCTTCGACAGCTTTTCGCCCGACGAGCTTAAAATGCTCCGGCTCTTTGTGCGCGACGCGCGCAGGGTTACGGTGTGCCTTTACATGCCGAAAAATTACCGCCGCTCGGCGGTTTCGCCCTTCGCGCAATGCGAGGGGACCCAGAATTCTCTCGTTTCGCTCGCCTCCGAATTCAATAAACGGCTTGAATACATATGGCGCGATTCCCCGAGAACCGGCGACCCCGCTCTTGCGGGCGCGGGAAGATGTCTTTTTGAAAAGACCGAAAGCGTCCCCCGGACGGACAGCATAACAATGGTTCGCGCGGACGACCTCTACGCGGAAGCCGATTTTGTCGCCGCCGCGATTCGCAGACTTGTGACCGAGGACGGATACGGCTTCAACGATGTCGCCGTAATAACCCACGACCTCGACAGCTACGCCCCTGTTCTGGAGGCTTCATTTGAGCGTTACGGCGTTACGGCGTTTATCGACAGCCCCCGACCGGCCTCGTCGACGTCGCTCGTTCTCTTTGTTCTCGACGCTTTAGAGGCAGCCGCGACCCGCCGCCCCGATACCGACAGGATTATAAAGTATCTTCGCTCGCCGTTTTCGCCGCTTTCCTTTGAGGAAACATCGCTTCTGTGGGACTATACCGTAAAATGGAACGTCGACGGCGAGATGTGGCTTTCCGATTTCACGGCCGGGGAGCCGGAAGAGCTTGAAAAGATAAATGCGGCGCGGAAAAAGGCGGTCGGGCCGCTTGAAAAGCTCCGCGGGCTTCCGCGCCCGTCGTCCGCGAAGGAAATCGCCTCGGCGTTCTGCGAATTTTTAAAGGAAACCGACCTCGCCGGCAGGGCTTCGGGCGTGATAAACGACTGCGACGACGAAGGGCTTCGGCTCGAAACCGCGCGCCTCTTTAAACAGCTCTGGAACGCCGTTATGACGGCGATTTCCGAGATTTATCTGATTGCAGGCGACGAAAAATTCACGCTTCGCGGCTTCGGGGACTTGCTTCGCCTCGTCCTCTCGCAGACGGCTGTCGCGAGCCCCCCGCAGAAGCTTTCGAGCGTAACCGTCGCCGACGTTGAGCGTTCGATAATTTCGGAGCCGAAGGCCGCGTTCATAGTCGGCCTCTCCGACGGCCTTTTCCCGATGGATATTAGGCGCACAGTCCTTTTTTCCGGCCGCGACATCGCCGAGCTCGAATCGGTCGGCCTTAGCTTTGAAATAACCCCGCAGGCGCGCCTCTCCGCCGAACGGTTCGACTGCTGCAAGGCGTTTTCCGCGCCGACCGAGAAGCTCTATCTTAGCCGCTCAACCCGGGATTTACGGGGCCGCGAGCTTCGCCCGTCCCGGTTTTTGGGAAGAATTTCCTCGTTCTGCGGAGCCGCCGAGATGCCCGCGTCATCGATGGGTGCAAAGTTCTACTGTTCCGCCCCCGCGGCGGCATATTATTCCTACGCCGTTTCGCGAAACCTCACCGACGCCGAAAAAGCCGCCGTTTCCGAGGCACTTGCGGGCGTTGAGGGATACCCGGAAAAGCTTTCACGCCTCGGCGAGGAGGGCGGAAGCCATTCGCTCTCGCGGGAAATTTCCCGCCGCCTTTTCGCCGCGAAGGATATAAACATAACCGCCTCGCGAATCGACGTATACAACAAATGTCCCTACGAATATTTCTGCAAGTTCGGCCTGCGGCTCGAGCCGATTCGCCCGGTTGAAATAAACCCCGCGAACCGCGGCACGGTTATGCACTATATCTTTGAAAACACGCTCCGCCATTACGGCGAGGCGTTCTCGGAGGCGACGGACGACGAGCTTCGGGAATATGTTTCAAAGCTTTTAGATGAATTTTCATCCGAGAAGCTCGGCGGAGATTTCGGAAAGTCGTCGAAATTCCGCGCCGATTATCTGAGGCTCGGCGAGGCGGCTCTTGAAATCCTTGCCAACATGCGCGAAGAGTTCAGGGTATCGAAATTCCGCCCCGCGGCCTTTGAATACGACCTCTCGGACGACGACGGCCGGAGCGCGCTCTCAATCCCCCTCGCCGACGGGATAAAGCTCAATATCCGGGGAATAGTCGACCGCGTCGACACCTACTCCGCCCCCGACGGAAGGCGTTATATCCGCGTCACCGACTACAAAACCGGCGGCAAGGAATTTGCCTTCGAGGACATATACAACGGCCTAAACCTTCAGCTGCTTTTATACATGCTCGCCCTGACGGAGGGGCGCGACCCGAAGTTTTCCGACTGCACGCCGAGCGGGATTTTATATATGCGCGCCGGCTTTTTGGAATGCAAGGACGGTTACGACCCGCTGTCCGAGGACAAAAAAACCCGCCTACGCCGCGTCGCCGAACAGCTTAAACGAAAGGGAGTAGTCGTCGACTTAAAGGAGCCCCTCGAGGCGATGGATTCCGCCTACAGCGGCGTTTTCGCGCCGGTGACATTAAACCGCGACGGAAGCTATTCAAAAAACTCGAAGATGTTATCCGAGAAGAGCTTCGCGCTTCTGGAGAATTTTGCAAAAAAGCGGGCGATGCTCTTCGGAACCGACCTTTTAAACGGAAGAATCGACGCGCTTCCGACCGGAACCGACCCCGAGCACCTGCAATGCGCCTACTGCGACTATACTTCGGTTTGCAACCGGAAAAAATATATAATGAAGCTTATTTCAAAGAGCGACGCCGACAAGCTTGCGGCCGAGATTATGTTAAAAGAGGAGGCGGAGGAGGATGTATAGCTGGACCGACGAACAGCTTGAGGCGATTAACGCCTCGGGCAGCCCGATAATAGTTTCCGCCGCCGCCGGAAGCGGGAAAACCGCCGTTCTGGTTGAGCGAACGATACGCCTTTTATGCGACGAAAAAAAGAATATCCCCGCCGATTCGCTCTTAGCGGTTACGTTTACAAACGACGCCGCCGCGCAGATGCGCCGAAAGCTCTCGCAGGAAATCGACCTCAGAGCCGAGGACGAGCCCGAAAACGCATGGATTCAACGCCAGCAGGCTCTTTTGCGCCTTGCCGAGATAACGACAATAAACGCGTTTTGCCTAAATCTCGTAAAGGACAACCTCTCGCTTACCGACTACCAGAGCGGCGTTCGGGTAATTGAGGAAAACGAGGCGGCGATGCTTACGGACCGCGCGCTGACGGCGGTTTTGGAGCGGGAATACGCGGAAAATCCCGAAAAGACCGAGGAGCTTATATCCCTGTTCTGCCGCGAAAACGACGCAAACCTCCGAAGGCTTATTTTGCAGCTTCACACCTTCCTAAGAACCCTCCCGTACCCGGAGCATTGGGCGAAAAGCGTTATAAAATCCCTGCGGGACGGGACGTCGGCGAAAAGGCTTGCCGACGACCTTCGCGAATCGGTTCTTGAAGCCGCGGAAATGGCGGAAAAATGCGTCTTTCGGCTTCGTTCGATGACGGATTCTCTGGATTACCATTCCGCGCAAAAGGCGGCAATTCTGGAAAACTGCGGGCTTGCCGAAGCGGTTCTCGAAAGCGTTCGCACCCTTTCGCGCGAAGAAGCGTTTAACGCGGTTAATTCCGTTTCATGGCGCAATCTCCCGAGCGGCCGCAAAAAAGCCGAGCGGGAGAGCTGTTCCGAGCTCGAGGAGCAGCTCTATATCGCCGCGAGGGACTGCAACGGCGACATGAAAAAGCGGATTTCCGCGCTTTCGGAGCTATTGTCGACGACAGATGCTCAAATCGCCGCCGACGCCGAAAAGACCGCCGAATACTTCGGCCGGCTATTTGAGCTTTGCCGAAAGTTAGAGGACGAGGTTCACGCCCAAAAGGTCGAGCGCAACGCCGTCGACTTCGCCGACACCGAGCTTTTGAGCGTCAGGCTCCTGACGGAATGCGACGAAAACGGCGTTATCCGAAGAACGCCTCTTGCGGAGGAAATATCCTCCTCGGGGCGGTATAAAGTTATCCTGATTGACGAATTTCAGGACGTAAACGACCTCCAGGACGTAATCTTCAAGGCGATTTCGGATACCCGCGACCTACGAGCAATAGGCTCGAACGTCTTTTGCGTAGGCGACGTAAAGCAGGCGATTTACCGCTTCCGGCGCGCAAACCCCGCGATATTCATGCGCACCCGCGACCAAGGGTGTTCGCCGGAATTCGACGTAAGGGCTCTTTATCTGAGGAAAAATTTCCGGAGCCGAAAGAGCGTTCTCGACTTTTGCAACTATGTTTTCGGCTCGCTTATGTCAAGGCGGCTCGGCGAAACCGACTATACCGCCGAGGAAGCCCTTGTAAGCGGCGCGGACTACCCCGACGCGGGAATGCCGACATCGGTAATCGTTACCGACGGAGGCGACGATAACGCAGTCGCCGAATACTCAGCTGCGGCGAGAAAAATCCGCGAAATGATTGATTCCGGCGTAACCGTTTTCGAGGACGGCGCGGAACGGCCCTGCCGCCGGTCAGACTTCTGTATTTTAACGCGCAGCAACGTTTCCTCCTCCGAAATTTCCGGCGCGTTTGAGGAGCAGGGGCTTAAAATCCTTACGAGCGAAACCTCGGGGTACTTAAAATCAAGGGAAATCTCGGTGCTTTTAAATCTTTTGGCGGTAATCTCGAACCCGATGCAGGATATTCGCCTCGCCTCGGTAATGCTTTCGCCGATAATGGGCTTTACGGACGACGAAATCGCCGATATTCGCCTGATTAACCGCGACGAAAAGCTTTATAAAACCGTTTTGTCGGTTTCATCGGGCGAACGCCCCGAATGCGCGTATTTAAAGGAAAAATGCGCCGCCGCCGTCGCGCTTTTAAAGAGGCTGTCGGTTTTCGCCTCGGGAATGACTTTGACAAGGCTAATAAGGAAAATTTACGATGTTACCGACGTTTTCGCGATTGCGGCATCATATGAGGACGGCGAGCAGAAATGCGCAAACCTGAACCTTAACGGAATACGCCCGCGCGTATGAAC
>CANPZQ010000050.1 GCA_947588775.1 uncultured Clostridia bacterium
TCTGCTGACCCCCGCGCGGCGGGAAAAGCTGTTGCGTCAGTCCCACCCACCCGCCCCCGCACCTTCCTGCCCCGTCCCCGCTTTCCCCGCCGCGCTCCCCCACCAACCCAATCCACATCAAACCCAAAAAGGAGGACTCCCAATGACAACCAAAACCATCATGCGAATTTTCAGAGAAACGGCCTACTCCCGCACGGGAGGCAGCGAGGAGGAACTTCGCTGCGCCCGGTATATCGCGGAAAAGTGCCGCGAACTCGGCCTTGAGGCGAAAATCGAGCCGTTCGCCGTCGACATGGCGAACATCAAAGAGGCCCGCCTCGAAATCGACGGAAAGCCGGTCGAATGCCGGGGCTACCTTCTCTGCGGCTCCGAAACCGTCGAGGCCGAACTCTGCTACCTTCGCAACACCGACCCCTATTCCCTCTCGCTCTGCCGCGGAAAAATCGTGATGATTGACGGCAGAATCGGCTACTGGCTCTATCAGGACATCGTCGACAACGGCGCGGTCGGGTTCATCACCTACAGCGGCGACGCGAACTATTCCGACCGCGAAATCGACCTCCGCGAGCTTAGAAGCTATGTTTCAAAAGGAAGAAAAATCCCCGGCGTCAATATCAATGTAAAGAGTGCGGTTCCGATTATCGGCGGCGCGGCGAAATCCGCTAAAATCGTCATAAATCAGGACGAATACGAGGGCGAAAGCCGCAACGTCGTTGCCGAAATAAAGGGCGAAACCGACGAAACAATCGTTTTCACCGCGCATTACGACTCCACCTTCCTCTCGCAGGGCGCGTATGACAACATGTCCGGCTCAATCGGCGTTTTGGGTTTGGAGGAATACTTTGTCCGCCATCCCTCCCGCTATACCCTCCGATTCATCTGGTGCGGCTCCGAGGAACGCGGCTTGCTCGGCTCAAAAGCCTATGTCGCCTCCCTCGGCGACGACGAAATCAAAAAAATCGTCCTGAACATCAACCTCGACATGATAGGCTCGACGATGGGGAAATTCATCGCCTGCTGCTCCGCGGAGGATAAGCTTGTAAACTATATTGAATATTTTGCTCAGGAAACCGGCTTCGGAATGGCTGCGCGGCAGGGGGTATACTCCTCCGATTCAACGCCCTTCGCCGACAGGGGAGTGCCGAGCCTCAGCTTCGCCCGCCTCGCCCCCAACAACGTCGCGACGATTCACAATTCCTACGACACGCTGAAAGTCATGAGTGCCTCTCAGATGCAGCGCGACATCGAATTCATCTGCGCGTTTTCACAGCGAATGGCCTCCGCGAAAAAATGCCCCGTCGCCCGGGAGATTCCCGACGAGGTTAAAAAGAAGCTCGATTATTACATGTTCCGCGAAAGGGAGAAGAAGTAAAGCGGCATAATTAAAGAAGAACGCCCCGGGTTGGGGCGTTCTTTTTATGCCAATTTTATTTTTTCGGATTTATGCCGGTATCAGAACCCCAGCTTTCCCTTAAAGTCCTCCGCAATCACGTTTGACAGCTCCACAGCCTCGTCGTGCGTCTTGCCGATTGTCGTATAGTACGCCTTGATTTTCGGCTCGGTGCCGGAGGGGCGGATTATTACCGACGCGCCGTTTTCGAGCCTGAACTGGATAACGTCCGACTTCGGCAGGTCGATGGCTTTCTCCGCGCCGGTTACGAGGTCCCTGTCGACCTTCTTTTCGTAGTCGGCGAGGCCGACGACCTTATATCCTGCGATTTCCTTGAACGGGTCGGCGTGGAGGCCGCTCATAATCTTCGCCATCTCGGCCATTCCCGCCGCGCCCTCGCAGACAAAGTTCGCGATTCCGTGGTAGTAGTTGCCGTATTTTTTGTACATGGCTTCTCTCGCCTCAAGGAGCGAAATCCCCTTAGAGCGGTAGAACGCGGCCATCTCGCAAATCATCATAGAGCCGACGACGGCGTCTTTGTCGCGGACATAGGAGCCGGCAAGGTATCCGTAGCTTTCCTCAAAGCCGAAGATATAGCGGTCGGCCTCTCCGGCGGCTTCGAGATAGCCGATTTGTTCGCCGATGAACTTAAAGCCGGTGAGGACGTTGCGAAGCTCAACGCCGTATTCCTTCGCAATCGCAGAGGCGATGTCGGTTGAAACAATCGATTTTACCGCAACGGGGTTTTTGGGCATTGTTCCGAGCGCGATTCTCTCTTTGCAGATATATTCAAGAAGCAGCGCGCCGACTTCGTTTCCCGTAAAGAGAACATAGTCGCCCTTGCTGTCGGGAACCGCGATTCCGACGCGGTCGCAGTCGGGGTCGGTCGCTAAAAGAAGGTCGGGCTTCACGGTCTTGCAAAGCTCAAGGCCGCAGGCGAGAGCCTCTTTGATTTCGGGGTTCGGGAAGGGGCATGTCGGGAAGTTTCCGTCGGGGTGCTCCTGCTCGGGAACGACGGTGACGTCGGTTATGCCGATTTTTTTAAGTATCG
The DNA here is from genome assembly GCA_947588775.1 of uncultured Clostridia bacterium. Lineage (GTDB taxonomy): Bacteria > Bacillota > Clostridia > Oscillospirales > Ruminococcaceae > Faeciplasma. The sequence continues at coordinate 2,442 of CANPZQ010000050.1, forward strand.
CGCGGACGGGCTTGTTGCCGGTGCCGTTGAGCGGGGTATATACGACCTTGAGGCCGCTTGTCGGGGTGAGCTCGGGGTGGACCTGCTGCTTTTTGACCTCGTCGAGGTAGTCGTCGATGACCTTTTGGCCGATGTACTCAATCATGCCGGATTTAAGGCCGTCCTCAAAGGGAACGAGCTTTGCTCCCCCGAACATAGGAACCTTTTCGATTGCGGCAAGAACGATGTCCGCCGCCTCAATCGTCATCTGGCAGCCGTCCGCGCCGTATGCCTTATAACCGTTGTATTTTGAGGGATTGTGCGAGGCGGTGCAGACGATTCCCGCCTTGCAGCCGAGGTATCTTACCGCCCACGAAAGCATCGGGGTAGGCATCAGCTCGGGATAGATATAAGCCTTGATTCCGTTTCCGGCAAGAACGCGCGCCGCTTCGCGAGCAAAGACGTCAGACTTGATTCTTGAGTCGTAGGCGATGGCGACTGCCTTGTCTACGCCCTTGAACGCGCCGTTCACATAGTCCGCAAGGCCCTGGGTCGCACGGCGAATGGTATAGATATTGAGGCGGTAGGTTCCCGCGCCGATGACGCCGCGAAGGCCGCCGGTTCCGAATTCAAGGTCGCGGTAGAAGCGGTCCTTGATGGCCTCCTCGTCGCCCTCAATTGATTTAAGCTCCGCCTGAAGGTCGGGGTCCTCGGTGGCGTTCTCAAGCCAGAGCCTGTAAAGTTCAAGTTCTCTCATAAATTTTGCTCCTTTCGGTGAAATGATTATATGCCGGATACATTATACAACATTTCAGCACAAAATTCAATAGGTGATTGGGAAATTTTTTAGTTATTTTGACACGGAAGGGGTTTGGGGGCGCGGGGACGGAGCGGGGAAAATGCAGAAAGTTGGGTGGGCGGGTGGGTGGAACCAACAAAACCAGCGAAGTCCCCGCGCCCCGCCTGAGCCGAATCCCGCCCCCTCGGAGCCGCAGGCGGAGAGGGGGTGGGTGAGGGTCAGGCCTTTGCAGGAGGCTGCGATATTTCGCAAAGCTTGGTCAATCTGCCTCTATCCTCTAACATTCTAACGCTCTAACCTCTAAAAGCCCAACCCTCACCCATCCCCACTCCGCCCCGCAAGGGGGCTTCGGGGGACGGGATTCGGCTTAGGCCGGGGTTGGGCGCGCGGGTCGATTTAGGTTTTGCATTATAAGCCCGCGCGGCGGAAAAAGCTGGTGCGTCGGTCCCACCCGCCCGCCCCCATAGTTTCGCGCGTTTTCCCCGCTTTTTCCGCCGCGCTCCCCTCATAGAAGATAGAAAATTAGAAAGTTAGAAAATAGAAATTTGCGCAAGGCTAAGCGCAACACCCCCTCATATCCCCCCAAACATAAAAAACCCGCCGGCTCCCCCGCCGGCGGTTCTCACCCTCAAACCTACACCATCACAATACAATTCGCCAGATTATTCCCGTCCTCGCCCTCTTCAATATTGTCAAGCCTCAGATAAACGCTCATCAGCTTGCCGTCGCTGAGGACCGCGACGGTTCTGTCGGCGAATTCAACGGCGTCGCCGGGGCTCTCGGGGTTGCCGAGGCATAAAATCTTCCGGCGCGGGTCGAATAAAACCGAGTTCGTCGGCCATGGGCAGTAGCACCCGACGTTTTCCGCGCCGAGCCGGACGCTTTTGCAGATTAACTTTCTGCGCTCGCCCTCCGGAACCTCCAAAACGGCCTGCTTTGCCGTAAGCTTCGACATAAAGCCGGAAATCTCCCGGCACTCGCCGCTGTCGGAATCAACCTTGAGCTCAAAACGCCAGTTTCCCGCAAGATATACCGAAAAATCTCCCGCTTCGCCGCCCGTATAGACAAGCGAGGTGTCTGGCGTCAGGCGGTAACGGCAGTCGCCGCGGACGCGCGCTTCGCCCGCCTCGAACCTCATCTCAAAGTCGGGCTCGGGGTTAATCGGGTCGAGCTTCTTTTTCGTTACCGACCGCTCCCACAGAGCCGTAATCAGACTTTTCATAGTACGCACCTCTTGTTTTTATAAGATGTGCATAGTATAGCATATTCCGATAAAATTTTCAATAGTTTTGCAAAATTTTGTGCAAAATTACTTAATATAGGCTTCCAGTTTGTATATCGGCAAGCCCTGCTCCGCGAATTTATGCTCGTATTCCGTTTCGATATTGTCGGTTTCGCCGCTTTTATGGAGGTCAAGGCTGATATTTTTGAGGGTGAACCCGTTTTCCGAGAGCTCCTCAAGGGAAAATTCAAAGAACTCCCGGTTGTCGGTTTTCTGGATAATTTCCGCATGCGGCGCGAGGAGCTTCCTATAAATTTCCAAAAATTTTCTGTGAGTAAGCCTGTGCGGCGCATAGGATTTTTTCGGGAACGGGCAGCTGAAATTCAGATAAATCCGCGAAATCGAACCTTCGGGGATATATCTTTCAAGGTATTCCGCGTCGCATCTAAGCGCGACAACGTTTTTAAGCCCGAGCGCGATGATTTTTTCCGCCGCGTCGACGATTACGTTCGACGACTTTTCCACCGCGATAATGTTCAGATTCGGCTCCCGCGCGGCAAGCTCGCAGCAAAACTGCCCCTTTCCCGCGCCTATTTCAAGGACAGTGGGGTTGCGGTTCCCGAAAATTTTCTCAAAGTCGAGATACTCCTTTTTCTGAACAGCCCGCTGAAAGTGTCTGTCCTCGACGTTTAAAATAAGCAGCCTTCCCGTCGCCTCGCATTCCGCAAGGCGTTCGTCGAGGCGGGCCTTCCGGCGCATTCTCACAGCGTCACCTCAACTCCGCCGAACGGCCTTACGTTCAGGACATAGCAGCTTCCCGCGCCGAAAACGCTCTCCATTCCTTCGACATAGTCTTTCAGCCGGCTTTTCGGCACAAACGCCTGAACCGTTCCCGCGAAGCCGCCGCCGTGGACCCTCGACGCGCCCTCGCCGCCGAGCAGCGATTTTGAAAGATAGAGCGCGACCGATACCCCCTGCTCGTCGGGGCAGGCGTTTGCGTAGACGTTCTGAAGATACTTGTAGGAGCTCTCCCCCGAGCGGTTTATAACGTCCAAAAACGCCGCAAAATCGCCCTTTTCGATGGCTTCGGCAAGCTCGTCGACGCGCGGATTTTCGTCCTCGAAGTGAAGCGCGCGCAAAACGGCTCTGTCGCCGACGGATTCGCGAAGCTTCGCCAAATTTCCGATAATTTCCTCTCGCGGAACCTCGCGGAGGTAGTTTTTCCCGAAGAACTCCGCGACCGCCCTCATCTCCGCGGGGATAGCCGCATAGTCGGGGGTTAGGTCGGCATGGCTGCCGCGGGTGTCGGTGATGCAAAGGCTGTGGCCGTGGGCGGCGAGGTCGATTGAAACCGATTCGATAACCGGGTTTTCGGGGTCGGCGAAGTCGATTTTCGTGAAGCCGCCGACCGAGCTCGCCATCTGGTCCATAAGCCCCGAGGGCTTCCCGAAGTAGACGTTTTCGGCGTACTGCGCGATTTTCGCGATTTCTACAGGCGAAATCTCCCCGCCGTTGTAGAGCCCGTTCACAATCGTCCCGATAAGCACCTCGAACGCCGCCGACGATGACAGCCCCGACCCCTTTAAAACGTCGGAGCGGGTGTATGCCTTAAACGCGCCGATTTTATGGCCGTTGGCCGAAAGCCCCGCCAAAACTCCCCGAATCAGCGCGGCTGAGGTATTTTTTTCCTCCGGATGGACCGCGAGGTCGGCGATGTTGATTCTGTCCTCGGGGTAGCCCTCCGACTTTACTACGGCAAAGCCGTCCGAAGCGGGCTCGACCGCCGCGATAACGTCAAGATTAACCGCCGCCGCCATCACCTTTCCGCGGTTGTGGTCGGTGTGGTTTCCGCATATCTCCGAACGCCCGGGAGCCGAGAAAAACCGTCCCGGCGCGCTCCCGAAGTGCTCGCCGTACATCTTTATAAGGCCGTCGTAGCGTTCGCGGTCGGCGCAAAGCTGAGAAAGTGTTGCTTTTGTCATTGATTATTCCTCCTGAACAAGCGTAAAAATGGCTTATCTTTATTTCTTTTTTGCGAATAATGTATCGAATTTTGCGGAATGGTAGTAAACCGACATAACGAGCCCGATTGAAACCGTCGAGGTCAGCATCGAGGTTCCGCCCGCCGAAACAAAGGGCAGGGTTATTCCGATTACCGGGGTTACGCCCATCACCATTCCGATATTTAAGACGCTCTGCGTAAAGATATATGCGAAAACGCCGACGCAGATAAATCTTCCGAGGCCGTCGCCGGAGCGGAGGCTGTCGCCGAGAATCCGCAGGCATATCAACGCCAAAAGCACCACCAGCCCGAGGCAGCCGATAAAACCGAGGGTCTGGCCGACGTAGCTGAAGATGAAGTCGTTGTGGGCGGCGGGAACGTAGGAGTAATCCCCGCCGAAGAGCCCTTTTCCGCGAAGCTGTCCCGAGCCGAGCGCGATTTTTGAAAGGTTAGTCTGATATATTGAATCGGCGGTGGCGTATTTTTCGGGATTGAGAACCGAGAGTATCCTGTTTTTGTGGACGTTTTGCAGGTAGTGCGTCCACATGTACCAGACGGCGATAGGCGATAAAATCGCCGCGCCGAGAATATATTTCCAGGAAATTCCCGCCGCGAAGATTATCGCGAGAAAAATTACCAAAAAGACAAGCGCGGTGCCGTCGTCGCCCTGGAGCATTACCAGCCCCACCGGAATCGCGCCGTGAACGCAGAGCGCGAGTATGTTTAACGGATTGTTGAAAAAGTCGGCGGTCTTGTGGCAGTGGTAGGCGAACGAAAGTATAAACGCAAGCTTTAAAAATTCCGCCGGCTGAACGGTAATCCCGCCGAGTGCAATCCAAGCCTTGTCGTCGGCCCCCTCGAGCCCGGAGCGGCCAAGGGACGTGAACGTAAGGCAGGTAAGCGCGATAGCGGCGGGGAGATATATGAACCAGAGCCGGGAAAATTTTCTGTAATCCCATACGGCGACGACCACCGAAAACGCGAGGCCGAGCAGGGCGGCAAACGCCTGGGTGCGGTAGTCGGTATAGTCGAGGGCGGCGTTCGTTATTGACTGTTCGCCGCTGTTTATGACGAGAGAATAGAGCAAAACAACGCTGAAGGCGCATACCGCGGCGGCAAGAATAAGAAGAAGCTTGTCGAGGCGGCGGAAATACTGCCATAAAAGCGAGAAAAATTTTTTAACCGTTTAAAGCCCTCCTTAAATAATGCTGCGGGACGCGTCCCCAAGCTATGATAACACAACGGGCGGAAAATTTCAACCGGAATGCGGCAAAAATTTCGGACAAAAATTCATAAAAACCCCTTGCATTTTAAAAAAATTATGATAGAATAGAGTTGGAGAGTACCAAGCTCCGAAGCGCAGGGCGAAAGCCCGTTCAATATTTTAATTTAGGAGGATACATATCATGGCTTTCAAGATTTCCGATGAGTGCATCAAGTGCGGCGCGTGCGCCGAGGAATGCCCCGTTAGCGCAATCACCGAGGGCGACGACAAGTACGTCATCGACGCGGACACCTGCATCAGCTGCGGCAACTGCAACTCCGTCTGCCCGGTAGGCGCGCCCACCGAGGAATAATTCGCGCAAAAAAAGGCAGGGGCGAATCGGCCCCTGCTTATTTTTTTGGGAGCTTCTTCCCAAAAATTTTCACCTCTTTTTCCGAAATACATCTTGCTATTTTACAAACTTTTTGATACAATGGTAGGGTAACAGGGGTGAGGCTATGCCGATTTATACGTTTGAACGATACGAAAAAAAATTCCTGCTTTCCGCCGAGAAGGCGAAAACGCTTGAACGCCGGCTCGCTTCGGAGCGCGGAGCCGTTTATGACAAATACTGCCCCTCGGGCGAAACCTACGGGATTTACAATATTTATTTCGACGATTCCGAAAGCTCGGTTATAAACGCTTCGCTTAAACGCCCGAGGTTCAAGGAAAAGCTAAGGCTTCGCGGCTACAGCTTCCCGAAAACCGGCGAGGAAACCGTTTTTTTGGAGATAAAGCGGAAAATCAACGGAATCGTAACAAAACGCCGCGCGACCCTTCCCTATTCGGCGGCGATGGATTTCGCGACCGGCGGGCCGATGCCCGAAACCGACGACTATTCAAAGAGGCTGACGCTTTCGGAGATTGATTACTTCCTTAAACACCGCCGCCCCCTTGAGCCCAAGGTTTTTATAAGCTACGACCGCGTGGCGATGGCTGACCGCGACGACCCGACCCTTCGGATTACCTTTGACGAAAACATTCTGACCCGCCGCTATGACGTGGATTTGGCGAAGGGCGCGGGTGGCGAGCCGCTTCTCGGAGAGGGCGAGCGGCTTATGGAGATAAAATTTATACACGCCCTGCCGAAATGGCTCTGCGACATGCTCGCGGAGGAGGAGGTCTATATGACCCGCTTCTCGAAGTACGGAAACGAATATTCCCGCCTTCGGGGACATGAATTCAACCACATACGAAAGGACTGTTAATATGATAGATTTTCTTTTTCCGCAGATAGGAGGCGTCGAGCTTACGGCGAAGGGCGTTTTGTGCTCAATCGGCGTGGCCCTCGTTTTAGGGGTGATACTAAGCGCGGTTTATCTTTTTTGCAACCGCCGCCGCGGCTATACCTCCGACTTCCCGTCGGCGATAGTCCTTTTGGCCCCCCTGATGGCGAGCGTGATTTTTTTGGTAAATTCAAGCGTCGCCGCGGCGGTTTCCTTGGGAGGCGCGCTCGCGCTCTTAAGAATCCGCTCGAACCCGCGCGACACGATGGATATAACGAGCCTTTTGTTCGCGATTGTAATCGGAATCGGCTGCGGGACAGGCTATTACGGGATTTCGATAGTTATAACGGTTATTCTTTGCGCGATAATGGTAATTCTCTCGGTGTCCGATTTCGGAACGCCGAAGAAAAACCAGCTTCTTCTGAAAATAACCGTCCCCGAGAGCCTCAATTTCGAGGGCGCGTTCGACGATATTCTTGACAAATACGCCTCGGACTGGCACTTAAACCAAATCCGCACCTCGGACTTCGGCTCGCTCTATGAGCTTCGGTATATGATTACCCTTTCGGACAAGGCCGACCGCCGCGAGTTTTTGGACGAAATCCGCACCCGCAACGGCAACCTTGACGTTATTATGACCCTTCGCGAATTCGATTTTGTTTCGACAAAGTGACTGATTGGCGCGCTTTTTCCGGCGCGCCGTTTTATTTATTTATATAATTCAGGAGGTTAAGTATGAGAAGGCTCTTTAACGACGGCTGGCAATTTGCCCGCGCGCCCTTGGGGGAGATTCCCGCGCCCGCGGATTTTCGCCCCGTCGACATTCCCCATGACTGGCAGATTTACGACGTAAAAAACCTTTACGCGACCGGCGACGGCTGGTACCGCAAGAAATTCAGCGTTAAAAAAACGCCCCGAAACCGCTTTTCGCTCCGCTTCGAGGGGGTATATATGGATTCGGAGGTATACCTCAACGGCGTGAAGATTTTCGAGTGGAAATACGGCTATACTCCCTTTGTAGTGCCGCTTGACAATATTTCGGACGGCGAAAACGAGATTTCGGTTCGGGTGAGGTATCAATGCCCGAACACGAGGTGGTATTCCGGCGCGGGAATTTACCGCGACGTTACGCTTATCGAAACCGGCGAAAACAGAATCGCCGAGGACGGAACCTACGTCGTAAGCTCGGTCGAGGGAAGGAACTGGCGCACCGAAATCGATACCGAGCTTGAATGCAATCAAGCGGGAATTTTAAAGCATACTCTCTACGACGCGGACGGAGAAATCGCCGCGGAGGTAAAAACGCCCTTCCCCGAGGGGACGAAAAAGCTCACCCAGAGCTTTGAAATAAACCCGATACTCTGGAGCACCGACGAGCCGTATCTGTACTCGCTTCTGACGGAGCTTTTTATCGGCGATGAGCGCGTCGACGAGAGATTCGAGAGAATCGGCTATAAGTTTGTCCGCTTCGACCCGAACAACGGCTTTTTCCTGAACGGAAAGAGCATGAAGCTGAACGGCGCGTGTATGCACCACGACCTCGGCGCGCTCGGCTCGGCGTTCAACTCCGCCGCGCTTCGCAGACAGCTTGTTTCGCTCAAGGAAATGGGCGTGAACGCAATTCGCACGTCGCATAACCCGTCCATGCTCCCGGAGCTTTGCGACGAGCTCGGGATACTCCTTGATTCCGAGTTTACCGACATGTGGGAGCTTAAAAAGACGGACTACGACTATTCCCGCTTCTTTACAGAGTGGCATGAGCGGGACGTAAGGGCGTGGGTTCGCCGCGAGCGAAACCACCCGTCGATAGTCATGTGGAGCATAGGAAACGAAATCTACGACACCCATGCTTCGCCGCACGGCGTTGAGATTACGAAGGAGCTTTCGCGCTGCGTAAGAATCGACGACTATAAGTGCGCCCACCCGATTACAATCGGCTCGAACTACATGAGGTGGGAGGGTGCGCAGAGCTGCGCCGAGGAAATCGACCTTGTCGGCTACAACTACACCGAGAGCATCTACGACGAACACCACAAAAAGCACCCGCACTGGATTATCTACGGCTCCGAAACCGCTTCGACGATTCAGTCGAGGGGGATTTATCACTTCCCGGCCGACGTTTTTTCAACGACCTACGACGACCTGCAGTGCTCGAGCCTTATGAACTGCGCGACGGGGTGGGGCGCGCAAAATGTCGAATATAACATTATCGAGGACAGAATCCGCCGCTTCAGCCTCGGGCAGTTTATCTGGACGGGGTGGGATTACATCGGCGAGCCGACCCCATATTCCACGAAAAACTCCTACTTCGGCCACTCCGACACCGCTGGCTTCCCGAAGGACAGCTACTACGCCTATAAGGCGGAATGGAACCGAAGCGCGCCGCCGTTTGTCCATCTTTTCCCGAACTGGGACTGGAACGAGGGGCAGATGATTGATTTATTCATCTATTCAAATTGCTGTCGGTCGGAGCTTTTTGTGAACGGCGTTTCGATGGGCTCTCATATCCACGACCACGAGGGCGGGGGACCGCTTTCGGGGAGATGGCGGGTTCCGTATCATAAGGGGGAAATCCGCGCGGTCGGCTATAATGAGCGCGGCGAAGCGGTCTGCGAGCAGGTAAGGCGAACCCCCGGCGACCCCGCGAAAATCGTCCTAAAATCCGACAAGACTACGCTCTTTGCGAACGGCGAGGACATGGCTTTTGTCGAAGTGACGGTAGCCGACCGCGACGGAAATCCCGTCGACAACGCGAGAAACCGAATCAACGTTTCGGTTAAGGGCGCGGGACGGCTTATGGGCCTCGACAACGGCGATTCGACCGACTATGAAGAATACAAAACCTCGTCGCGAAGGCTCTTTGCCGGAAAGCTGCTTATAATGCTTGCGGCGTCGGGCGAGGCGGGAACGGTCGAGCTTACGGTTTCATCGCCGAAGCTTCCCGACGAGAAGCTGACGCTTCGGGCTATCCCCGCGAGAATCCGCGAGGGCGCGTCGTTCGGGACTTTTGTCCCCGAAGAGCCCGCAAAGAGCGATGTAAGCGTCAGAAAAATCGAGCTTACGGTTTCGGCGCAAAAAATTACCCCGGAGGCGGGACATGCCGACGTAACGGCCCACCTTTTGCCGGAGTATACGACGTTTTCGGGGGAGGACGTTTTCTTTAAGGCGACCACCGACAGCGGTGTTGAAACGAATCTTATTGAAATTGAAAAAACGCCGGGCGGGGCAAGGCTCATGCCGCGCGGCGACGGAAGATACAGGCTTCGGGCGTACTGCAAAAACGGCGGAAGCTGCGAGGAGGTA
>CANPZQ010000051.1 GCA_947588775.1 uncultured Clostridia bacterium
TTGACTTTCTCGCAAAAATGACTATAATAAAAATTGAAAATCCCAAAAAAAGGAGCGGTTTTTATGAGTGCTTACGCAAAGAAAAGAAAGGTCAGGGCGGGGGCGGTGATTCTCATCGCGGTTCTCGTGATAATTCTGGCGGTCATCTTTATTTTCGCATTCGGCGGGAGCGGCGGGACGGTCGGGAAAATCCGCGACGATATTCTCGGCGACGGCGGCTCTTCTAACGGCAGCGCGCTCGGTATGATTGACGAATCCGAGCTTCCCGACGCTACGCAGGCGGTTCAGACTACCGATGAAACCGGCGACACTCAAATCGTCTTTTCGGACGGCGGGATTACCGTTATGGGCAGCGGCGCGATTGCCGACGGAAACTATGTGAAAATCGTGCGCGGCGGAATTTATTCTCTTTCGGGAAGCTCGCAAAACGCCCGAATCGCCGTTCGCGCGCAGGGTGAGGACGTAGTTTTGATTCTTAACGGGGTGAATATTTCCTGCGCAGACTCCGCGCCTCTTTATGTGAACAAGGCGGCGTCGGTTACGCTTCTTCTCAACGGAAACACCGAAAACGTATTTTCCGACGGAACATCATACGACTATACCCTCGAATACGGCGACGCGGTCGGCGAGGAGCCAAACGCATGTATCCACTCAAAGGCAGACCTGAAAATCCGCGGGACAGGCTCTTTAAAGGTAATCGGCAACTATAATTCCGGAATAATCGGCAAGGACACACTCGAAATCATCAATACGACTGTCGAGGTCACCGCGAAAAACAACGGAATCAACGGCAAGGACAGCCTGACTATTCAGAATTCAACGGTCAAGGTCGACGCGGGCGGCGACGCTCTTCGCTCAACTCAGGACAACGACCCTTCGCTCGGCTGGGGGAAGTTTGTGAACTCGAATATCTATCTTACGGCGCGGGCCGGCGACGCGGTACAGGTTGAAACGGGGCTCGATATTTCGGGCTGCTCGATGAGCGTCAAAGCCGGGGACAACGGCCATGAAACAGCCGCTTCGGAGGAATCCTTAAAGGGCCTCAAGTGCAATCAGGGCGGAATAACCGTCGACAGCGGAACCGTTATTATTGATACTTCCGATGACGCGCTTCACTCCGCTGGCGACGTCAATATAAACGGCGGGACCATCTCGATTGCGACGGGCGACGACGCCGTTCATTCCGACGCAAACATCTATATTAAAGGCGGAAAAACCGAGATACCCGTTTCCCACGAGGGACTTGAGGGCGTTTTAATCGAGATTTCCGGCGGCGAGGTATACATCAACGCCGACGACGACGGAATCAACGCCGCAGGCGGCAACGACAACTCCTCGGCGGACTTCCGCGGCGGAATGGGAATGCAGGAAAGCGACGGCTCCTATCTCGGAATCACCGGCGGGTTTGTTTATATCAACTCTGTCGGCGACGGCATCGATTCAAACGGCGACATCTACATGTCGGGCGGAACGCTTATAATAAGCGGCCCCGAGCGTGACGCTGACGGCGCAATCGACTATGCCGGGGACTTCCATACCGACGGCGGGCTGCTGTTTGCCGCAGGCGCGGCCGGAATGGCGCAGGCTCCCGACAACATGACCGTAAACACCCTCAGCGTTACCTTCGACAACGTCCTCGACGCGGGAACGGTAATTTCAATATCCGGCGGCGGCAAGGAATTTGTCTTTAAGATCGACAAGCGCGTCGGAAACATCGTTTTCAGCTCCCCCGAGCTTGAAACCGGCGTTGAATACGCCGTTTCTTACGGCGGAAAGTATTCCGGCGAGTTTGAATACTGCGTCGGCTCCGGCGGGAAATACTCCGGCGGAACCGAGGTCGCGACGGTCGCCGTTACCGAGGGGCTTAACTCCTACGGACGCGTCGGAATCGGCGGCTCGATGGGCGGTCGAGGCTTCGGCGAAGGCGGAAAATTCGGCGGAATGGGCGGCGAGGGCCACCAGAACCCCTTCGGCGGACAGCCCGGGAACATGCCCGTCCCGCCCGACGGCGGCAACCCGCCTCAAATGCCTGTTCAGAGCTGAGAAAAACGCCCTGCGGAAGGAATTTTCGCAGGGCGGCGTTTTAGAGGATAGAGCGTCAGAGAGTTAGAAGATAGAAATCGGGCTCGGCAAAAATTTGAAGCCGGCTGCTGAGGCCTGAGCCTCACCCATCCCCGCTCCGCCTGCGGCTCCGGGGGACGGGATTCGGCTCAGGCGGCGCGGCGGGGAAAGCTGGCTTCGTTGGTCCCACCCGCCCGCCCCCGCACTTTTCCACTATTCCCCGCTTCCCCCGCCGCACCCTTACGCCCAACCCAGGCGCGGCCCACCCAAACTTAAAGACCGCATCCATAATATCAAAGTCTGCTTGCTTAATTTTAAAGCCAAGCAGACTTTTCGTTTGATCAATTTCTAAATTCCACGGATTTTTTATGACCGGTGCACAAACATTCAGCTAATTTATCAGTTTATACAGTAAGAATTGCACTTGCAGCTGCTTTGTAAAATGTCAGCAATTTTGATACGGATTGCAAACCATTGTTTTGCCGGGAATGTTTCAACTTTTCATCCACTTTTTGACAGCCAAGATCCCGGCCGTCATCGCCAATAATGTCCAGACTATCCACCACATGCACCCTATTATCTCACCGCCGCCCATGTTCCAAAGGACTTCTGCCGAAGAAATCGGGACGAGCGGTGAAATGTACTTTAACGTTTCTGCGCCGAAAAGCGTCAGAAGAGCAGACACGCATATGGCGCAAAAATTCAGGATATACGATTTCAACATCGTCCGCGACAGTCGGCTGAGAGTGAGGATTGTCACCGACCCCGCCGCGAGCATCACAAGCCGCAGGGCGTATAGTATCGTGAGGTACTGCCCAAGCGTGATTTTCAGCGGAAAATCCGCAAGCGCAGGTAGGTTTTGGACAGCTGAAGGCAGCGTTTTTGTGCCAAAGTTGTCAATGAAATTGATAAATTCTCTGACATAAACTGCCGCCCAGATAAGAACCGACATCGCTCCGCAGACTGCGATTTTTCTTGAAATCACAGTGCCCCGCCCACGTTTTTGCGAGCGCAGAAGCGAACCCACTCCCGACTGGTTTTCATACGCAAACACGCCGGCGCAGCAGAGCACCAAAAGCGCGATGACGACCGTCGCGTTTGTTCGCTGACGGTTGAGGCTCGACGGTCCATAGAAAGAATCGTAATTCTTCTGATTGACAAGCCACGGCTCAAAATTTCCTTTTTTCGCGGCAGCTTTTGCAAGCTCGACGTCATTTTTCAGCCGCGTAAGCGCGTTAATTATCACCGCACTGTCGCTGTTTTGGGGAATATTTTCTGCGGCTCTTTCAAAATACAAATCTGTGTTTTCATCAATTTTACCCTCCAAGTCGGAGAGATACATTCTGTAGTATGAGTCGGGTTCATAACCTCCGGAGCTGTAGTTCAAAGAACCTGTCAGAACAAAAACCGCGACAAGTATCACTGCCCCGAATTCGTAAACGAGAGATTTATATATTTCCCAGCCGCCTGCCGAGAGATGAACGCGGAATACGTCTAATAGGCGATTTTTAAAGTCGGACAGTTTTGAAAGATAGTCCTTGTTTCCCTCCGGGTAACGCTTTGACTGTATCAGAAGCACCCATAAAATCAGTCCAAAAATCAGGACAGGGGACACGCTGAAGATTAACTTTCGTATGTCGGCAGGAATTCCAAAAAGATTGATGTTGAGATAATTCGTGTATAAATCGGCAGTGTGGATATATGAGAATATGTTAAAATATTTTAAAATATTCAGGAAACTTTGGACCGGCAGAAGCTCGTATAAAAGATATTCCGCGATGAGGAAGAAGCCGAGGACAGAAACGGAAAACTGCGGGTTTGAGAGTGCCCCAAGAACGCACCAAAGCAACAGCCCGACTGCGAACCCCGAGAAAATTTTCAGGGTGAAAAAACGGATAAGCCATTGAAAAACCGTAATCCGGAGTGTGCAGGTCTTAAAGCTGGTTAGCGATTGAATCGGGCGGTTCAAGTCGAACATTCCACCGTTTATCGTCATTGAAACAGTTAGTGGTATTAAATACATTATCACTGTCGCTTCAACAGATGCGGCAAAAAGAATGCCTAAACGGTGCAGTCCAAGGCGCAGTCTGCCGTTTTTGCAGACGCGCACCACGCTCCACAGCCCCGCCTTGCGCTCGTCGAGAAATACAAGCACAATAACCGTTAATATTCCTAAGAAAAAATAGTCTGAAATCCCGAATTCAAGCCACTTTTCTATGCCGAAATTGTTGCCGAAAATGGGGGTGACGCCGTTCAGATTTTCAAAATCCTCGGCCGTCTTTTTCAAGTTTCTTGCAGCAAATCCGCCGCTTTTTCCAAACACCGCGACCTGCGACTGTGTTTTCACCTGCTCGGAAACGCCGGAAAGATAGGCGGGATATTCGAGCAAATAGTCCGCTTCTTCGGACAGTTCGTTAAGCCTGCGCATATACGCACCGTATGCGTTGTTAAATTCATTGATATTTTTCGACAGCGAAACGAGATAGGGGATGTCGCTCATCGTGCCATATGCCGCATCATCGCTTTCAAACACCTGCATATTAAATCCGTTTATATAATTTCCAAAGTCGGCGATTCGATTCTGTTCAGCAGATATTGTTTCTTTAACCTCTTTGAGCGGCATCTCAGACAACTTTTCACACAGCACCCGAGAGTACTTCGCCGCCTCAAGCATATGCCTAATCGAACTAAATGAAATTCCGTCGGAAAGCGATGTCAGGAATATCAAAAGGCAAATAACAGTTAGTGCTAATAATAAAATTATGCGCGATTTGTCAAGGAAAATTCGTTTCCACTCTCCCATGTTCATGCCCCCAAATAATAAAGATAAACGTCCTCTAAATCCTTATAATGCGCGCGCGGCACGTAATTTTCGGGCAGTGAATCAATAAGTGCCTGCGGTGTATCAAGCTTTAGCAGACTGCCGCTTTTTAGCAGCAAAACTTTGTCGGCGATCGACTCAATGTCGCTGACGATATGCGTCGCCAAAAGCACGATTCGGTCCTTTGACAGATCCTTTATAAAGTTTCGTATTCTTACCCGCTCCCTTGGGTCAAGGCCGGCCGTCGGCTCATCTAAAATCAGGATTTTCGGGTCGCCTAAAAGTGCCTGTGAGAGCAGCGCGCGCTGCTTCATGCCGCCGGAAAATCCGCCTGTGGGCTTATGACGAACGTCCCAGAGGTTAGTTAGTTTAAGCACGTCCTCGACCTGACGGTGCAGCTCGGCACCTTTCAGACCCTTGAGCCGGGCCATATAGCTGACAAAGCTTATCGCCGTCATTTTGTCATAAATTCCCTGCTGCTGGGGCATATAGCCCAGAATCGCCCGAAAATCCGCACCCATTTTCAGAATCTCCCTGCCGTCAAAGAGGATTTCGCCGCCGTCCCGCCTGATGTTGTCGGTGATTAAGTTCATCAGCGTCGATTTTCCCGCGCCGTTCGCGCCCAAAATTCCGTAGATACCGGCTTCAAAGGTCACCGAAAAATTGTTTAATGCAGTAAAGCTTCCGTAGCGTTTCGTGAGATTTTTTAGTTCAAGTTCCATCGCTGCCGCCTCCGCCGTTTGTCCATAGGACCTTGCTTTTGCCGCTTTTTTGTGATACCGCACTCAAAAACTGTACGTCGTGTTCCGCGGACCATACTTTGCTCCAGAGGTAAATATTTTCGCCGTCAGAGCCGCAGGGGAATGTAAAAAGCAACTCGCCTTCGGATATTCCGGGCGGCGTGAACCGCGTTTCCAAAACCGTGTTGCCGGAGTAATCCGTAAGGCAGAGCAGGCAGCTTATGCCTTCCATGTTCCCGCCGATGACAAAGTCGTCCGAGAAGCCGTAGATAAGATATGGGTTTTCAAGCGCAAAACACGGTGTGAGCGCGTTTTTGCCTAGGTCAAGCTTGTAAATTTCAGCCGATTCTCCCTTGTCGCCTACGTATATTTCCTCACCATCGGACGTGGATTTTATCCATAATTTGGGTGATTCAATTTCCGAAGCACCGTGATACAACGTTTCCGAAGTACCGTCCGCAGGAGAATATCTGTAAATTTCGAGATTACTTTCATCGCTTGCCAAAAAATACAGATAATCGCCATAAGGAAAAATTTCAACGTCCAAAAGCTCCGAGCTCTCATATATAGCTCCGCCTTTGCCGCTGTCAAGAGAATACGAAAAAACCTGCGCGCAGCTCTGCATTATCCCGTCGGAAACCGTGTTGTGTGTCCCACATGCGTAGAAAAATCCGCGGTGGAACATGCCGCGAAGATTCTCGACGGCGTCCGAAAGCATGTTCGCAAATTCGGTGTCCGAAAGGTCGAGCTCGGTTTTTCTGCCGCTGCCGTCTGGGGCGGAGCTGAAAACTTTGCAGTCGGAAGCATGGATAATTTTCAGTCCGTACAGCCTGCCGCCGTAGAATCCGAGTTCCACGCCGTCAAAAAACGCGTTGCAGTCCTCGCCCGAGTGGGAGCACTCCGGCTTGCCGCATAAGATTCCCGAAATTTCGGCGTTTTTGTCGTAGTACCAAATTTTTTGGGATATGTCCGGCACGAAAAACAGCGTTTCGCCGTCGGAGCTGATTTTTACTGCATTATACTGCTGAAACTCAATGTCGCAGTCATAGCTGACCTCACCGTCCGCTTTCCCGCAGGAGCAAAGGGACAGAGCGATAATAATTAAAGCAATAAATCTTTTCATCAATGCCACCTCTTTAATAAGCTTGACCGGTTGCTGCACAAAAGCTTCGGCTCGCCGCCATCAACAGGTACTGCGACGGTCTTGTTCATCTGATAGGTGTACCCTGCGTCCTGATATGTATAACATACATAAATATTTTCCGAATCGCTTCCTGCTATCCAAACCGACGGATGTCCGCCCTCATCGCCGAAAAATTCGCTTATATCGGTTTCAAAAATAAGCTCACCGGCAAGATTTTTTGCCGCCAAAACCATCTTTTTGTCTTTAACCGATACCGCGCAGCAAATGTCATCGAAAATGCGGAAATCCCGTATTTCGCCGTCGGTAAAGCCGTATGTGGAGCCGTATTCCGAGAAATCAAAAAGCTCGGCGCAGGTTTTTTCCGCGATGTCATATCGGCAGATTTTTCTCGTTTCGTTTGACATAAAATACATGTCATTTTCGCTGACGAGTTTGAACCCGCTCGCCTTGGGAATGTCGCCTTCCGCCGACGAAAAGCTGATTACTTCGGCAAGTTCGCTGCCGGAAAGGTTGTATTTATAGATTCCGACATTTATATCCGAATTCGGGTCGGACTGATTTACAGCCTTAACGGATATGATATAAAGTGCCTCGCCTAAAAGCTGTATATCAACATTCGCCGGAAGGCTTATGCTCAAAATTCCGCTGTTCGCGCCGTCAAGCACCGTCATATCCTCCTCGCCGTTAAGGTCGGCAATGCCGATGTATGCGCCGGCGTCGCCGCCGAAAAATGCGACGTAATAGAATGCCTTGCCGCCACGGAAAATGACGTCCCATACAGCGGGAACGCCGCCATTTGGCAGAGATTTTATCTCTGCACGAACAGCGGTTTTGACGTCCTCGCAGCAGATATGCGCCCCGTCCTTGTTCGCTTCCATCCAATAAAGCTTTCCGTCGCTGTAAGCAAGCTTTGAATTTCCGGAGGTTACATTTGCGTCACACCCCGGTTCGTCATGCGTACAGCCCTCATTTTTGCATAACGGCGCGCCTGTCCCGCTTGATTTGTCATACTCTATAATCATGCTGTGCGCATATGCCTGTGTGACAAAGTAAAGCGAGCCGCCGCCGTCGCAGACAAACCCGCCGCCGTCATAGCCGATAAGATGCGAGGACGTTTTAAGCTCGGATTCGATTTTCGAGTATTCCGCCGTCAAATCGGACTTCATGGCTTTTTCCGATTCGGAAGAAGGATTTCCCGCAGCCATGCACGATGAAAGAAAAATCGCAGAAGAAATAACCGAAAGCAAAATTTTTTTCATTTTCATTCCCCCTTTTCCTTGCGTCCCGCGGTTTTTTCGTCCTCTGTCACACGTTCAATTGCCTTTAAAACAAGCAATTCAAGGTCGTTGGGAACCACGATAATAGACAATGCACTGCGAATTTTTTGTGCCATAGATTTCACCTCCACGTATTAGACAGAGAAGTTGCACAAAAAGTTTCGCGGCAAAAAAATATTTCCGACGAGTTTAGACGGGGGAATTGTTAGTTTTGTTTTCACGACGCTATTTTATCCCGTATTCCGCGCATTTTTCAAGTATAATGCCTCTCAGCCGTTCGTTTTCAATCCCGTTTTTGACGTCGGTCGGGTCGATGTACGCGCCGGCGGTTATGCTCTGAATCGCGGCCTCGGCGACGAAAACCTCGAAGATATGGCTGTCCGTAAACGCGTCGCGGATTTCGGTGTTCATGGCGGAGTTTATCCCCTCGACGGCGGCGAGGTAAAGCTGGGTATCCCGCCCGAGGAGCCTTCCCATCTCGTCGAGGCAGCGAAGCCCGCGGCGAAGCTCGTCGACCGATGTTCTGCGCTTGTAGGGGGATTTTCGGCTTCCGCCCCGAAGAATGTTGTCGACGGTCGTTTCAAGGACTTCCGCGAGCTCCACCAAAATTGAAGTATCGGGGAGCGTTTCGGCGCGTTCCCACTTGCTGACCGCCTGAAAAGTAACGCTGAGCCGTTCGCCGAGCTCAGCCTGAGTGAGGCCCTTTTCGCGCCTCAGCCGGGAAATCTGCCGTCCTACCGATTCAATATCCATAATTAACCTCCAAAATTTTATTCAAAAGGCCCTTTGTGCCGAAATTATAGCATCTTCGCGCCGCCTTTTCAATAACCTGTTCGGTTAAATTTTGCGTCAAACGCTCAACCCGCGTTTGAGCGCGCTGTGACCGCGCGGGCGAAAGGGCTTCTTTCCTGCGGCCACATGGCCTCCTGCGCCCACCCGCCCTCCCCACCCCGCCCTTTCGCCCGCGCTCCCCTTGCAATCCCCCTCCGCCCATGCTATAATATCAAAAAAGGAGGCCGTTACTTTGACATATAAACTAATCCGCAGCAGCCGAAAAACCGTTTCCGTCGAGGTCCGCGCCGACGGCGTGACAGTCCGCGCACCCATGAAAATGCCCGCCTCGGAAATCGAAAAATTTGTCCGAAAGCATGAAAAATGGATTGAAAAAAACGTTAAAAAGGTTGAGGAACAAAAAGGCTCCCTCGCGGGAGTGCCGCCGCTTACGAAGGAGGAAATTCGAGCCCTCGCCGAACGCGCCGCGAGGTATATCCCCGAGCGCGCGGCGTTTTACGCCCCGAAAATCGGGGTCGGCTACGCCAAAATCACGATTCGCTGCCAGCGCACGAAGTGGGGCAGCTGCTCAGCGAAGGGAAACCTGAATTTCAACTGCCTGCTGATGCTCGCCCCGCCCGAGGCAATCGACAGCGTGGTCGTCCACGAGCTCTGCCACCGAAAGGAGATGAACCACTCGGACCGCTTCTACAGCGAGGTTCTGCGCGTTTTCCCTGAGTACAAAAAATGGGACAGATGGCTTAAAGACAACGGCGCGGCGATTCTCGCAAGGGCAGGGGAGGGGAAATAGGGTTTTAATGTTGTATAAATAATATGATAATTAAACCCGGCAGACGGATTGTCTGCCGGGTTAAAATTTATTCGTCTGCGGGTAAATTTCATAAAAAAACAGCACGTCAAGCCAGTGAGGGGTTTGCGACATGGTATCAGCTCCTTTGCAGGTTTTATTATATACACGAAAGGCAAAGTTGTCAAGCAAAACCGTACCTCTTTTCTTTCTTCAAGTCCAATTTTCCGTACTCATCTCCTTCATTTGATTATTGCCAAAGGCGCGGGAATATGCTATACTTAAAGCGGAGATTATAAGATTCGATGGGAGGTGAGGAATTTGCCGGACGTTAAACAGTACATTTCAATAGACCTGAAGAGCTTCTACGCCTCGGTGGAGTGCCGGGAGCGGGGGCTTGAACCGCTTACGACGAATCTTGTCGTCGCGGATTCGTCGCGGACCGAAAAGACAATCTGCCTTGCGGTTTCGCCGTCGCTCAAGGCTTACGGTATTCCCGGGAGGCCGAGGCTTTTTGAAGTTGTCCAGAAAATCAAAGAGGTCAACGCGGCGCGGCTGTACAGGGCTCCGGAACATAAATTCGTCGGGGAAAGCTGCTTCTCCGCGGAACTCGCGGCGAACCCGGCTCTGGCGGTTTCGTACATCGTCGCGGTGCCGAGAATGGCGCATTATATCGAGTACAGCACGAAAATTTTCGACGTATACCTTAAATACGTCGCGCCGGAGGACATTCATGTCTACTCGATTGACGAGGTTTTCATAGACGCAACGGATTATCTCAGGATTTACGGAATTACGGCGCGCGAACTCGCGATGAAGATGATTCGCGATGTTCTGGAAACAACCGGCATCACCGCGACGGCGGGAATCGGGACCAATCTCTATCTTTGCAAGATTGCGATGGACATCGTTGCGAAGAAAATGCCTCCCGATTGCGACGGCGTGAGAATTGCCGAGCTCGACGAGATGAGCTATCGCGAAAAGCTCTGGGAACATCGGCCGCTGACCGATTTCTGGAGAATAGGCAAGGGGTATGCGACAAAACTTGAGGCAAACGGAATGTTCACGATGGGCGACGTCGCAAGGCGTTCGCTCTGCGACGAGGACAGGCTCTACAAGCTGTTCGGGATAAACGCCGAGCTTCTCATTGACCACGCGTGGGGGTGGGAGCCGGTGACGATTGCCGACATAAAGGCGTATAAACCCGAAACAAACAGCATAAGCTCGGGGCAGGTTCTCACCGAGCCGTATCCCTTTGACAAGGCGAAGCTCGTCGTCAGGGAGATGACCGATCTGCTCGCCCTTGATTTGGTGGATAAGGGGCTTGTCACAGGCCAGATTGTCCTTACAATCGGCTACGACGTCGAGAACATGTCGAACGGCTATAAGGGTGAAGTCGCCATCGACCGCTACGGCAGAAAAATCCCGAAACACGCGCAGGGGACAGCCAATCTCGACCGCCCGACAAGCTCCGCAAAGCTTATTACCGAGGCGGTGATGAAGCTCTACGACAGAATAGCCGGGAAGAAAATGCTTGTAAGGAGGATAACGATCGCCGCCTGCAGCGTAATTCCGGAAACGGACGTTCCCGAAGAACAGCCCGAGCAGCTCGACCTTTTCACCGACTATAAAGAGCTCGAACGCAGGCGCGAACAGGAGAAAAATGCCCTCGAAAAGGAAAAGAACCTCCAGAAGGCGGTAATCGGCATCAAGAAAAAGTTCGGGAAAAATTATGTGCTTAAGGGCATGAATTTTGAGGAGGGCGCGACCGCAAAGGACCGCAACCGCCAAATCGGAGGACACAAAGCATAAAAATGAGGAGGAAAAAATGGGCAGATACGACGATATAATCAACCTTCCGCACAGACAGTCGGAAAAGCGGGAGCATATGTCAATCCACGACAGGGCGGCGCAGTTCAGCCCGTTTGCCGCCCTTACCGGCCACAGCGACGCGATTGAGGAAACGGCGCGCCTTACCGACGGCAGAATTATTTTGGGGGAATACGAGGCGAACCTTCTTGACGAAAAGCTGCGCCAGCTGATTGAAAACCCGAACCAGATCGTAAAGGTGACGTATTTTGTCCCCGACGGCAAAAAACAGGGCGGCAAATACGTCACCGAATCCAAGGCCGTCCGCCTTGTCGACGAAACCCTGCAAACGATAATTTTCAAAGACAAGAGCGAAATCGATTTGAGGGACGTGGCGGACATTGAGCTGCCGGCGAAGGGGAAAAAGGGGAAGGGGAGAGGGAAAAAGGAGCGAGAAAATGGCGGCAAGCATGTTGAAATTATATGCGAAAGCGGTATGAAATTTATTCGGCGGTCGAAAGACGGCAGCCACATGTCCTCCTAAATTGGAAAAATTTTTTGACGATTTCTCATCTCGCAGGCGGCAATGCGACTGCTGAGATGCCGAAAATCGACTATTTTAGATATGTTGCTTATGCATTTCTCATAATTTTCAAAACTTCATAAAAACTATTGCATTTCTTTTTGAAACATGATATAATGTACTCACAAATCAACAACAAAGCCTACAAATAAAAAGTCAAGCCCCAAAATAGAACTTGACGAAAAAAATTGTAGGTGAAGTAGGAAGAAAA
>CANPZQ010000052.1 GCA_947588775.1 uncultured Clostridia bacterium
GTCCGCGAGGTGACTCGAACACCCGACCTACCGCTTAGGAGGCGGTCGCTCTATCCAACTGAGCTACGCAGACATTTTCGCCCGGCCTTCCCGAGGCGCATTAGATATTTTAGCACAGAATCGGGGGGTTGTCAATAAGTTTTTTTAGGATAATCCGGCAATCAAAATCTTAAAAGTTTTCGTCAAAGGCTTTTTTGCTATCGGGTGAGCGGGGATAAAGCTTGAACATCGCAGCACCGACAAGACGGGGGTGATGGGCGGCCTGATTATTTGCGGAGGTTGGGGAGATGCGGGGTGTAAGCGCGGCGGAAAAAGCGGGGAAATGGCGCGAAACTGCGGGGGCGGGTGGGTGGGACCGACGCACCAGCTTTTTCCGCCGCGCGGGCGAAGCAGAATGCCCCAAAAAGAAACACACCGCCGCACAAAATGCCCCCTCCCATCTCGGGAAAGGGGGCTAAATTCATCAATCAATAAAATCCTTAACCTTATTCGACCGGTTCGGGTGTCTGAGCTTTCTGAGGGCCTTCGCCTCGATTTGGCGGATGCGTTCGCGGGTGACGTTGAACATCTGGCCGACCTCCTCGAGGGTGCGGCTGCGGCCGTCCTCAAGGCCGAAGCGGAGCCTTAAAACCTTCTCCTCACGGTCGGTGAGCGTTGAAAGAACCTGATTTATCTGCTCCTTCAAAAGCACGAGCGAGGCCGCCTCGGTCGGCTCGGGGGCGTTTTCGTCGGGAATGAAGTCGCCAAGGTGGCTGTCCTCCTCCTCGCCGATCGGCGTTTCCAAGGAAACCGGGTCCTGGGCTATCCGCAGGATTTCCCGAACCCTCTCGACCGGCATGTCGAGTGCCTGAGCAATCTCGTCCGCCGACGGGTCGCGGCCGTTTTGGTGCAAAAGCTGGGTCGAGGTCTTTCTGACCTTCGTAATCGTTTCAACCATGTGGACCGGTATGCGAATCGTCCTCGCCTGGTCGGCAATCGCGCGGGTAATCGACTGGCGAATCCACCATGTCGCGTAGGTCGAGAACTTGAAGCCCTTCGTATAGTCGAACTTTTCGACAGCCTTGATAAGCCCGAGGTTCCCCTCCTGAATCAGGTCGAGGAAGTTGAGGCCCCTGCCGCCGTAACGCTTTGCGATGGAAACGACGAGCCTCAGATTCGCCTCTGCAAGGCGTTTTTTCGCGCTCTTGTCGCCGTCGCGCATTCTCTGGGCGAGGTCGATTTCCTCCTCCGGCGTCAAAAGCGGGACCCGCCCGATTTCCTTGAGGTAAATCTTCACCGGGTCGTCGATTGATACCGAATCGCTCATCGCAAGGTCGATGTCGTCGTCAAGGTCGTGGTCGCCGTCCAGAAGCGCGTCGTCAAGGCCGATAAGGTCGTCGAGGTTCTCGGTTTCCATCACGATGTCGTCGATGATTTCGATTCCGTTCGCGGCGCACGCGTCGTAGAAGCTGTCAATCTGCTCTACGTCGTAGTCCATCTCCTCCAAAACCTCGGTAATCTCCTTTGTCGTGAGCTTTCCCGCGGCCTTTCCTCTTTCGAGCAGACTGTTGATTGTTACTTTCTTTTCGCTCATAAGTGCCTCCAAATATATTTTGTCAATCCTTTTTAGTTTTGCTGAGCCTTGTGAAATATTCCGCGAACTCCTCGTCCGTCATGTCCTCGGCGGCGGTTTTCTGAACGCCGTTTTTAAGAAGCTTTATGCAGTCGTCAATCACCCTTCTGTCGACGGTGATTTCCCGCGAACGGGCGATAATACTTGATATTCTTCCCATTTCGTCTGCGGAAAATTCGCCGCCCAAGGCCCACGGGTCGCATACCCCATGGAGCCCGAAGCCCTCTTTGAGAGCCGCGTAAACCCTTTTGTTGAACGCCGTCGCGAATTCATCGGGCGAAAGCTCCGAAAAAACGCTCTGCGCGCCGTCGGGGTTTGCGCAGACGTAGGCGATTATGTTCTCCTCCGCCCTCGCCTGCTTCGGAAAGCTCGCGGCCTCGGGATTGAGCTCGTCGCGGTTTATCCCCGATGCGATTGCCCGCCATTCCTTTTTCCGCTCCGCTCCCCGCTTCTTTTTAAGGGCGGCGTCGACCTGCTCCGAGATTATCTGCTTTGAAACGCCCTGCTCCCCCGCTATTTTCGATATGTAAACCTCCCGCTCGATGGGATTTTCCAAAGAAGCTAAAATTTCCACCGAACGTTTAAGATATTCAACTTTTCCGAGCTCGTCCGAGGTATCGAGCCCCGCCCTTGCGCCCGAAAGCTCATAGTCGGTGGAGCCCGCGGAGCCCTCTAAAAGCACCCGAAAATGCTCCGCGCCGTATATTCTTAAATAGTCGTCTACGTCCTTAACGCCGTCGCCAGAAACGTTTACGACCTTCGCACGAAGCCCCGCCTCCGAAAGTATCCTGATGGCGGCGGTCGTCGCCTTTCGGCCCGCTGCGTCCGCGTCGTAGCATATATACACCTCGTCGCAGTACTGCGACATAAGCCTTGCGTGCTCCGGGGTAATCGCCGTCCCGCAGGTGGCTACCGCCTCGGTGAAGCCCGCCTGATGCAGGGAAATAACGTCGACGTTTCCTTCGCATAAAATAAGCCTTTTCGACTTTACCGACGTGTTCTTCGCAAAATTCAGCGCGAAAAGCGTTCGGCTTTTTTTATAGAGCGGCGTTTCGCGGGAATTTAAGTATTTCATCCCCTTCGGGTCGGCTTCAAGGGTTCTTCCCGAAAACGCGATGACGTTTCCGCGAAGGTCGAAAATCGGGAAAATAACCCTGTTCACGAAAAAATCGAAGCTTCTGCCGTTTTTTTCGCTTAGCAGGCTCGCGTCAATCAGCTCGCGCTCGGTAAACCCGTTTGCAAGCATGTAATTTTTGAGCCCCGTCCAGTGGTTGGGCGCGACGCCGAGCCCGAAGCCCTTGACGGTCTGGACCGTAAGCCGCCGCTTCCCGACGAGATATTCGAGCCCCGGCTTTCCCTCGGGGGTCTGAAGATTGTGGTAAAAATACTTCGCGGCGGCGCGGTTAATCTCGCGAAGGCGTTTTTTTGCGCGCTCGGCCCGGTCGTCCATTCCCGCCTCGGGGACCGAAAGCCCCGCGCGGTCCGCCAAGAGCCTGACCGATTCAAGATAGCTCAGATTCTCGATTTTCGAGATGAACGTTATAACGTCGCCGCCCGCCTCGCAGCCGAAGCAGAAAAAGCTGTTTGTGTCGGGATAAACCGTGCAGGAGGGCGTTTTTTCGGAATGAAACGGGCAGAGGCATTTATAATTCCGCCCGGCGCGTTTTAAGGTGACGTAGCCCGCCATCACGTCCTCTATCCGGTTGCGCTCGCGCACCTGCTCCAAAAATTCGGGAGGCAAAAGCGGCATAGGCTGTCAGTCCTTTCCTGAAAAAATCAAACGAGCGTCCAGCTCTTCGGCACAAAAATGTCCAGAAAAACGTTGGTGCAGTAGCTGTCCGTCATTCCCGCGATATAGTCGCAGACGGCCGTATCTGCGTCGAACCTGTCGGCGAGGCGTCTGTAGTCCTCCGGCAGTGCCTCCGGTTTTCCGATAAAGTGCCTGTAGAGCATCTCGATCATCGTCTTGGCCTTCGATTCCTCCGACTTGCAGACGGGGTTCCGGTAGACGTTTGAGAACATAAACCGGTAGAGCTCGTCCTTAGCCCTTTCGATTTCGGGGGAATAGGAAAGCTTCTCCGCGCCGCTTTCAATCAGCGACGTTACCAAAGACGTGATGCGCTGCGTTTTTGTCGTTCCCAGAACGCCCGAAACGCTTTCGGGAATGTCCCCGGCTTCAATAACCCCGGCGCGGATAGCGTCCTCGATGTCGTGGTTCAGATACGCGATAACGTCGGCGTGCCTTACAACCCTGCCCTCGACGGTGTCCGCCCACATGTCGGTGTGCTTTAAAATCCCGTCGCGGACCTCCGCTGTGAGGTTCAGGCCCCGCCCGTCCTTTTCTATGTAGTCGACGACGCGAAGGCTCTGCCGGTAGTGGCGAAAGCCCTTCGGGGATATTTCGTCCAAAATCTGCTCACCCGCGTGGCCGAAGGGCGTATGCCCCAAATCGTGTCCGAGGGCAATCGCCTCGGTTAGGTCCTCGTTGAGCCTGAGAGCCCGCGAAACCGTCCTCGCAATCTGGCTCACCTCGAGCGTATGCGTAAGGCGGGTTCGGTAGTGGTCGCCCGTCGGATTCAGAAAAACCTGCGTTTTCTGCTTAAGCCTCGCGAACGCGTTGCAGTGGATAATCCTGTCGCGGTCGCGCTGAAAATCCGTCCGAAGGCCGCATTTTTCCTCCTCGCGCTGCCGCCCCTTCGAGGCCGAACTGAGGCAGGCGTGTTTCGACAAAACCGCCGCTTCGGACTGTTCCGTATATTCCCGGACTGTCATATTTTACACCCCCGAACCGCCAAAAACCGTACTCTGCCTTTTTATTTGCATTGTTTTATACTAAAAAATCAAAAAAACTCCTCTTTCATTTTAAAAAGAGGAGAAAATTTCGTATGAACGCACAAAATTCCCCATCTTAATTTGTTAAAAATGCTCAGGAAAAGTCCGCAAAAAAGACTTCCGAGGCCGAGGCGGAAATATTTCCGTTCGACAGCTTCCGAACCTCCGCCATGAATTTTTCGCAGAGCTCCTCCTTGCAAAGCAGCGAAAGCGAAATTTTGTCGGCAAAGTCCTGAGAAGCGGTTTTAACCTCGAACTCCGGCAGGAGCCGCAAAACGCGGTCGTAGTATGAATAATCGAGGCGGAGGCTTACGGTTTTCGCCTCGTGCATAAGCTTTATTTTCGCGGCGGATACGGCTTTTGACGCCGCCGAGGAATACGCCCGCGTAAGGCCGCCCTTTCCGAGCAGAATCCCGCCGAAATAGCGGGTTACGACGATACATACGTCGCTTAAGGCGTTTTTTCGGATTACGTCAAGAATCGGCGCGCCGGCGGTCCCTTGGGGCTCGCCGTCGTCAGAAAACCGGGCCTCAAAGCCCTCGCGCAGCGAATACGCGTAGCAGTTGTGCCGCGCACGGCGATGCTCCGCGCGGACGTAATCTATAAACGCCGCCGCCTCCTCGGAGGACGATACCGGCGCGATTTTTGCGATAAACTCCGACTTTTCGATTACAATACTGTCCGAAGCCGCCGCCGAAACGGTTTTATAGGGCATAGCCTAAGCCTCCCGGATAAGACAAAAAGAGGGCTTTTCGAGCCCTCCTTCGTGAAAATTACTTCTTTTCGTTTCCAAGGCCGTAACGCTTGTTGAAGCGGTCGACGCGTCCGCCGGTATCTACGAGCTTCTGCTTGCCCGTGAAGAACGGGTGGCACTTCGAGCAGATTTCAACCTTGATGTCCTTCTTGGTTGAACGAGTTTCGATTACGTTGCCGCAGGCGCAGGTGATGGTGGTGGGCTCATACTTGGGATGAATGCCTTCCTTAGCCATATCCAAAATCTCCTTTCCGAATCGGTTCAGAATTTATGAGCCAGATGGTAGCCCATCCTACCGATTCAGACAGTAGTACCATGTGGGTCTATTACGCCGGAAAAAGCCGGCGAAGCGTATTATAACATATTTGCCGGAAAAATGCAAGAGTTTTTTTAAAAAAGCTCTCCCGGGGAATGAATTTTACCTGAACCAGTCGGAAAACTTCTTTTTATCGGCGCGGTTCCTGTCGTCCAAAGATTCGTCGAAGGCGCGAAGAAGCTCGGCCTGCTTGCGGTTTAAGTTCCTCGGGACCTCTACCTTTACCGCGAAGTGGTGGTCGCCCCTGAACGAGCTGTAGGGGCGGTTCACGCCCTTGTTCTTAAGGACAAAAACGGTTCCGTTCTGGGTCCCCGCGGGGATTTTGAAGCTTTCCCCGCCGTCGATGGTGGGTACCGTTATCTCGTCCCCAAGGGCCGCCTGTAAGTAGCTTATAGTAACCTCGGAGTAGATGTCGTTTCCCTCGCGCTCGAAGTATTCATGCGGGGTAACGTTTATCCTGACGATTATATCGCCGTTTCTGCCGCCGTTTACGCCGCAGTCGCCCTCTCCGGTGATTCGGTTGGTGTTGCCGTTGTCAACGCCCTTCGGAATGCTGATTTTGGTCGAGAAAGGCTTCCTGACGGTTCCCGAACCCATACATGCGGGGCAGGCCTCGCGGATAATCGTCCCCTTTCCGCCGCAGCGTTGGCAGGCCCTCTGGGTCTGGAACACCGCGCCGCCGAGCCTCTGGGTAACTCTCTGGACGCCGCTTCCCCGGCAGTCGGGACAGGTTTCGGGGGCGGCTCCGTTTTTGCCGCCGGTGCCGTGGCACTGCGGGCATTTTTCAAGCCTGTTCACCCGAATGCTGACGTCTACGCCCCTGCACGCCTCCATAAAGGATATTCTCACGTCGGTTCTTATATCGTCGCCCTTTCTCGGGGCGTTCTGGCTCTGGGCGGTGCGGGTTCCGAAGCCTCCGAACCCGCCCATGCTCCCGAAAATGTCGCTGAAAATATCCCCGATGTCGCCGAAGCCCGTTCCGCCGAACCCGCCGAAGCCGCCGGGTCCGCCCGCGCCCGCCCCGTATGACGGGTCTACTCCCGCAAAGCCCGCGCGGTCGTATCTTGCGCGCTTATCGCTGTCGGAAAGCACGTCGTAGGCCTCGTTTACCTCCTTCATCTTCTCCTCGGCGTTTTTGTCGTCGGGGTGAAGGTCGGGGTGGTACTTTTTTACCATCGCATGGTAGGCCTTTTTAATCTCCGCGTCGGTAGCCGTTTTGGAAATGCCGAGAACCTCGTAATAATCTCTTTTATCTGCCATGTTTTCCTCCGTTGGCAAAGAATGCGCGCGGCCCGCTTAAATCTGCGGGTCGCGGCTTCTGTGAATTTGCTCAGTTGGCGGAGCCGTTGAAGTCACCGGGGTTGGGCTGGCCGTTCTGGCCGCCGGCCTGCTGATAGATTCTCGTGGCGACGGCTCCGAAGGCGGTTTCAAGCTCCTTGCGGCGGGTATTTATAAGCTCGATGTCGCTGCCCTTGAGAGCCTCCTCGAGGGCGGTAATCTTCGGCTCGACCTCCTCGCGGTCCTGCAGGGTTACCTTGTCGCCGAACTCGTCGAGCGACTTGCGGCACTGGAACACGAGCTGGTCAGCCTGGTTGCGGGAATCGACCTCCTCGCGCTTGCGCTTATCCTCGGCGGCGAAACGCTCCGCGTCCTTGACAGCCTTGTCGATGTCCTCCTTCGACATGTTGGAGGAAGAAGTGATGGTGATATTCTGCTCCTTGCCGGTGCCGAGGTCCTTCGCGGTAACGTGTACGATGCCGTTGGTGTCGATGTCGAACGTTACCTCAATCTGCGGAACGCCTCTCGGAGCGGGAGCGATTCCGTCGAGCTTGAACATTCCGAGCTGCTTGTTGTCCTTCGCCATCTCGCGTTCGCCCTGCAAAACGACTATGTCGACGGCGGGCTGATTGTCGGCGGCGGTGGAGAACACCTGCTTGCGCGAGCAGGGGATAGTCGTATTTCTCTCGATGATTTTGGTGCATACTCCGCCGAGGGTTTCAAGTCCCAGAGAAAGCGGGGTAACGTCGTTGAGAACGAGGCTGGAATCTATGTCGCGGTTCAGAATGCCGCCCTGAATCGCCGCGCCGAGAGCTACGCATTCGTCGGGGTTTATGCCCTTGAAGGGCTCCTTGCCGGTTATCTTCCTTACGGCTTCGACAACTGCGGGAATTCTCGACGAGCCGCCTACCATCAGCACCTTATTGAGCTGGGAAGCGGAAAGTCCGGAATCCGAAAGAGCCTGGCGTACGGGACCCATCGTCGCTTCTACGAGGTCCGCGGTGATTTCGTTGAACTTGGCCTGAGTGAGGGTAAAATCGAGGTGCTTCGCACCCGAAGCGTCCGCGGTGATGAACGGGAGGTTGATATTCGAGGTCGGGACGTTTGAAAGCTCGATTTTCGCCTTTTCCGCCGCTTCCTTGAGCCTCTGCATCGCCATCTTGTCGGCGGAGAGGTCTATTCCGTCGGTTTTCTTGAATTCGGATACCAAAAGGTCGATGATTCTCTGGTCGAAGTCGTCGCCGCCAAGGTGGTTGTTGCCGGCGGTCGCCAGAACTTCTGTTACGCCGTCGCCCATCTCGATGATGGAAACGTCGAACGTGCCGCCGCCGAGGTCGTATACCATAACCTTCTGGTCCTCTTCCTTGTCGATTCCGTAGGAGAGTGCCGCCGCCGTCGGCTCGTTGATGATTCTGCGGACGTTAAGTCCCGCAATCTGTCCGGCGTCCTTGGTCGCCTGACGCTGGGAATCGGTGAAGTACGCCGGAACGGTTATAACCGCCTCGGTAACTTTTTCGCCGAGATACGCCTCCGCGTCGGTCTTGAGCTTTTGCAGAATCATCGCCGAAATTTCCTGCGGCGTATACTGCTTTCCGCCCATGGACGCCTTGTAGTCGGAGCCCATGTGACGCTTGATAGAGATGACGGTGTTGTCAAAGTTGACGACCGCCTGACGCTTCGCGACCTGTCCAACAAGCCTGTCGCCGTTCTTTGAAACGCCGACGACCGACGGGGTGGTTCTCGCGCCCTCGCTGTTGGGGATTACGACTGCCTCGCCGCCCTCCATGACGGCTACGCAGGAATTGGTTGTACCGAGGTCGATACCTATGATTTTAGACATAATTATTACTCCTTTTTTATATTTAATTTAGGTTGAATGCTTAAACTTCTGTCAGTTCGCGATAACTACCGTCGCGGGGCGGATTACCTTGTCCTTAAGCTTATAGCCCTTCTGGTAAACCTGCGCCACGGCGTTTTCGCCGAGGTTTTCGTCGTCTATATGGCTGACGGCGTTTTCAAGCGTCGGGTCGAAGGGCTCGCCTACGCGGTTTATCTCCTCTACGCCGAGCTTTTGGAATGCCTTTGAAAGCTGGTCGTAAATCATCATTACCCCCGCCTTGTACTTTTCATCGGCGGTTTCGGCGTTCGCGGCTCTCTCAAAGTTGTCCGCAAGCGGCAAAAACGCCTCTACGGCCGCCGCCGTCGCCTCGGGATAGATTTCCGCGCGCTCCTTCGCGCTTCTCTTTCTGAAATTGTCAAATTCCGCCATAAGCCTCAGATATTTGTCACGAAGCTCGTCGTTTTCGGCCTTAAGCTTTTCCTCCGCCGTCGGCTCCTTCGGGGATTCATCCTTCTTCTCGGTTTCGGGCTCCCCCGCCGCCGCCTCATCGGCCTTTTTCTCTTCGGAGTTCTCGGCTTCGGCGGTTTCGGCTTCCTTCTCGGGGGAAGCGTCGCCGGCCGCATGAATTTTTTTCTCGCTCATAGCTTTTCCTTTCGTTTATGTTATGTTATTTTCGCTGTCGTCCGTAAGCTCGGGCGGCGAATCGTCCGAGGAAAGCAGCTCGGAAATCTTCTCCGCAAAGTATTCGACATACGGAATTACCTTTTTATAATTTATTCTCATCGGCCCGATAAGCCCGAGGTGTCCGGCCACACGGCCGTCCTTTACGAAATTTGAGCTTATAAGGCTCGAATTACCGATTACGAACGCGTCGTCCTCGTCGGAGAACATGACGTGGATGCCGCTTAAGCTGTCATCGACGAGCTTTCGCAAATCGTCGCGGTGCTCCAAAAAGCTCACGACCTCGTTCTTGTCGAAATCGTCGCACTGAAGTAAGTTTCCGACCCCGCTTACGTTTACCTCGCGCTCAACCATCTCCCGCGTCATGTCGAAAATTCCACGGACGAGCGGCGAAAGGGTGAGCAAATATGTTCCCATCGCGGTTTCGAGCTTCGAGAGCATATCCTCGCTAAGAACCTCGAGCGGCACGCCCTCAAGGTTATCCCTTACAAACTGCGAAAAGTAGTCGAGCTGCTCCTGAGTAAGGTCGATTTCCGCGCGGCAGGTGCGGTTTTTGATTTTTCCGTTTGAGGCTATCAGCAGGAGCACATAGAGCCTCTTTCCGGTCGGGATTACCTCAACCTTCGAGATTACCGAAAACTTCGGGTTTTCGCTCGATACAAAGGCCGCGTACTGCGTAAGCTCGGCAAGAGCGTTCTGCGCCGACCTCACTATCCCCTCCTCGGAGTAGCCGTCGGTTTCAATCATTCCGTCGAGCATATGCTTTTCGTCGTCGGAAAGCGGGCTTGTCTTTAAGAGACGGTCGACATAGAGCCTGTAGCCGCTGTAGGTCGGGACCCTCCCCGCCGAGGTATGCGGCTGTTCGAGATAGCCCTGCTTTTCAAGCTCCGCCATCTCGTTGCGAATCGTCGCGCTCGACGCGCCGACATACTTCATTATCGACTTCGACCCCACGGGTTCGCCGGTGACGATATATTCGTCGACGACCGCCGCAAGTATCCGAAGCTTTCTGTCGTCCACTTAAAAACGCCTCCTTCCGAAGAGGGCCTTGGCAATGTAAGCCTTCGGGTGTTAGCACTCAATATTTCTGAGTGCTAAAATATAGTATACCCTTTTTTCTCAGGATGTCAAGGGGTTTTTGAAATTTTTTTAAAATTTTTTCGGGAATGCCTTTTCGCCGCCCGATTCCGACAAAAAATCCCGCGCGGGTCTGGTATAACCGAATCAGCCTGTTACAAAAAAGGACGTGATTTGATGGCTGTATACATCAGCGAGGGCAGGGGCGGCGAGCTGATTGCGAAAATTACCGGAGAAATCGACCATCACTCGGCGAGGTGGCTTCGCAGCGACATCGACACCGCGATTTCGGATAAATCTCCCGAGAAGCTTGTTCTCGATTTTTCCGGCGTGAGCTTTATGGACAGCTCCGGGGTCGGGCTTGTGATGGGGAGATACAAAAACATGGCGGGCAGAGGCGGAACAGTGAGGCTTGTAAACATGCCCGACTATATTCAGAAGGTGATGGAGCTTGCCGGAATGGACAGGCTCTTAAACGGCAAGGAGTGATTTGAATGAATAAAAAAGCTCTCAACGAAATGAAGCTCAGCTTTCCGAGCCTTTCGGAAAACGAACGCTTCGCCCGCGCGGCGGTCGGGGCGTTTATGAGCCAGAAGAACCCCCGGGTGGACGAGCTCAACGACGTTAAAACCGCCGTAAGCGAGGCGGTGACAAACTGCATCGTCCACGCCTACCGCGACAGCGTAGGGTTGATTGAGATTACCGCTCGCCTGACTTCGGAGGGCATATACATAAAAATACGGGACAGGGGCTGCGGAATCGAGGACGTTAAGCGGGCGATGGAGCCGCTTTTTACAACGCTTCCCGACGAGGAACGCTCCGGCCTCGGGTTTTCGGTGATGGAAAGCCTCTGCGACAGCGTTTCGGTTAAAAGCCTCCCCGGCTCGGGGACGGCGGTTATTCTGACAAAGAGGCTCCGCACAAAGCTTTAGGAGCGTTTTTTGCATATGTATACTGCCAACGAAGCATACGCCGAACGCGTCGGCGCGGAAGCGACGGTCGAGGGAAATCTCGGGCTTGTGAGGCTCTGCGCGGGGCGTTTTCGGGGACGCGGAATAGAATATGAGGAGCTTTACAGCGCGGGCTGCATGGGGCTTGTAAAAGCGGTAAAGGCGTTCGACAAAACCCGCGGCGTAAGGTTTTCTACCTACGCCGTTCCGGTGATTCTCGGGGAAATCCGGCGGCTCTTTCGCGACGGCGGCGCAGTAAAGGTTTCAAGAAGCCTCAAGGAACGCGCGATGAAGCTCTCCCGCGAGGCCCGGCGGCTTGAAAACGAGCTCGGGCGGGAGCCGAAAATATCCGAGCTAAGCGACGCAACCGGGCTCTCGCCGGAGGACGTCGCCGAGGCGATATGCGTGATGAGCCCGGTGGTGAGCCTTACCCGCGAAACCGACGGCGGAACCGAAACCGAGGACGTGCCGGTCGAGGCTCCCGACGTCAGAATAACCGATTCAATCGCGCTTTCTCAGGCTCTCGGCCGCCTTGAAGAACGCGACCGCGCGCTTATTTACCTTCGCTTCTTCGCGGGAGCAACCCAGCAAAAAACCGCCCTGCGGCTCGGAATGACGCAGGTCCAGGTTTCAAGAAGGGAAAAGAAAATCCTCGCGGAGCTCAGAGCGATTCTTGAGGGGGAATAAAAAGGCGTGGGGGCGGAAAGTATTCTCGTAGGAGCGAGTGATCGCTGAATTCCTTTTCGATGAGAGCCATTCCTTTTGTCGCGATCTTTTCGATGTTTTTATCGGTCAGCACCTTTTTGACCGTAAACTCAACGACGGTTCGTTCGAGCCAATCCTTTTTCTC
>CANPZQ010000053.1 GCA_947588775.1 uncultured Clostridia bacterium
ACCCGTTGGTTGGCAG
The DNA here is from genome assembly GCA_947588775.1 of uncultured Clostridia bacterium. Taxonomy (GTDB): domain Bacteria; phylum Bacillota; class Clostridia; order Oscillospirales; family Ruminococcaceae; genus Faeciplasma. Next base: position 17 of record CANPZQ010000053.1, read on the forward strand.
ATTTTCGTTCTTGTCCCACGGCATGAAAATCGTCCCGTCGTCCTCATGCACATGCGCGCCCTTCGGCACAAGCCAAAGCTCCGAGCCGACTTTTTGGACTTCGTACTCTATCTTGTCCTCCGGGTGGGTATAATTCGCCGTATCTACAAACGTAAACTTATCCGCAATGATTCCGTATGTGCTTGCATTGATGGTGAAAGCTTCGTTCTTAAGAGAGGTGTAAATTCTGATTTTTTCTGTAGTCAAAGGATTGTCAAATTCAATTTTAGCAGTACCTGAAAGGGTTATATCAACTTTTCCCCCTGAAAACGTCGGGTTGCCTGAAAGAGTAATATTGCCGTTGTCGCTATATAAAAGAACTACATTTTGAGCATCATCACCTGCAACAAATTTCCCGCCGTGAATTGTTAATTTACCCGAAGTCTTTCCGTTATTTGTTACGGCTGGCGAAGTAGTAGACTGTATTATTCCATCATTAATTATAACATCGGCACTATCATCAAAAATTATCGTGGTTCCGCCGCTCTTTATGGTACCGCCGTTTACAATAAGAGTGCCGCCTTGGACTTCTACGCCGTTGGAAGATCCTGTTATTTCTCCGCCGTTTATTGTTAAATTTCCACTATTGCCGACAAAAATCGGCATTCCGTTGCCACGGCTAATTTTACCGCTGTTTATAACTATAGTGCCATAGCATTGAATGGGCGAAACATCGCCGCTGCCTGTAATCTCGCCTTTTTTGTCAGGGTCGCAGTCATAAACCGTCAGCGAGCCGCCCGACTTGACATCTATATAGCTACCGCCGCAGTTAATCTTATGCCCATTAAGGCAGAGCGTAATATCGCTGCTGACAGTCCAAGGCGCAGAAAGATTGACATCAGTTTCCAGACAGTAATTTCCCGCGGCATCGGGAAGTTTATCCGCGTCGTACCATCTTTCAAAGGTGACGCCGTCGTGCTTATGCTTTTCCACCAACTTAAGCGTATTATTTTCCGCGACTACTTCGTACCCGTCATTAGTCGAAGTGAAGTTTTTAACATAGTCCTCCGCGTTCCCCGATTCTACATTCGCAAACACGCCATAGTTATACATAAAAACGCTGTACACTTCATCGGTTTCCAAATCTTTTATGAGTATAGGACCAGTGTCAGCAAAAATATCTGCTTCTTGTCCTTCAATTATCGGGCTTCCTGAAAGTGTGACCTGACCAATGAGGTTATTTATTGCATATTCTCCACTGTAAAATGTTCCACCGTTTACATAAAGGTTACCTTTACTATCCATGCAGTTTATTGCGTATTTCCACGCCGATACTTCCCCACCGTTTATTATAGCTGTACCGCCCGAGGACATTATGGCAGATTCGCCGCTGCAGCTGATTTTTCCGCCGTTAAGCGTAAAATCTCCTTTTTCGACGCCTATTGCATAGTCAAAATCAGATTTAATTTCGCCGCCGACTTGGCAGTCATTAACGGTTAATTCAGCTCTATCCCTCTCAAAATCACCGATTTTAATATAATTTGAACCTGCATTAACGGTATACCCGTTCAGGCAGAGGTTGACGTTGGCATTTTTGGTAATTACCCAATTCTCCGTCAGCGTAACATCTTCCGTAAGATAATAGTTCCCCGCTGTGGTCGGCAAGCTGTTATCACTGACCCACGGTGTAAACGTTTGGCCGCCATGCTCATGTATGGGCCGCTCAACAAGCTCAAGGCTGCCGTCGGAAGTAATGTTTACCATATACTTCGGGCTAGCCGATGTAAAGCACCCAACGCTCGTCGCGGCATTATCTCCTGTTGCAAAAACGCCCGGGGTATCCATTTTTATGGAAATGTCGGTTGCGGTGAGCTCGCTGTCAATGGTAATTTTAGCTCCGTCGGCAAGATAAATATCCGCTTTTCCACCTTCGATGGTTGGGTTGCCCGAAAGAGAAATATTATTAGTTGAATCGGGGTAAGCGGGATAGAAATTTATTCCGTAATCTGTCCCTTTTATGGTCCCGCCGTTGATTATAATTTTGCCGCGATTGGCATAAATTGCGGATTGACCTGTTACTTCACCATCGTTTATAACTACGATGGAAGTATCAGAAGAATCTATGGATATTCCGTATCCTTTGGATTCTATTGAACCTGATTGAAGCGTAAATATGCCACCATCAACCCTTATCGGCGTGTCGTTGTAGTTTTCAAAAATTCTACCATCACCGCAATCATAAACTGTCAGATTGCCGCCTTCTTCAACGTAAACACCATAATTTCCAGCTTCAAAGTCAAAACCGTTAAGACAGAGATTGGTATTCTTGTTTATGTACCAAAAACCAAAATTATTATCATCAACATTAACGTTAGTAGTAAGATAATAGTTTCCGCTTTCCTCCGGCAAATTTTCAGTATCGTCCCATGCCGTTTCAAACGTCGCCCCGTCCGCATGCTGATGCGTTTCCTCATTCACCGCCATCACCTGAACCCCCGGCTCGGCAGGTAAGCCGTCCGCCTCCGGCAGCGGCTCGGCGGGCATAGTCTCCCCCTCCGCCGTCGTCACCGGGTTCTGCTCCTCCGTCCGGACCTCCTCCGGCGCGGGGAGATATACCCCCTCACCCTCATGTTCGGCAAAAACTACCGGGGGGGGGTATGCTGTTACAAGCATCGCCAAAGCGGCGAGCGTGCAGAGTACTCTTTTAAATAGGGATTTTTTCATTTCCATGACCTCCTGATATATAAAAACATTAAACAAATCTCCGACCTTCCTATACTATAATTGTACCACACCCGTTCCCTCTTTTCAAGTGGTCGGAACTGACGTTTACGAAATGAAACCTGACTTTTACGAAGTCCCCCTGATTTTTCTTCCTGAAAATGTAAAAAAATACCCCCCTTCGCCGGGAGGCATTTTTCATTATAATCTCTATTCCCGGAGGGGGTATCCTCCTTCGTCATTTCGCGTTAAGATAGGTCCTTACCATCTCCTGCAGCAGCTCGTCGCGGTCGATGTGGCGGATAAGGCTGCGCGCGTTGTTATAGGTCGTGATGTAGGTCGGGTCCTCCGAGAGGATGTACCCGACAATCTGGTTGACGGGATTGTAGCCTTTCACGTAAAGAGCCTCGTATACTGTTGTCAGCGTTTTTCTGATTTCGTCCCTGCGGTCCTGCTTGACGGAAAAGGTCATTGTCTGGTCGTTAAGCATACAAGTTTACACCCCCGATTCTTATTTGAACAGATACCTATAGTATATCGCATTTTCGGCAAAATAACAAGTACCCCCGTGAAGTTTTGTTAAACTTCAATAAATTTTTGGGAAGTTTTTGTGCAAGCGGCACTATCTGATTTCCGCGCCTGTTTCGGCAAGTGCTTTGCGGACGCGTTTCATCGCGGCGTCGGCCTGTTCGTCGGTAAGGGTGCCGTCGGGCGAGCGCATGACGATTGAGAACGCCACCGATTTTTTGCCGCCGGCAATCTGTTCGCCCTTATAAACGTCAAAGAGTTTAATCTTTTCAAGGACCCCTCCGACCGCGTTTTTGATGAGCTTTTCAAGCTTCGCGACCGGAAGCCCGTCGTCGCAAACGAGCGAAATATCCCTTGTCGCGGCGGGGAATTTCGGCAGCGGCTTATAAGTCTTTTCGGGAACTTCAATATCCAAAAGCTCGGCGACGTTTATTTTCGCGCAGTAAACCCTCGTGCCGATTCCGTAGCCTTCGGCGACCGCGGGATGCATTTCCCCTAAGATGGCGACCTGTTTTCCGCCGATTTCCGCGACGGCGACCCGTCCCGGGTGGAACATCGAGAGCTCGTCGAAGGCGCATTCTCCCTCGGGCGCATAGTATTCGACGTCGTCCATTCCGAGCGAGCCGAAGATTTCCTCTACGATTCCCTTTACCGTGTAGAAGTCCGCGCCGCCGCCGTAGACGCCGATTGAAAGCCTTGTCGGCTCATCGGGGAGCTTGTCGGGAGTGGTGGGAAGGTACTCGGTGCCGAGCTCAAAGAGCCACGCCTCGGGGTTTCTGAGGTTATAGTTTCTCGCGAGCACCTCGCAGAGCGACGGCAGCACTGTCGTGCGCATAACCGAAGTATCCTCGCCGAGCGGGTTGCGGATTGTAACGCTTTCGCGGAGCTTCGAGCCGGCAGGCAGGTTGATTTTGTCGTAATATTTCGGCGAAATGAAGCTGAAGGTTTCGATTTCGTAAAGCCCGAGCGCGGTGCAGGCGTTTTCGAGCTTTCTCTGCATAACCTGCGCGGGGGTGAGCTTCGCGTTTGCGACGCCCTTTAAAGGCGCGCCGGGAATGCTGTTATAGCCGTAGAAGCGCGCGACCTCCTCGGCGACGTCCGCCTCGCCCTCGATGTCGATTCTGAACGACGGCACGCGGATTTTATTGAGAACTACGTCGAAGCCGATTCTTTCAAGGTACTTAACCATATCCTCGCGTGGAATATCGGTTCCCAAAAATTCGTTGATCCACTTCGGGTCGAAGTCGACGGTCTTTTTCTCGTGTTTTTTCATTCCGCAGCCGAGAACGGTGTTGAGGGGCTCGCCGCAGCCGAGGATTTCGACTAACTGCAAAGCCCGTGTAATCGCGGGCATACAGCCGTTGGGGTCGAGGCCCTTTTCAAAGCGAGCGGAGGAATCTGTGCGCATACCGAGCTTTTTCGCGGTTCTGCGGACGGAGGCCCCGTCGAAGCATGCGGATTCAAAGATTACGTCGACGGTGTCGTCCATAATTCCCGAGTATTCGCCGCCCATGACCCCCGCGACCGCGACCGGCTTTTCGGTATCGGCGATGACAAGCATTTCGGGGCTGAGTTCTCTTACCGCGCCGTCGAGGGTGGTGATTGTTTCCCCCTCGCGGGCGTTGCGGACATGGATTTCGTTCCCGACGATGAATCTCGAGTCGAAGGCGTGCATCGGCTGGCCGTATTCGAGCATGACGTAGTTGGTGATGTCGACAAGATTGTTAATCGGCCTTACGCCGGAGGCGCGGAGCCGCTCGCGGAGCCAGCGGGGCGACGGCGCAATCTTAACGTTTTTAACCATTCCGCCGATATAGCGTTTGCAGAGCTTGTCGTTTTCGATAACGACCGAAAGGCTGTCCGAGATGTTTCCGGGAACGCCGTTGTATTCCGGCTTCGGCTCTTCAAAGGGAAGCGCGTAGGTTGCGGCGGCCTCTCTTGCGAGCCCGATTACCGAGAGGCAGTCGGGGCGGTTCGATGTGATTTCAAACTCGACGGAAACGTCGTTGAGGCCGATAGCGTCATGAATGTCGTCGCCCGGCTTGCAGTCCTCCTGCAGGATGAAAATCCCGTCCTCAATCGCGTATGGGAAGTCGTGGACGGTAAGCCCGAGCTCGCCCAGGGAGCAGAGCATTCCGTTCGACTCAACGCCGCGGAGCTTGCCCTTTTTAATATGAACGTTTCCGGGAAGGTCGGAGCCGTCGAGCGCGACGGGAACCAAATCCCCGGCCTTGACGTTGTTCGCGCCGGTGACAATCTGAATCGGCTCGTTCGAGCCGACGTCTACCTGACAGACGACGAGGTGGTCGGAGTTTTCATGCGGAACCACCGAAAGAAGCTTTCCGACGACGACGTTCTTGATTTTTCCGCCCTCGACCTCGTAACCCTCGACCTTCGAGCCCGTCATGGTCATATCGTAGCAGAATTTTTTCGGCTCGGCGTTGATTTTGACATAGTCTGCGAGCCATTTCATAGATAAATTCATTTATTTTTCCCCCTCTCAGAACTGATTAAGAAATCTAAGGTCGTTCTCGTAAAGAAGCCTAAGGTCGTTGATGCCGTATTTGCCCATCGTAACCCTTTCAAGCCCGAGCCCGAACGCGAAGCCGGAGTATTCGGCGGGGTCGATTCCGCAGTTCTTGAGGACCTTCGGGTGAACCATTCCCGCGCCCAAAAGCTCAACATATCCCTCGCCCTTGCACATCGAGCAGCCCTTACCGCCGCAGTTGAAGCAGCGAATATCGACCTCCGCCGAAGGCTCGGTGAACGGGAAGTGGTGCGGCCTTAACCGAATGGCGCACTCCTCGCCGTAGAGGCGTTTTAAGAACATGTTAAGCGTATCTACGAGGTTCGCCATCGTGATTCCCTTATCGACGACGAGGCATTCGATTTGGTGGAAGATAGGGGAGTGGGTCGCGTCGATTGCGTCGGAGCGGTAAACCCGCCCGGGTGAGAGAACCCTGATTGGCGGCTTGCGGTTTTCCATAACATGAACCTGAATCGAGGACGTCTGCGTTCTCAGAAGGATATTGTCGTTGATGTAGAACGTGTCCTGCGTATCGCGCGCGGGGTGGTCTGGCGGAAGGTTCAGGGCCTCGAAGTTATAGTAGTCGTACTCGACCTCGGGTCCCGAAACGATGTCGAAGCCCATGCCGATGAAAATATCCTCGATTTCGTGCATAACCACGTCCATCGGGTGGAGCTTTCCGAGCTTCGGGGCCTTCCCGGGCAGGGTAACGTCGAGCTTCTCCTCACGAAGCTTCAGGGCGGAGGCCTCGGCCTTAAGCTGCGCCGTTTTTTCGGCGAGAGCCTGCTCGATGTCGGAGCGGACCCTGTTTGCGAGCTGTCCGATTGCCGGCCGCTCCTCGGCGGAAAGGGCCGCCATCTGCTTCATTATCGCGGTAAGCTCGCCCTTTTTGCCCAGAAACCTGATTCTTAGGGTCTCAAGCTCCGCGGGGTCGGCGATTTTCGCAAGCTCCTCCCGCGCGCAAAGCTCGATTTTTTCAAGTGCTTGTTTCATTTTGTTATCTTCCTTTCTATGTTCATGCTGATTTTGATACCGACAAATTCATCATTTCGGCATTCGCGTTAAATAAATATTTTCACTCGCACAGCCCGAAATGCCTTGCAATCAAATCGCAGACTTCCTCCTTTGTATCCGTCCCGTTGTCTTCCCGGACGACCGTGAAAAAGCCGCTCCCGGCCAGCTCGTCGTAGTGCTTTTGGCTGTTGATGAGCGCAAGCCCGCGCCGGTAGTTTTCCATAACGGCCTCGGGGTTATCGCAGCTCTTGATAATACCCAGTATAAACTGCTTCTCGGGGTCGTCCCGCTCGAAGAAGCGGTTCACGCTCATCGCCTGCGGGCAGAGCATAACCGCGACGCGGTTATAGTCGGATATTTCTTTCAGCATATCGACCGGAATGTTTGTATCGACGATAACTTTTCTGTCCTTCGATATTGAAATAAGCTCCGCGACTTCAAATTCCGCGGCCTCTTTGCTTACGCTGAACGCCCACCGCTCGTATTCCTCCGGAGAGCGCGTTACAAAATCCTTCCAATCTGTGAGATTATTTAGATAGCAAATATCCGGCTGGAATTCCGGCGTCGCCACGGTGTCGGAAACCGCGCTGTGGTAGTTTTCCCCGCAAAAAATCATGTCGTATTTATCGGCGAGCATTTTTACCGTCGTCGACTTTCCGGCATACGCCGTGCCGGTAATAAAGTATACGTTTTTAAGATAGTGTTTAAGAATGTTATTTGAAATATTCAAGGTTTATCACCTCCGCGAAACGCGTTTTTGTTCGGTAAGCTCGTCGTACATCGCGATAAATAACTTTGTCAGAAGCTCTTTGTTATCTACGCCGTCAACCCGAAGCAGCTTCTTTTTTCCGCCTTCGTTTATCGAATCGTATTCGGCATCGGGGAGCATTTTTACCGCCGACGGAACCGGCTTTACCAGAAGCCGCCCGCCGCAGACGTAAGCGGCAACCCTGCCACGGTAATATATAAGGTATTCGCCCATCATCATGCGACAGGATATTCCGTCAAGATAGGACAGCTGTTCCAATAAAAAGCTAAGAAATTCCCGGCTTGTCGACATATATAATTCCCCGAAATATTTTTATCGGACGGCTTAAGCGTTCTTGTTTCTGACGATTTTATAAATAAGCCATACCGCCCATGCGGCAATATCCCCCGCGAACCCCACGCCGAGAATAATGAGCCGGAAGCCCGCGATGAATTCCTGTAAATTCCCCAAAAATCCCGCGCTCCACCGCCCGAAAACGCCGAGATACATCATTATCAGCAGCGCGGCCAGAACCGCCGCCGCAAACACGGGAATGAGCTTTACTGCCGTCTTTTTTGCCTTAAAGCAGCAAAGAAGCTGGACGGCGAGAAAAACTATAAAAAATGCAATCATCATAATCAGAGTTACCGGCATAATCCGCAAATCCTCCTTAACAAAAAATGCCCCGAAAAATCGGGACATAACGTTAGCTATGCTTATAACCACCCATTTTTTTGGAAGCCAACACTTCCTACCGCGTTAACGCCGCGGATTCGTCCCCGCCTACAACCTAAGCTTCAGCGGAGCCGCTCGTGAGTGAACTTCGGCCGTTCGGGAATAAGGCTCTTTCAGCGCGGGAAGCCTCTCTCTAAAAGCCCTGTCGGCGTACTCTCTCAGTCATCGCGTTTTTGTGACAAACAGCATTATAACACATAAAAAAAATTTTTTCAACTGTTTTTTAAAAAATTTTTCCGAAGCTCCCCGACATTTTCGGCGATAACCTCCGCGCCGGCTTCAACAAGCGTTTCTTTCGGCCTGTATCCCCACGAGCAGGCGACAACCGCGACTCCCGCGTTTTTCGCGGTCTGAACGTCGGTTTCGGAGTCCCCGACATGGACGCACCGCGAAGGCGTAAGCCCCGCCTCCGAAATAATTTCAAGCTCCGCGGTCGGGTCGGGCTTTCTCGGAACCCCCTCCCGCGAGCCGCGCACAAAGTCGAAAATCCCGGGATAGAACCTTTCGATAAGCTCCCGCGTGAACTCGTCGGGCTTGTTCGACAGCACAGCTAAAAGATACCCCCGCCGCTTAAGCTCCCCGAGAAGCTCTGCCATTCCGTCATAGGGCCGCGTCTTATTTGAATAACGCGCGGCGTAGCTTCGGTTGAAGGCGGCGTGTACCTTTTTGATATTTTCTTCGGTTTTTTCGCCGTCGGGAAGGGCGCGCTCGCAGAGCTTTAAAACGCCGTTTCCGACAAATCTCATAACCTCCCCGCGGCTGCGGGTCGGGAAGCCGTTTTCGGAAAGAGCCTCGCAAACCGCGTCCGCGAGGTCGTCTACGGTGTCGAGCACCGTTCCGTCGAGGTCGAATATAATAAGCTTAACCGATGATAAATCCAAAAGCATTTTTTATCACTCCTGAATTTTTTGGGCAGGGGGGAGGGCTATCCCCCGAAAAAAGTATGTTCGACAAAGATTTTCACGCCGATGGCCGCAAGTATAATTCCGCCGGCGAGCTGAGCCTTGTTGTTCAAAGCGTCGCCGAACCGCTTTCCCATAAACGCCCCCGCGAACGCAATTATAAACGTTGTCGCGGCAATCAAAGCCGCCGCGCCCGCCATTTCGGCGGCCGAAATCATCGTCGCGAAGGAAACCCCGACCGCGAGCGCGTCAATCGAAGTGGCGATTCCCTGCAAAATAAGCTCCGAAAGCCCGAGCCGCCCGGAGTTTGCCTTTTCGGGCTCGTTTTTTACGGCGTCAAAAATCATCTTCCCGCCGATATACCCTAAAAGCAGCAGCGCGATGACATGGTCGTATTTTTCGATGTATCTTGAAAACGCAGAGCCGAGCGCGAAGCCGAGCGACGGCATAAGCCCCTGAAAAATCCCGAAGCAGAGCCCGCATGCCGAGGCGGTTTTAAGTATATTTTCGCGGCGGCACATTCCGTTTATGACCGAAACCGCGAACGCGTCCATCGAAAGGCCGACGCCGATCAGAAAAATTTCCGCAAATGACATTTTTTCACCCGAGTTTTTTTCTAAAGTCTATGCAAAAACTTCCGGAATAATCCCCCGAGCCGGGTTTTTAATCCTCCCGGAGCCTTGAAAGCCGCTCGGAGTATTCCCGCCGAAAGCTCCCGAAGGTACCCTCGTCGAGGGCTTTTCTTATGCGTTCGGTGAGGGTGTTGTAGAAGTAGAGGTTGTGCATTACCGCGAGCCGGCCGCCGAGCTGTTCGCCCGATTTAAAGAGGTGTCGGATATAGCTTCTTGTGAAGTTTCGGCAGGTCGGGCAGTCGCATTCGGGGTCGAGCGGGCGTTCGTCGAGGGCATAGCGGTTGTTGGTCGCGTGAACGATTCCGCCCCATGTGAAAACGGTGGCATGGCGGGCGTTCCGCGACGGCATCACGCAGTCGAAGAAGTCGATTCCCCTCGCGACGGCCTCTATGATGTTCGAGGGCGTTCCGACTCCCATCAGATAGCGCGGCCTGTCCGACGGCATAAACGGTTCGACCGCCTCAATAATTTCGTACATGACCTCCGTCGGTTCGCCGACGGCAAGCCCGCCTATGGCGTAGCCGTCGAGGTCGAATTCCGCGATTCGCTTCATGTGCTCTACCCGCAGGTCGGCGTAGGTGCAGCCTTGGTTAATTCCGAAGAGCATCTGCTTCGGGTTGATGGTAGTTTCGAGCGAATTGAGCCTTTTAAGCTCCTCGCGGCTTCTTCGGAGCCATCTCACGGTTCTGTCGCAGGAGGCCTTCGAGTATTCGCGGGGAGCGGGGTTTTCAACGCATTCGTCAAACGCCATCGCGATGGTTGAGGCGAGGTGCGACTGAATGCGCATTGATTCCTCGGGACCCATGAAAATCTTTTTTCCGTCGAGGTGGGAGGAAAAGTATACCCCCTCCTCCTTAATTTTCCGAAGCCCGGCGAGCGAGAAAACCTGAAATCCCCCCGAATCGGTGAGAATCGGCCTCTGCCAGTTCATAAATTTGTGAAGCCCGCCCATTTTATATATAACGTCGTCGCCGGGGCGGATATGGAGGTGGTATGTATTGCAAAGCTCGACCTGACATTTCAGCTCTTTTAAATCAAGGGACGACACCGCGCCCTTTATTGCCGCCGAAGTGCCGACATTCATGAAAACCGGCGTTTCAACCGTACCATGGACGGTTTCAAAACGCCCGCGGCGGGCTTTTCCCTCCGTTTTAAGAAGCGTGAACATAATTCCTCCGCCTTAATTGAAGCCGAGAACGTTTCTGAAGAACCAGCCGATTGCGACCAAAAGCCCCTTTGTCGCCATCAGCCAGAGCCCGACGCAGGCCATCAGAATCGTAGGAAGAATGAACCAGCGCATCTTCCAGCCGAGGGCCTTCCAGTATTCCACCGAGCGGGCATACATTATAATCCAGTAAATCGAGAGCGGCCCGGCAATAAGAATGTAGAACTCGACGCAAAAGCCCATAAAAATCGGCAGCGTGAGCATAAGTCCCGCGAAGAACCGCTTCATCTCCTTTTCGGGGCGGTAGGTCGCGTCGTAGGGGTTATCCGAGAACTTCGCGAGCTCGCGCAAATCTTTTTTCAGTCCCATAAAAATAATCACTCCAAGCAATGTTTTCGGCGAAAAACCCGCCTAAAACAATTATACACAAAATAATCCCAATGTCAACCTTGACAAACGCGAAAAAATGGGTTATACTATATCACGCCCCTCGGAAACTTAGCTCAGCTGGTCAGAGCGCCTGCTTCACACGCAGGAGGTCGGCGGTTCGAGCCCGCCAGCTTCCACCAGTAATGTTGAAAAAAGCCCCTGTTAAGGGGGCTTTTTCGTTTGTATCTTTATTCATATTTTCACATCACCTCGCCGTCGTACCTCCCTCGCCCAATTCCCCGTTTAACAAACTTAAAGACGTGTGTGCGTTTTAATCAATTTTACCTACAAATCGGTAAAATATCTCGATTTCTTGGGTTCTTGTACCATCGGAATCTTTTGTTGCTTCGTGTACGACAATCTTTTCAATCAGCGTATTGAGCATTTCAACAGTAAGTTCCGTGGGCTCGGAGTATTGCTTGATTAGGGCAGTCCACTTTTCAGCATAGGCTGTAGTCTGCTTTTCAGACGCAAGCTCTGTCTTGAGTCTGTCAATCTTTTCAACTAACTCCTGCTGCTCCACCTGATACTTCTGCGACAACATCTTGAAGTTGTACTCAGTAATACGCTCAGATGTCCAGTCTTCAGATGGCTTTTGTCAAGGGATAGAATACACACTCTAAAAAGCATCTGAATTTTTATACACTCAGATGCTTTTAATTATCATATTGAATATATAACTTATTTTGACTGTCTATCTGCCATTCAGCACAAAAGGTAAAAGATAT
>CANPZQ010000054.1 GCA_947588775.1 uncultured Clostridia bacterium
TCAAGCTCGACGTATTCCGGCTTGTCGGGGGCGGCAATCGGGCTTACGCCCATCTCCAGGAAACCGGGCTTTTCGTACTGCGGCTCGTTGCCGGTGTCCTCAAGGTCGAGGCCCTCATGGCTGAGGTGCCAGAGGTTCTTATCCTTGGAATAGTTGGTTTCACGGTTTATTTTAAGAGGAATGTTATGCGCCTCGGCATAGTCGATTTCCTCGTCGCGGGACTTTATCGACCACTCTCTCCATGGGGCGATAATCGGCATATCCGGCGCGAAGTGCTTTATCGCAAGCTCGAAACGGACCTGATCGTTGCCCTTGCCGGTGCAGCCGTGGACAATCGCGTCGGCGTTCTCCTTCTTTGCGATTTCGACAAGCCCCTTTGCGATACAGGGACGGGCGTGCGACGTCCCGAGAAGGTAGTCCTCGTAAACCGCTCCCGCCTTCATCGTCGGAATAATGTATTCGTCGACATATTCGTCGGTGAGGTCTAAAACATAGAGCTTCGACGCGCCGGTCTTAAGGGCCTTTTCCTCAAGCCCCTCCAGCTCGTCGGCCTGACCGACGTTTCCCGAAACGGCGATAACCTCGCAGTTGTTGTAGTTCTCCTTGAGCCACGGGATTATAATCGAGGTGTCGAGCCCTCCCGAATATGCAAGAACAACTTTCTTTATGCATTCTTTATTCATATTTTATCCTCCTGTATGCAGTTTTTTGTCTTACTTCTGCATATTATGCATTATTTATCCGGATTTGTCAAGCGTTTTTGAATGCTTTATTCATTTTTGTAGGTTTGTAAAACGCGCGGCGGGAATATCGCTCCCGGTTTGGGCAAAATTCACACCGTCACACTAATTCGGCGACGTCTAAAATCAGCCTTTCTGTCTTTTCCCACCCGAGGCATGGGTCGGTGATGGACTTTCCGTAGACGCATTCCCCTATCTTCTGCGCGCCGTCCTCGATATAGCTCTCAATCATGAAGCCCTTGACGATTTTCCTGATTGATTCCGAATGGCGGCAGCTGTAGAGCACCTCTTTGCAGATTCTCGGCTGCTCGCAGGGGTTCTTTCCGGAATTCGAGTGGTTGGTGTCGATGATGACGGCGGGGTTCATAAGGCCGCTGTTTTCGTAGGATTCGCTTAGGTGCAAAAGGTCCTCGTAGTGGTAGTTCGGCATCGACTGGCCGTGCTTGTTGACGTATCCGCGAAGGATTGCGTGAGCGAGCGGGTTGCCCTGCGACTGAACCTCCCACCCTCTGTAGATAAAGGTATGCGGGTGCTGCGCGGCGGCGATGGAGTTCATCATAACCGAAATATCGCCGCTCGTCGGGTTCTTCATTCCGACGGGGATATTGAGGCCGCTCGCGGTGAGGCGGTGATGCTGGTCCTCGACGGAACGCGCGCCGACCGCGACATATCCCAAAATATCGCTCAAATAGCGGTGGTTTTCGGGGTAGAGCATCTCATCTGCGCAGGAAAAGCCGTATTCGCTCAACGCCCTCATGTGGAGGTTGCGGATTGCGACTATCCCCTTGAACATGTCGGGCTTGTCGTTCGGGTCGGGCTGGTGGAGAAGTCCCTTGTAGCCGTCGCCAGTGGTGCGGGGCTTTCCGGTATAGATTCGCGGGATTATGAAGATTTTGTCCTTAACCTCTTCCTGAATTTTCCGAAGCCGAGAGATATAGTCCAAAACGCTGTCGGGATTGTCCGCCGAGCAGGGGCCGATGATGAGGATAAATTTTGAGGATTTTCCCGTAAAGATGTCGGAAAGCTCCCCCGCCCTCTCCTTTACAACGCCGGCAAGCGCGTCGGAAAGGGGGAACATCTTCTTGACCTCCTGCGGAATCGGGAGCTTGCGCTCAAATACCATATTCATATGCTGTCAATCCTTTCGTCACTTTTTGTCGAATTTCGCGCGGCGTTCGCTCGAATACCGCATCATTTCCCGCATTCCGTCCACGTCGCCCTCCGAAATCATGTCGCGGAGCTTTTTAAACTGAGCGTCGAACAAATCCATCTGCTCCAAAAGAGCCTTTTTGTTCGACATAAAGAGCTCCGACCACATCAGATCGTTTATACGGGCGATTCGGGTCAGGTCGCGGAAGGAATCGCCGGTGAATTTTTCTATGTTTTCCGCGTCGTTGCAGGTCATAAGGCTGACGGCGATGCAGTGGGTGAGCTGGGACACGAAGCCTATCATCTCGTCATGCTCCTCGGGGCTCAGCTCTGCAACCTGCGCAAAACCGAGCAAAAGCCCTAACTCGCGGCATGTTTCAACGGCCTCTGGAGTATTTTTTTCGGTTGGGGTGACGATATAATTCGCGCCCCGGAAAATCGCCGCCGTCGCGTTTTCTACGCCGTAAACCTCCCGCCCGGCCATCGGGTGGGCCGCGATAAATTCGCAGTCGGGCCGAAGGATTTCCTGAACCTTATAAACAACCGAGCCCTTTACGCCGGTAACGTCGGTAATAAGCGTTCCGGGCTTGAAAAGGTGCTGATTTGCCTCAATCCATTCGATAAAAACGTGCGGATAGAGCGCGAAAACGACGATGTCCGCCTCCGAAACAAGGTCCTCGCGAACCGCCGCCGCGCCGTCGTCGATAAGCCCGTGGGACAGCGCGTAGTCGATTGAACGCTGCGAGCGGGTTATCGCCGTTACGCGAAAGCCATACCTTTTTAACGCCTCCGCGTAGCTTCCGCCGATGAGGCCGAGGCCGACGATGAGGATATTTTTCCTGACATCAATAATCATCTTAACAGTCCTTTTCAGTTATTTTAACGTCCGCGCCGAGGGACTTTATCACATCAAAGTAGTTCGGGAAGGTCTTTGCGACCGCCTCCGCGCCGACAATTTCGCCGCCGGTTTTGGTCAAAACGAGCGACATCGCCATGACGATTCTGTGGTCGTTGTGGCCGTAAATCGGCTCTGCGGGCGGCTTTAAGGGCATTGTGGGAACGGTAATTGAGTTTTCGCGGCAGATTATCTCCTCCCCGACCTTTTTAAGCTCCTCGCGCATCGCTTCGCCGCGGTCGCTCTCCTTTGCGGCAAGCCGCCGGGTTCCGGTGAACGTCGCGCCGTGGTTCATGGCGGCGACCGCCATCAGAACAGGCCCGAGGTCGGGACAGTCGGAGATGTCGATTTCGGCATGGCCGGAACAAAGCTTCGGGAAAAATTCGCGGTAGGCTTTGTCGCCCTGAGCGGAAGCATCCGACAAGCCTTTTACCTTTACATCTCCGCCGATGCAGTTAAAAGCCTCTAAAAACGCGGCGTTTGAATAGTCGCCTTCGGTGACGGCATTTTTCGGCGTAAGGCTTTTGCCCTTTACAGCAATTGTAAGCGGGTCGGTGAAATATGCCTCGCCGCCGAATTCAGAAACGGCGCGAAGGGTCATTTCAACATAGGGCCGGCTCTCGAACGGCGGCTGAATCCGCACCGTTCCGCCCTCGGGGGCGTTCAGAAGAGCCATTATCATGCCGGTGATGAACTGGCTTGAAACCGAGCCGTCGAGGACGTACTCCCCGCCGATATGCCCGCCGCGAACCGTAACCGAGCCGGGCGAGCGGATATATTCAAAGCCGTTTTCGCGGCAAAGCTGCTCGTAAACCTCCTGCGGCCGCTCCATCAGCCGCTTTGATCCGTTCAGGGTGACGGTTTTTCCGGTCGAGAGGCAAAGGGGTATCAAAAACCGCAGCGTGTTGCCGCTTTCACGGCAGTTCAGCGACGGCGAAATTTCCTTTAAAAACGCCGAGTCGTCAATCTGCGCCGCTTGGCCGTCGAAGGAAACCTTCGCGCCGAGGGATTTAATGCAGTCGATCATCGCCAGAACGTCCTCGGAAGCGTAAAGGTTCTCGACTTTACAGCTTCCGCCCGACAGCGCGGCGAGCAAAATCAGCCTGTGCGCCATGCTCTTTGAGGGCGGGGCGAAGGCTTCGCCGCAAAGGCGGCATTTGCCGATTTTGGCAATCATTTCGCACCTCCGCGCTCCGCGAGAAGGTCGATTGCCTCAAGATAGCCGTCGGTGCCGTGGCCCGAAATTGTCGCTATACAGGCGGCTCTGACGTAGCTCACCTGGCGAAAATCCTCGCGGCGGTCGACCTCGGAAATATGAACCTCGACGGCCGGAATCGACACCGCCTTAAGCGCGTCAAGGAGCGCGACGCTCGTGTGGGTATAGGCGGCGGGGTTGATTACGATGCCGTCAAAGCTTCCGTATGCCGCTTGAATCTTGTCGACAAGGCTTCCCTCGTGGTTGGACTGGTAAAATTCTACGTCAAGGCCCTTGGCTTTACAGTGGCTCTTGATTTTTTCGACAAGCCCGTCGTAGGTTTCGCGTCCGTAGATGTCCGGCTCGCGGATTCCGAGCATGTTGATATTCGGGCCGTTGAGGACTAAAATTTTCATTTATTAAACCTCTCAATTATCATATTTGCGTTTATTTCCGCTCCGTCAGCGGGTTTGACGATTTCGTCGGCGGTTTCGATATACCTTTCATGGCGTTCGGAATATCGCTTCAGAATCGCCTCTTTCGTCGACGCAGTCGGGCGGTCGGATGTGGGCGTGAGCCACTCCGGGTCCCTGTCAAGGTAGAAAACTTTACAGTTTTGCTTCATCGCCGCGACGTTCTCATCTCTCAGAATCGCTCCCCCGCCGGTTGAAATAACTGCTCCCGAGCGGCGGCAGACGTCCCGAAGGACCTCGGTTTCGATGTCGCGGAAGCCGTTTTCTCCCTTTTCCGAGAAAATTTCGGTGATTTGCTTCCCCTCGCGGCCGACGATTTCTTCGTCGAGGTCGATAAACTCCCTGCCGAGCTTTTTCGCGATTATCCTGCCGGTCGCGGTCTTGCCGCTCGCGGGCATTCCTGTTAAGAGGATATTTTCCTTCATTTTTAGAATTTCCGCGTAAATCCGCGAAATTTCCGACTTCGGGATTTCGACGTTGCGGAAAATTTCCGAGGCATAAACCGCCTGCGCGACAAGCATCCATAGCCCGCCCTCGGCGTTTATCCCCCTCGCGCGGGCGTTCAGAACGAGCTCCGTCCTCAGCGGATTGAAAACAGCGTCGGCGACCCCCTCGAGCTTCGGAAAATCGCTCAAATCAATCGGCGAGGCGTAGTTTTCGGGATACATTCCGACCGGCGTGGTGTTGATTATAACCTGCGCGTCGGAGTGCTCGCGGGCGGCGCGGGCGTAGGTTACGGTGTTTTCGGATTCATGGCGGGAAACGACTACAACTTCGCGCGCGCCCGAATCACGGGAAACGACCTGTGCAGTTACCGACGTCCCGCCCGTTCCCAAAACGAGAACCTTTTTTCCGCGAAGCGAAATTTTTGCGTGCTCAAGCAAAGAAATCATGCCGAAATAGTCGGTGTTATAGCCGTAAAGCTTCCCGCCGCGGTTCACGACGGTGTTCACCGAGCCGATTCGCGCGGCGACGTCGTTCATTTCATAAAGGTAGGGAATCACGTCCTTTTTATAGGGAATCGTGACGTTTATCCCCAAAAAGTCGCGCTTTGTCATGAAATCGTCGAGCTCCTCTGGGGGAACCTCGCGGAGGCGGTAGTCGTAGCCGCCGATTTTTGAATGTATTTCCCCGGAAAAGCTGTGGCCGAGCTTTTTTGCGATGCAGCCGTATTGCATGATGGGTAAACCTCCTGAGATTTGTGGGCGCGGCGGGGGGCGGGGCGCAGAAAGCTTTGAAGGCCGCAGGAAATCAGCCCCCCGCCGCGCCCGTTACCGCCCGGGCATGAGATAGTCGGTGCCGAAACGCTGGGCGAGCATATCGCACAAAACGATTGCAGTCAGGCTGTCGACGACGACCCGCGCGCGGTGGATTATCGCGGGGTCGTGGCGGCCCTTTAAGGAAAGCTCCGCGTTTTCGTTTTTAAGATAGTCGACGGTTTTCTGAGTTTTAAAGATAGACGGCGTTGGCTTTACGGCGCAGCTGAAAACTATCGGCATGCCGTTTGTGATGCCGCCGTTGATTCCGCCGGCGCGGTTCGTTTTTGTTATTACCCTGCCTTCCGACATTTCAAACGCGTCGTTGGCCTCGCTGCCGCGCATTTCTGAGAGCGCGAAGCCGTCGCCGAACTGAACGCCCTTTATCGCGGGAATCGAGAATAGCGCATGGCTTAAAACGCTCTCAACGCTGTCGAAAAACGGCTCCCCTACCCCTGGGGGAAAGCCCGCAACGGCGGTTTCAAGGATTCCTCCGACGCTGTCGCCGTCGGCGGCCGCCTTTTCGATTTCCTCCCGCATCGCAGCGGCGATTTCGCCGTCCAAAACCGCGAAATCAAGCGCGTTTGCTGCGGCGATGTCCGCCTCTATGTCCGAAAGCTCGCGGTCGTATATCCCCGCGCAGGCTTTTATATGCGTTCCGACGTATATACCCTTTCCCTTAAGAGCGGAAAGAGCGATTGCTCCCGCGGCGACAAGGGCGGCGGTCAGCCTTCCCGAAAAATGGCCGCCTCCGCGAAAATCCTCAAAGCCGTGATATTTCAAATGAGCGGTATAGTCGGCGTGTCCGGGCCGCGCAAGCCGCGAAACCTCGGAATAGTCGCCGCTCCTGACGTTCTCGTTCGGGATTGAAATCGCAATCGGCGTGCCGGTGGTTTTTCCGTTGAAAACGCCGCTCAGAATCTCGAATCTGTCCTGCTCGACCCTCTGTGTGGATATTTTCCCGGCCGGGCGGCGTTTTGTGAGCTGCGCGGCGATAAAGCCGCAGTCGACCTCGATTCCCGGGGCGAGGCCGTCCAAAACCGCGCCTACCGCGCTTCCGTGGCTTTCCCCGAAAAGAGTTACCGAAACCGATTGTCCGAAGCTGTTTTTCATCCGCGCATCACCTTCAAAAATTCATCCAAAATTTCAAACAGCCCGTCAAAGCTGATTTTTTCAAGCCTGTAGTTCCCGATTTCGTCCGATTTTACAACCGTAACGCCGCCCTGAGCCGACTTTTTGTCGTGGAGCATCGCAGAAGCGATTTTGTCCCTGTCGGCAGTAACCGACGGCGGCAGCCCGAGCTTCCCCAAAACCGAAAGAAGCCGTCCGCGAACCTCTTGCGAGCACATCGGCAGCATTCCGAGGGCTACGCATTCGCCGTGAATGAGCCTTCCATCCTCGGCGGTTTCGATTCCGTGGCCGATTGTATGGCCGAAATTCAGCACCTTTCTCAGCCCCGCCTCGCATTCGTCACGCTCGACGACGGATTTTTTAATCATAAGCGAGCGGCGGATTATTTCGTCGATATTTTCAAGCGGCTCGCCGTTTTCAAAGAGCTCAAAGAGCTCCGCGTCGAAGCAGACCGCCATCTTCACCGCCTCGGCGAGCCCGGCGAAAATCTGCCTTTTATCGAGCGTTTTCAAGATGTCGGGGTCGACGAGAACTGCTTTCGGCTGCCAGAACGCACCGACGGTGTTTTTGTAGCCGTCGAGGTCGATAGCGACCTTACCGCCGATTGACGAGTCTATCTGCGAGAGCGTGGTGGTCGGAATATTGTAAAAATCAATTCCGCGCATATACGCCGACGCCGCAAACCCCGCGAGGTCGCCGATAACTCCCCCGCCGACCGCGACAACGCAGTCGCCGCGGGTAAACCGCGCTTCAAGCATCGTTTTCAAAAGCACGCGAAAGCTTTCAAGGCACTTCGTCGCCTCGCCCTGCGAGAGGGTTACGGTTACCGGGCTTTTGCACTGCGCGGCGACGGTTTTTGAATATTCTTCGGGAACGCCGTCGTCGGTGACGATAAGCACCCCGCGGTCGAGGTTCATAAGCTTTCCGGCTTCCGACAAAAGCCCCCGACCGATTGATATGTCATAGCTGCGGTCGCCGAGCTCAAGCCGGATTTTTCCGTCATGTCCGCTCAGGCGGCTGCGCTGGTAGCTTTTTGAAACATCTATTACGCCCTTCAGAAATTCGCGGTAATAGGGCTTAAGCTCTTCGGGGACCGCCGAAATGTTCTTTTCAAGGAGGGACGACTCGCGGGAAGCGTCAAAAACCGGGAGATTATTCTCGATTTTGTAGTCGCTTACGTCCTTTACCGCCGCCATTCTTTCCACCCAGAGGGCGGCCATTTTTTCATCGACGGAGTTAATCTTTTCCCGCGCCTCAGAAAGCTTATCCATAGTAACCTCCGATATAAAAATACTCCACGGATATTCAACACGAATAAGCAGTGGAGCGAATTGTTCCCGAAAAACGATTGCTCTTCTGCTCAGCTGTTAAAATAATAATAGTAACCGCTAAACCTTAACATACCAAACTTCTCCTTTATAATGCTGATTCTATTCTACGCCGTTAAAGCCGTAAAGTCAAGAGAAATTTTAAAAAAGCCGCGCAAATGGTGGGTTTTAGATAGTTTTCAACCGCGAGCGGGCGGGGGCGTTGGTGAATGTGCGCGCAAGGGAGCGGCGGGGAAAGCGGGGGATTTGCGGGAAAGGGGGTGGGCGGGTGGGTGGGGCTGACGAAGGCAGCTTTCCCCGCCGCGGTGATTTGCGCGCAAAACTGCGCCGCCCGGTTTCGGGACAGCGCAGCAGAGCTTATTTATTTTTGCTTTTTTCAAGGGCGGCGGCGACAAAGCCCTTGAATAGAGGATGGGGGCGGTTCGGCCTCGACTTGAACTCGGGGTGGAACTGAACGCCGATATGGAAGGGGCGTTCGGTGAGCTCAACGGTTTCGACAAGCCTTCCGTCGGGGGATTTTCCGCTGAGGGTGAGGCCGGCTGCCTCCATTCTCTCGCGGTAGTCGTTGTTGAACTCGTATCTGTGGCGGTGCCGCTCGGAAATTTCCGTCGCGCCGTAGCAACGCTGCATTGCACTCCCCTCTTTTATCACGCAGGGATAGCTTCCGAGCCTTAGGGTCCCGCCCTTGTCGATGGAGTCGCTCTGACCCGGCATAAAATCGATGACCTTGTTTTTGCAAAGCTCGTCGAACTCGCCGGAATTAGCGTCCGCAATTCCCAAAACGTTTCTTGCGTATTCGATAACCGCAATCTGCATTCCGAGGCAGATTCCGAAGTAGGGAGCACCCTCCTCGCGGGCGTATTTCGCAGCAAGTATCATTCCCTCGATTCCCCTGTTCCCGAAGCCGCCGGGGACGATTATTCCGTCGAGCGCAGAAAGCCTTTCGCGGTAGGTTTCCTCGGTCAGGGTTTCGGAATCTATCCACTCGATTTCGACCTCCGCGCCGTCGGCGCAGCCGGCATGGCGAAGAGCCTCCGCGACCGAAAGATACG
The DNA here is from genome assembly GCA_947588775.1 of uncultured Clostridia bacterium. Lineage (GTDB taxonomy): Bacteria > Bacillota > Clostridia > Oscillospirales > Ruminococcaceae > Faeciplasma. Next base: position 9,220 of record CANPZQ010000054.1, read on the forward strand.
CGTCGTGGAGCTGGATATATTTTCCAACAAGGCCGATTGTAACCGGCGTTTTAAGCTGCTTTATACGCTCGACCATCTCGGTCCACTCGCGCAGATCCGGCTCGGGCGCGTCGATGCCGAGCTCGCGGCAGACTACCTGAGAAAAATTCGCCTTTTCAAGCATCAGCGGGGCCTCGTAGAGGTGCGGGAGGGTGATGTTTTCAATGACGCAGTCGGGCTTTACGTTGCAGAACATCGCGATTTTCTTGAAAATCGACTCCTCAATCGGCTCGTCGCAGCGCAAAACTATGATGTTCGGGTTCACGCCGAGGCCCTGGAGCTCCTTTACGGAATGCTGCGTAGGCTTTGATTTATGCTCGTCCGAGCCGCGAAGGAACGGGACGAGGGTGACATGGATAAAGAGGCTGTTTTCGCGGCCGACCTCGAGGGAAATCTGGCGGACGGCCTCCAAAAATGGCTGGGATTCGATGTCGCCGATTGTTCCGCCGATTTCGGTTATTACAACGTCTGCCCCCGTCTTTGTACCTACGCGGTAGACAAATTCCTTGATTTCGTTCGTGATGTGCGGAATGACCTGGACCGTCGAGCCGAGGTATTCGCCCCGCCGCTCTTTATTAAGGACGTTCCAGTATACCTTTCCGGTCGTAAGGTTTGAATATTTATTCAAATCCTCGTCGATGAATCTCTCATAGTGGCCGAGGTCGAGGTCGGTTTCCGCGCCGTCCTCCGTGACGTAAACCTCGCCGTGCTGGTATGGGCTCATCGTCCCCGGGTCGACGTTTATGTACGGGTCGAGCTTCTGGGCGGCGACTTTAAGGCCGCGGGCCTTTAGAAGCCTTCCCAAGGAAGCTGCGGTGATGCCTTTTCCGAGGCCGGAAACAACGCCTCCCGTTACAAAAATATACTTTGTTGACATTTTTATCCCCCTTTTTGAAAATTATGTATAAAAATTACCTTCCGTGAATAATCTGCTCGGCGACGGCGGATTTGCTGACGCATTTATTCATCGCAAGCCGCTCGATATAGCGGTGCGCCTCCGCCTCGGTCATTCCGAGGTTGTCGATAAGCTTCCACTTCGCGCGGTTCACAAGCCGGATTTCCTCCATTTTTTCCTCGATGGAGGCGGTCTTTTGCTCCATTCTGCGGAGCCTGTCGCGAGTGGCGCACAGAAGAACCAGCGATTGAAGCACAAGGTGGCCGTTTGCGGGCTTTGAAACCGTTAAAACGCCTGTGCCGTCGACCTGCTCGCAGACGTCGCCGAAGCTGTCGCTTTTAACAAACAAAAGCACTCCCGTCCCGGCGTCGGACGAAATGTCGGCGGCAAGCTCCGCGCCGAAATCGTCGGGAAGCGGCGTGTTGATGATAACAATATCGTAGCCGCGCTCCAAAAGCTCCCGCCTCGCGGCCCCGACGCAGGAAACCGTTTTAATCGGGCTGTAGCGGCCTTCGGGGAGCGCGGGGCCGAGCGCGCGGTTGAATTTTTCGGAATCTGAAACAATCAGAACACTGTAAAGCCGTTCCTTAAGGCTCACGCGGGAATCCTCCTTAAACGGAATCAGAGCTCACTTTTTGCAGTAGCACTCTAAAATTTTCGGATTGACGGCCCCGGCGATGAAATCGCTCGACCTTGCGGCGCGAACCGCCTCCTCCAAATCGTGCGGAAGCATTTTCAGGCCGCTCAAAGCCTGCTCGTCGGCGGAATAGAGGTCTATATCGACCGGAACCGGAAGCTCGGTGCCCTCCTTTAAGCCCTCGAGCCCCGCGAGTATCAGAAGCGCGAAGGCAAGATAGGGGTTCGCCAAGGAATCCGGCGAACGAAGCTCCGCGGCGCGGAGGTCCTGGGATTCACCGAAGGGCGCGGGGATTCTCACAAGCTGGGAGCGGTTCTCGCTCGACCATGTGATGTACTTCGGGGCCTTGTTAGCACCGAGGCGCATGTAGGATTCGTCCGAGGTGTTTAAAAACAGCGTCATGTCCGGGACGCGGCGGAGTATCCCCGCGATTACCTTCGGCAAAAGCTCGCCGCGCTCGTTGTTAGCGACGGAAATTTTAATATGAAAGCCGTTTCCCGCGCGGTTTTTGATAGGCTTCGGGGAAAAGTCGGCGTAGAGGCCGTTTCTCGCGGCAATTGTGCTTACGACAGAGCGGAAAGTAACCGTATCGTCGGCGGCGGTCAGGGGGTCGGCGCGGCGGAACTCGATTTCGTTCTGGCCGGGGCCCTCGGCGTGGTGGGAGCTCTCGGGTATAATCCCCATTCTCTCGAGGTCGAGGCAGATTTCCCGCCTTACGTTTTCGCCCTTGTCGGCGGGCGCGATGTCCATATATCCCGCATGGTCGTAGGGCTCGGAGGTCGGCTCGCCGTCCTCGCCGCGCTTGAAGAGGTAAAACTCCGTTTCGGAGCCTATGTAGAAGCGGTAGCCCTCCCGCTCGGCGAGCTCCACCGCTTTTTTGAGAAGAGTGCGGGTGTCGCAGGCGAATTCCCTGCCGTCGGGGTGGGTGATCGTGCAGAACATTCTCACTACCCTGCCGTGCTCGGGCCGCCACGGCAAAACCGCAAGCGTAGAGGGGTCGGGCTTCAGTATCAAATCGGAATGAACAACTCCCCCGAAGCCCGCAATCGCGGAGGCGTCGACGGGTATGCCGTATCTGAAGGCGCGCTCAAGCTCGCCCGGCATTATCGATATATTCTTCTGGACGCCGAAAACATCGACGAACGCGAGGCGGATAAACTTTACATCCTCCTCCGCAACATACTGCATCGTTTCCTCGGGAGTATAAATCATCTGCAAATCTCCTTACTCAGTTCTGAACATACATCTGCTTATAGGGGTTTCGGCTGTCGGGGGTGACTACCGTGTATTCGGAATCCATAAGCGCGCGGAAATCTGCGCCG
>CANPZQ010000055.1 GCA_947588775.1 uncultured Clostridia bacterium
ACCAAATTAGGCGGTAGAGCTTGAACTGGTCGGGGGTGAGAGAGCTGCGAATCGACTCCGGGACGAGCTCCGGCATTGTCGGGCGAATCGCCTCATGGGCGTCCTGGACGTTTGAGCCGCCCGCGCGGTAGTTTTTCGGGGTTTTCGGAAGATAGCCGGGGCCGTATGCCGAGCTTATGAAGTCGCGGGCCGCAGCCTTGGCCTCGTCGGAAATCCTCAGAGAGTCGGTTCTCATGTATGTTATAAGGCCGGTAGGGCCGAGATTTTCAATATCGACGCCCTCGTAGAGCTCCTGCGCGACGTTCATCGTCCTTCGCGACTGGAATCCGAGCCGCTGGGCGGCGTCCTGTAAAAGCGTTGACGTCGAAAAAGGAGCGGCCGGAGAACGCTGGCGGGTTCCCTTTTTAACCGAGGCGACGGTGAAATCCGCGCCGTCGATTTGCTTTAAAACCGCGTCGGTTTCTTCCTTCGTTTTGAGGTCGGCTTTTTTGCCGTTTACCGTCGCAAGCTTCGCGGTGAAGGATTTTCGGCTGCCGGCGGCGTTGAGCTTTGCTTCCACAGTCCAGTATTCCACCGGAACGAAGGCTTTAATCTCGTTTTCGCGGTCGACGATCATTCTGACGGCGGCGGACTGAACCCTTCCTGCGGAAAGCCCGCGGCGAACCTTCTTCCACAAAAACGGAGAAAGCTTGTAGCCGACTATGCGGTCCAAAATCCGCCTCGCCTGCTGGGCGTTCACGATGTTCATGTCAATCGTTCGCGGAGAGGCCATTCCCGCCTCAACGCCGGTTTTTGTTATTTCGTTGAAGGTTACGCGGTTCTTTTCGGCCATGTCGAAGCCCAAAAGCGTCGCAAGGTGCCATGAAATCGCCTCGCCCTCGCGGTCGGGGTCGGTCGCGAAGTAGACGTGGTCCGACTTTTTCGCAAGCGCGCGGATTTCGTCGATTACCTTCTCCTTGCCGCTGATGTTTTCGTAGGTCGGCTTAAAGCCGTGCTCGATGTCGACCGAGAGCTTCGATTTGGGAAGGTCCCTGACATGCCCCTTGCAGGCGACGACCTTATAGCCGCTGCCGAGGGTGTTCTGGACGGTGTGAATCTTAGAGGGCGACTCAAGTATGATTAAATCTGACATTTTTTACCTCTTATCTTTGCCGGTTAATTATTTTATTTTCAGCCTGTTGCCGGGGAGCGAGCTTATCAGCCCGTCTAATTCAAGCTCGGTGACAAACGCCTCGACCTCCGCAACGTCGGGGATTCCGAGGGATATTTCGTCGATGTGGACCTCGCCGTGCGAAAGAATAAAATCGTAAATCTCCTTTTTCGTCCCGAAAAGACAGGCGGGGTCGCCGTAAACCATCGCCGCCGGGGAAAATTCCGCGGGGTTCGGCGGGGTATCCGGCTTTTCGGGGGATTTATCCTTCGCGGGCCTCTTTGATGGCCGCTTTTTCGACGGCTCGCCGTCCGAGGATACGGGCATCGCGGGCTTCGGAACCTCCGCGCCCGCACGAAGCTTATGCGGATAGAGGCCGATATATTCGTTGATAACGTCCTCGCTGCCGAAAACCGGCTTCGCGCCGTCGCGCAAAAGCCCGATAACTCCGCCGTATGCTTCGTCGTACAAATCGTGCGGCGGGACGCAGAAAATATCCTTCCCCTGGGAAAGCGCGAAGGAAGCCGTGCTGAGCGGGCCGCCGTGCGGGGCGCACTGGATTATCAGGGTGCCGAGGCCGATTCCCGAGAGGATTCTGTTTCTTGCACGAAAGCCGAGGGTCGTCGCCTTTGCGTCGGGCGGGTATTCGCTTATAATCGCGCCGCCCTTCGCGACGATTGTTTCCTTCGCGTCGGCGTTTTCCTTAGGATAGTCGTAGGAAATCCCGCAGGGCAGAACGGCTATCGTTCTCCCGCCGGCTTTTATCGCCGAGCGGTGCGCGACGCTGTCGAGGCCGACGGCGAAGCCGCTTGCGATGATAACTCCCCTGCCGGCAAGCTCGGAGCATATTCTTGACCCGACGTTTACGGAATATTCGCTCGGGTGCCTTGTGCCGACGGCGGTTATTACGACGCTGTCGTCGATTCCCGAGATGTCGCCGCGGTAGTATAACAGCGCGGGCGGGTTGTATATTTCGCGGAGCCTGTCGGGAAAGAGCGGGTCGCTGAACGTCGCGATTTCTATTCCGCGCTCCTCGCAGAGCTTCGAGAGCTTTACCGCCTGATTCATGCCGGCGGAGCGGACGTATCTCAAATCGTTCGGGAGGATATATGTATAGTCCCCCGAGGTGATTTTTTCGCATGCCTCGACGACGGATTTATAGTGTGACAGCACCGCCCACTTGTGGGAATTGGCCGCCCCGAAGGCGAGCGTAAGCCATATCCAGCAGTCCTTTTCGGTGTATTCCACGGTCTTAACCTCCCCTGCAGAGCTCCCATAAAAACAGCGCGGCGGCGGTGGCGGCGTTCAGGGATTCCGCGTTGCCGCTCATCTTTATCGTAAGCCGCTCGGAGCATAGCGCGGCTTCTTCTTCGCTTAAACCGCTGCCCTCGTTTCCGATTACTACCGCCGCGCCGTCGGGAAAGCCGTATTCGCGAAGGCTTTTCGCCGTCTTATCGACGACCGCCGCGCAGACGGTTATATTTTTCGCCCTGAGGCCGCTTATAACCTCTTCGTAAGGGATTTCCGCTTCAAACTGGACCCTGAAGAGCGAACCCATCGTCGAGCGGACGGTTTTCGGATTGTATACGTCGCAGCAGCCGCAAAGAAATACGCCGTCGGTTCCGACCGCGTCGGCGGTTCTAAGGACGGTTCCGACGTTGCCGGGGTCCTGAAGTCGGTTTAAAACGAGAAATCTGCCCTTTGCTTCTATTTTATCCAAATAAAGCTTTTTGTCAAGTCTTGGCGCGACGGCGTAAAGCCCCTGCGGCTCCTCGGTTTCGGAGAGCTTTCGCGAAACCTCGCCGGTAACGCCGAAAACCCTTCCCGGAAAGCGGGAAAGAAGCGTTTCAAATTCCTCCGGAAAGCGCGAAGCGAAGCCCTCGGAGGCGTAAACCGCCGAAAGCGGGACGTTTTCGCCGACTGCGTCGAAGATTATTCTTCTTCCCTCAAGGACAAACAGGCCGGATTTTTCACGCTCCTGCCTCTTGTCGCGGAGGCGGATATATTCCTTTATTTTCGGGTTTTCGCGGCTTGTAATAAGATTATCCATCGTCACCTCGCGGGTATATGCAATACGCAAAAACACGCTCAAAAGGAGCGTGTTTCAGATTTTTTAATTGAGAGCCGCCTTAGCCTGCTCGACAATCGCGGTAAAGCCCGCGGGGTCGTTAATGGCGATTTCGGAAAGCATCTTTCTGTTGAGAACGACGCCGGCTTTCTTAAGTCCGTTCATCAGGGTGGAGTAGTTCATTCCGTTCATCTTCGCGGCGGCGGAAATGCGGGCAATCCAGAGCTGACGGAATTCGCGCTTTTTCTGCTTCCTTCCGATATATGCGTAGTTGCCGGATTTCATAACGGCCTGTTTCGCCATCTTGAAATGCTTGGATTTTGAACCCCAGTAGCCCTTTGCGAGCTTTAAGGTCTTGTTTCTTCTCTTGCGGGTCATCATTGCTCCCTTAACACGAGCCATAGCTTATACCTCCGTAAATTTAAAAAGTAATTTTCCTTACAACCCGTGCGGTTTATTTGTAAGGGATGGTTTTTCTGAGTGCCTCAATGTTCGCGCTCGACGCGTATGCGGTGCCTCTGGCGATTCTCTTTGCCTTGTGGTCCTTGGAAACAAGGCGGTGCCTCTTGTAAGCGTGCTGGAACTTTACCTTGCCGGTGGCGGTGAAGTCGAAGCGTTTTTTGGAACCCGAATGGGTCTTTACCTTGATTTTTGCCATTTTTGTATCCTCCTAAAATAATTATTACTGTTTTTTCGGGGAAACGAGAAGGACGATGTTGCGTCCCTCGACCTTGCTCGGCTTATCGAATACGCCATACTCAGCCACGGCTTCCTTAAACTGGTCAAGAAGCTGTGTGCTCAGCTCGGAGTGAATCGCGGCTCCCTTGCGGAACTGAAGCTTGATTGAAACCTTTACCTTGTCGCCGCCCTTCAGGAACTTTATCGCCTGATTGACCTTTGTGTTGAAGTCGTTGGTGTCGATTTTCGAGGTTATCCTTACCTCCTTGACATCGACGGTTCTCTGATTCTTTCTTGCTTCCTTTTCGCGCTTGGACTGCTCGAAGCAGTATTTCGCGTAGTCCATAATCTTGCAGACGGGCGGATTTGCCGCCGGGGCGATTTTTACAAGGTCCATATCCTTCGAGGCGGCGATATTGAGGGCCTCCTTGGAGGAAATGATTCCGAGCTGGCTTCCGTCCGAGTCGATGACTCTAATCTGCGGGTCGCGGATTTCTTCGTTGATTTGGTGCTCCATGCTGGCTATGGCGCAACACCTCCAATAAGTGAGAATTTAAAAGAGCGCAGCATTCCGCCGCGCTCCGTAACCGCAATAACGGCATAAAAATGCCGCTGACAGCTTAATATCGGCCTCTTCGCCAAAGCTTGAGGCGAGCACGCGCGAACGTGACTGCTTTCTTTACGATGGGTATTATAGCAGATTGGGGCGGGGTTGTCAAGGGGGAGGAAAAAATTTTTTTGAGGGGGGAGAAGGGATACATTTAAATATACGGTCTGGCCGCATATTTATATTGGCTGCGCCGCGCTTGACACCATTCATTATTAAAGGTTATAATCTGCCCAGCCCGAAAAAAATCTGCCGTAATAAAACTATCCCCTCCCGGATTTCGTATATACTTATGCAAGGCGGTGAGAATGTGGCTTCGGACGAAAAACTGGTCAGGCGAATCCTGCGGCGGCAAAGGGAAGCCGCGGACGAGCTTTTTGAGCGATATTACACGAAAATTTATGCCTATGTCTACCGCCAAACGGGCGCGGTAGATTTGGCGCGCGACATAACGCAGGACATTTTTCTGACTGTTTTCACATCGCTCGGAACCTTCGACGGCAGAGCTTCGTTTCGCACATGGCTGTATAAAATTGCCGCGAACAAAGTAACCGACTGTTACCGAAGCCGTGCCCACCGGGAAGCGGTGCTTTCGGAGCCTTTGGAGGACGCTTGCGATAACGTTTCGGACGGATTTGACATAGAACGGCTTTTGGAATGTCGGGAGGATATTCAGGCGGTCATGGAAACCGTTTCGCAGTTTGAGCCGTCCCGTGCAGTTGTATTTCAGATGAAAATTTTCGGAGAGATGACGTTCGCGGAAATCGCCGCACAGCTCGGCATCTCGGAAAACACGGTCAAAACGCGCTTTTACACGGTTTTGCGGAAAATAAGAAAGGAGCGGGAAAATGATTGAAATTAAATATCCCTCGCGTGAGGAAATCGAAAAATGCAGAAAAACGGTAATCTCGGCGGCTGTATCACGCAAAAAAATCCGACGTCCGGGGCTTAAAACCGTATTTTACGGCTGCGGGGCGGCGGGGTTTATCAGCGTTCTGATTTACGCGCTGCTCTGGTGGCTCTGCTTAAGTCTGCGGCATATGGACGCGGTTCGTGCCGGGGTCGCAATACTCGGAATTTATCCGCTTACCTACTTCGTGTTCAACTTTCTGTCCGTATTTTCGGAGGAACAGAGCGAGATAATCGAGCTGAAATCGGTGCTTCGGTTCCCCTATTTTTACATTGTCGCGCTGCGCACGCTCTATGCCTCCGTCGCGGCCGTATTCATGAATCTGCTGCTCGTTGCGGCTGTTTTTCGGCATTTGAGCGGCGTATGGAGCCTTTGCGCGGCGGGGACGGCGTTTACGGTCCTGCTCGCGCTTATGAGCATGAAAATATATCAGAAATTCGGCAGCTCCGCGGCGATTTGCGCGCTTCCGGCCGTCTGGACGGCGGTATGCGCACTTGCCGTCGGGTCGGAAAGCGGAGCGTTAATATTTAATCGTCTTATCAATATTATCCCGCTTGCGGTGCATATTACCGTCGCGGCGGCAAGCTTTACGGGAATTGTTTTATATGTCGGAAAGGTGGAAATCAAGTATGCTGACCGTTGACAATGTTACAAAATATTACGGGAAAAAGCCTGCGGTAGAAAATATTTCATTGAGCCTCGGAAACGGGCTTTACGGGCTTCTGGCCCCGAACGGAGCGGGAAAAACAACACTTATTAAAATGCTCACAACGCTTTTGACGCCGACATCCGGAGAGATTCTGTACTGCGGTACGCCTATCGAAAAATTGGGGGCGGAATACCGCGGGCTTATCGGCTATCTGCCGCAGCAGTTCGGCTATTATCGCGGAAACACGCCTATGCAGTATCTTGAATATTTGGCGGCGTTAAAGGGCATGCCCGAAAAAGGGCTGCGCGAAAAAATAGAAAATGTGATTGACGAAGTCGGGCTTTCGGAGGCAAAGAACATAAAGATGAAAAAGTTCTCGGGAGGAATGCTGCAGCGGGTCGGAATTGCTCAGGCCATCATGTCCGACCCGAAAATCCTGATTTTGGACGAGCCGACGGCGGGGCTCGACCCGAAAGAACGCGTGAGGTTCCGCAACATCATATCGGCCATGTCTAAGGACCGCACCGTTATCCTCTCAACCCACATCGTCAGCGACATCGAGAGCATCGCAAACCGCGTCATCATGATAAAGGACAGACGGCTTTTCAGGGACAGCACGGTGCCGGAGCTCTCGGCCGAGCTTGTGGGACATGTGTATGAAACGTCGGTGCCGGACGGCGAATACGAAACCTTTGAGCGGGAATATTTTGTGCTGTCGGCGCGGCAGGAACAGAATTCGATGGCGGTAAGATTATACTCCCCTTCCCCTGCCCCGTATGCACCCGCAGAACCGAATTTAGAGGACATTTTCCTCGTGACCTACAGGTGATGATATGAAGATAATATCTAATGAAGTAAAGAAACTTTTCAACCCGATTTTGCTGATTACGCTTGTAGTTTTTATTTATATCTACTGCCGGGGCTTTTTGCAGCTGCAATACTGGCCGCAGGTAAACACCGGCAATCCTTGGGACACCGAAGTACATGCCGAAATGATAAAAATATTCGGGCCGACGCTCTCGCGGGACGAAATGCCTGAGTTCATGGAATTCTACAACGGTCTTGTCACGGATTTTGAGGCAGAGATGCAAAAAAGCGAAATATTTAAAAATAACGGAATTGAAAATTATAAGCAGTATTGCGAGGCTAAAGGTGAGCTTCGCATGAAAGACGAGCTCACCGATGAGGATAGTGCCGTTGACGCCGAAATCAACCGCTATACCTTTGAACTTATGCCGGCAAGCGAGCTGAGCTTTAAGCTCAATGAACTCGAAAACAGGCTTTTGATTGATATTGAGAACGGCGGGACTTTTGCAACGGACGAAACTATAAAGAACAGGCAGCGTTATCTCGACGACCTTAATCCGGAAATGGCGGAAATGATTGAGAAAAAATTCCGCTCGGACGAGACATCGCTTCTCACGATAACTCCGCAAAAAGTCGTTGAGGACGACTCATTGCACATTGTCATAATATGCTCGCTTGCGGTGTTTTCAGCGGTGCTGTTTATGCTCATCACCGACCGTCTGCGGGGAATTTATCCTATCGCGCTGTCCTCGAAAATCGGCAGAAAAATATTCAGGATACAAGCGGCGGTCAGTGGTTTTTTCGGGCTTTTTGCGGGAATTGCCTCCTGTGCAATATACGGCGCGGCACTTATGAACAAAGGCGCAGGAGTGTTCCTCGACTGCCCGATGGATAACTATTATTATGATATGTGGATCAAGCTGAGCTATAGGCAGTATCTTCTTATCATGGCTGCAGCAGTTATCGTTTTCTCCGGTGCTGCGGGGCTTTTAAGCTATATTGTCGGCAGATTTGCGACAAACTACATATCGGGGCTGGCAGTCTCCATACCGGTAATTGTCGCCCTCTGCGGAGCCGAATTTTTAGCGGCAGCCGGACTTTTCACCGCTCAGCGCGTATGGATTCATTCACATTATTGGAGCTCGGCCGCTCTGCCGTTCGTGATAACCCTGCCGATTTGTATAGGGACGGTGACTGCGGTTTGTCTGATTCTTAAGCACGACGGCAGGAGGGATATTCTGTGAGAATTTTTCGTCATGAATTAAAAAAGCTGCTGCTCTGCCCGTTTCTCTTGGGACTTCTGGCGGTATTCACGGTATATGATATTGTTATACTGTATGACGACCTTTCTCCGAAATATTGCGGATATGGCGGGATATATGTAGCGATTGTCGGTGCAGAGAATGCGGAAGAAGGCGCAATCGAATATTACCAAAACTTCTATAACGAGTTTTCCGCAATTTACGACGACCTCGACATGAACGAGATATTTAAGCAGAAAATGTCGCTATATTACTCGGACGTGCCGCAGGACAGTGCGTACCGCAAATGGGCGGAAAAGAACTATGCCGAGTTGCAGACACGCGTGGAAAATATCCGCAAAACAGGCGAAGCCGACGGGAATTTCTACCCCGGTCCCGCATACAAAATCCATAAAAAGCTCTGCGGGCTGCTGTCACGCTCACTGCTCGAAAGCATGATTTTGACTGCGCTCGGAGTGCTGTATCTCATGGACTATGAGCGCGTGAATGCCGCCGAGGGGCTTGTGTATGCGACGAAGTGCGGACGAAAGGTTCAGCTGAAAAAACTGCTTGCGGGTGCGGTTTTCAGCCTTATTTCCTCCGCGATTCTGTTCATGATGCCGCTTGCAGTTTTTTCGGCCATAGTGCCGATGAAAGGGCTGTGGCAGACGTCGGTAAGTGCATTCACCCTGACAGAACCGACGACGTTTTTCACGTATCCGTTCATAACATGGACTAAAATGAGCGTTTTCGGACAGCTTTCGGCGTCGCTCGGGCTCTGCGCCGCGTTGATACTGATAACTGCCGCCGTCTGCGCCGGAGCGTATTTTTTCGCGCGAAACAGCTATTTTGTCATGCTCGGTTCAGGGGTCGCTTTTTTGGGATTACTGCTCCTGCCATACGCCGTGCCTGCGGGAATGTGGCACACCGTTTCGTTAATGACGCCGCCGGTGCTCTGGTACAGCTCGGGAATGCGGTTTATAGAATTTGACCCGGCAAGAGGAGAATGGTTTGAAGCTGCGACGGCTGCGCTTTGGATATGTATTTCGGCAGCGGTGCTGTTGGCGGGGTGGAGAAAATTCAGAAGGATAGGGATATGATTTTCCTTGTTTCAATGTATAGACACCCCGCTCTGCTTTCACAGGGCGGGGTGTTTGTTAATCCGTCACCACTTTAAACACTACCGGGTTTCTCGTTTCCATCGGTTCGCCGTCAATATGCAGACCGTCATCGTCGCGTGTCCATATAGCCTTTTTATCGCTCCCGAGCTGCTCGACGGACTTGATTTGTGCATGGGGAGAACCGTTGCGCAGGGATTTCACGGTGAGTTTGCCGTCGCTCGGATAACTGAGGCATGCCGCATAAATGTTCCCGCCCTTTGCGGTAAACCTAAAATCCTCCGGCGTGTAGTCGTACCCGTCGTTGTCGGTAAACATGCCCTCGCGCATCTTGGTGGGACCCTCGGCGGCAATGCGCCAGACGTGTGTGCCGTAAATCGCCTCGCCGTTGATTTTGAGCCATCTGCCGATGTCCAAAAGCACGCTCTTTTCCTCATCGGTGATAGTTCCGTCCGGCTTCGGGCCGATGTTTAAGAGCATGCAGCCGTTTTTGGAAACGATATCGACAAGGTCGCGGATAATATCGCGGGAATCTTTAAACTGGTTAGTCGTCGTGTAGCCCCATGACCACTTGCCGATGGCGGTATCAGTCTGCCACGGGAAGGGCTTTATTTCGGCAAATTTGCCCCGCTCCATGTCAACGACCGCCGTCCCGAACGCGAACGCGTCGTGCTTGTAGGCGATCATGACCTCCTCGCCCCACTCCTCGGCGCGATTGTAATAGTAGGCTGCGATCTTCCTAAGATACGGCTTTGCCTCGGGTCTGAGAATCCACCAGTCGAAGTAAAGCTGGTGAATTTTGTATTTGTTGATGATTTCGCATGTGCGAATCATCCAGTCGTCCAAAAAATCCTTTGTCGGCGCGGGCTGACTGTCGAGCGCGAATGTGTCGGGCTCGGGCATGGCAGGGGCGTAGAAATCCCAAGCCTCTTTTTCGGGGGATATGTCGCTCTCGAACTCCCGCCCATGCCCCATAAAGAACCAGTGCTCTATGCGGTGCGTCGACGCGCAGTTGACTATCCCATGCCGCTTTGCTGCCTCGGTCAGCTCGCCCAAAACATCACGACATGGCCCCATCTCGGAGGCATTCCAGTGCGAAAGCTCGGATTTATACATCTGAAAACCGTCATGGTGCTCGGCGACGGGGACGACATATTTTGCGCCCGCCTGCTTGAAGAGCGAGAGCCACTCCTCGGCGTTGAATTTTTCGCCCTTGAACATCGGGATAAAATCTTTATACCCGAAATTTTTGTGCTCACCGTAGGTTTCAACGTGATGCTTGAACTCGTCCGAGCCTTGTATGTACATATTTCGCGAGTACCATTCGGAGGCGAAGGCGGGGACGCTGTAGACGCCCCAGTGGATAAAAATTCCGAATTTGCCATCCAAAAACCACTTTGGTGCAGGGTGGTGGGATAGGGATTCCCATGTATCTTTGTACTTTCCTGCGGCGATAACGCTGTCGATTTTTTGAAGATATTCCTGTTTTTGATTGTCTGTCATGGCGACGCCTCCTCACCTATTTTACCCCCCATAGTCGGCAAGCTCATTATTCAGCTCCTCAAGGGCATATTCGAGCGCATCCTGATTCGATTCTTTCAGCTCTGCCCAGCTGCTCGGATTGTTCCAGTTGTTGAAGCCGATCATGTTGTTTTCATATGTGCAGACGTCGCCGAGGCCGCTGTACTGCACGACGGTGCTGCCCGAGCACGATAGCTCATACATATGCTTCCACATATCCATCATCTCGTCGGTCCATTTGAGGACTTCCTTTTTCTGCCTGTCGTCGATGCTTATGACTGTCGGGTCGATAATCTTGAAGCGTTCGCACATTGATAAAAGAGCCACGCCCTCGGGGTTTTGGGCACCCTTGACAAGACAATATCCTACCGGAATCGAATCTATATAATACTGTCCGTCGCCGTTGGGGTCTCTCGGAACAGGCACTATCATGACCTCTTCGTTATCCATGTCGCCGAAGTGCTCCTCTTCCTGTTCAAGGGAAGTTATCTCGTCTATAATGTACGCCGGGCCCATGGCGAACAGGGTCACGCCCTCTTTCATTCCGCCGCCCTCGTCGCCGTAATTGAGGACGTAGCCGTTCCGCCACTGCGGATATGAAAGGTCGTTCTTGCCTGATTCCATCAGCCAGTTGGCGGCTCGCTCTATCCTCGGGTCGTCGACGTTTGAAACGAATTTTCCGCTGTCGGGGTCAAGAAGCACCAAATACGTCCCGGTGGAGCTCATGAATGTGGCGTCGGTGTGCCAGCCGTTAAAGGCGTATTTTTCCTCGTCGGGGTCGCAGAAATCAAGAGCCATGTCCATCATTTCGTCCCAAGTCCATTCCCCGTTGTAATAAAGCTCGGCGGGGTCGTCAAAGCCATATTCGCCAAATATGCGACGGTTGTAAATGACAAGGCTGTTGTTCTTGACGTCGGTCAGGAACATATACGGTCTGCCGCCGACCGAGAAGAACGTGTCGGAGAAGTATTTCATGCTCCCCCAGAGCGGGTCGGAGTAGTCGACATAGCCGTCGACGGGCTGATAAAGCCCGTTGATAAAGCCGTTCGGGAAAGATGCCTCCCATGCACGGGAAAAGTCGGGCGAGTCGTCCGAGAGGACAAGATTTGCCATGTCGGTGCTCAGCGTCTCCCATGTCGTTTCTATCCATTCGACATTGCCGCCGTACTTCTGTTGAAAGGTCCAGTAGCCCGTTTGGATAAGCTCGTCTTCCGAGTAGTTGTGGAAGTCGTCGTAGTAATAGCAATATTTGATAGATGTGCCCGCGCCTTTTGCAACGTCGGCGTCGGGCAGGACTATTCCCGCAGCCGCCAAAATTGCCTCGGAATCCTCCGAGGAAAGTGTCAGCTGAATGGG
>CANPZQ010000056.1 GCA_947588775.1 uncultured Clostridia bacterium
TTATCCTCCTTCTTGTTGCCCACAAGGCTCTCGGTGGTGAGAACCATTGCGGCGGCGGAGGCGGCGTTCTGGAGCGCGGAGCGCGTTACCTTGGTCGGGTCGACGATTCCGGAGGCAATCATGTCGGTATACTCCTCCTTGTACGCGTCGAAGCCGTACCCGACGCGGCGGGCTCTCTTAATCTTGTCGATGATTACCGAACCGTCGAGGCCGGCGTTGGCGGCAATCTGTCTTACGGGCTCTTCGAGGGCCTTGAGAACGATTCTCGCGCCGGTTTTTTCATCGCCCTCGAGCGAGGGGATAATCTTCTCGACCGCGGGAATGGCGTTGATAAGCGCGGTTCCGCCGCCGGCGACGATTCCTTCCTCTACGGCAGCCTTTGTGGCCGCAAGGGCGTCCTCAACGCGGAGCTTCTTCTCCTTCATCTCCGCCTCGGTAGCTGCGCCGACTCTGAGGACGGCTACGCCGCCCGCGAGCTTTGCAAGCCTCTCCTGGAGCTTCTCCTTGTCGTAATCGGAGGTGGTGTTCTCGATTTCAGAGCGAATCTGCGCAACTCTCGCCTTGATTTCGTCGGGGTCGCCCGCGCCGTCGACGATGATGGTGTTCTCCTTGGAAACGACGACCTGTCTTGCGCGGCCGAGGTCGTTGACGGTGGTGTCCTTAAGCTCGAAGCCGAGCTCCTCGGAGATAACGTCGGTGCCGGTGAGGGTGGCGATGTCGCGGAGCATTTCCTTTCTGCGGTCGCCGAAGCCGGGTGCCTTGACGGCAACGCAGGTAAAGGTTCCGCGGAGCTTGTTGATGAGAATGGTGGAAAGGGCCTCGCCTTCGAGATCCTCGGCGATGATAAGAAGCTTCTTACCGCTCTTAACGATGTCCTCGAGCAGCGGCAGAATATCCTGAATGCTCGAAATCTTCTTGTCGGTTACGAGGATATACGCGTCGTCAAGGACGGCTTCCATCTTGTCGGTATCGGTTACCATGTAGGGGGTGATGTAGCCGCGGTCGAACTGCATTCCCTCGACGACTTCGCTGTAGGTTTCGGCGGTTTTGGATTCCTCAATCGTGATAACGCCGTCGGAGGTGACTTTTTCCATCGCCTCGGCGATAAGCTTGCCGACGCTCTCGTCGCCCGAGGAAACGGTAGCAACTCTTTCGATGTCCGCGCTTCCGGAAACGGCCTGCGAATGCTCCAAAACGGCCGCTACAGCCGCGTCGACAGCTTTCTGAACGCCCTTTTTGAGAATCATCGGGTTCGCGCCTGCGGCAATGTTCTTCATACCCTCCCTGACAAGAGCCTGGGCGAGCAGGGTAGCGGTGGTGGTGCCGTCGCCGGCGGCGTCGTTAGTCTTGGTGGCGACTTCGCGGATGAGCTGCGCGCCCATGTTCTCGAAGGTGTCCTCAAGCTCGATTTCCTTTGCGATGGTAACGCCGTCGTTCGTAATCAGCGGAAGGCCGTAGGTGCGGTCTAAAACTACGTTTCTGCCCTTCGGGCCGAGGGTGATTTTAACGGTGTTGGCGAGCTTGTCGATGCCCGCCTGGAGAGCCTTTCTTGCGTCCTCTCCGTAGATGATTTCCTTAGCCATAAAAACTTTTCCTCCTTAATTACTCTGCCACGGCGAGAATGTCGCCCATGTTCACGATGATAAGCTCCTCGCCGTCGACCTTTACTTCGGTGCCGGAATATTTTGACAAAAGCACCTTGTCGCCGGGCTTAACCTTCATGGCGACGGGCTCTTTGCCGTCGCGGGGGTTGCCGTCGCCTACGGCGATTACTTCGGCAAGCTGCGGCTTCTCCTTCGCCGAGCCGGTGAGAATAATTCCCGACTTGGTAGTTTCCTCCGCCTCTGCCATTTTGACGATTACGCGGTCAAAAAGGGGTTTCAGTGTCATCTTAAATTACCTCCTATAAAAATGTGTTCTGACTGTTTTTAGCAATCTCACTTTCAGAGTGCTAATTCTATTATACCGACATTTTCAAAAAAATCAAGCGGTTAATGTCGGTAGATTTGAATTTTGAGAGATTTTGTAGAAACCGCCGATTTCGAGCCTGTTTTTCGGCGATAAATTTGGGCAACACGACCATATTTATTTCCAAAACGTAAATTGCCGGCACCTAATTTGCAATTTATTCATCTTTTTGCAACATAACACTTGCAATTTTACCGCAATTGTTCTATAATATAATCGGGTATAAAATCAAAACGAAGGGAGCGGTCAATTTTGCAGGCAATAAAGGTCTTGATAATCGACGCCGACCAGAGCTCGGCGGAGCTTCTGCGAATCTGCCTTGAAAAGGAGGGCTACGCCGTCGCGTGCGCCTTCGACGGCGAGGACGGCCTCGCCAAATTCTCCGGTTTCAAGCCCGACGCCGTGCTTTTGGACGCGGTTCTGCCACGCGTCGACGGCTGGCAGGTCTGCCGCGAGATTAGAAAGCGTTCGCCGCTCCCGCTTATATTCGTGACGTCGAAATCCGAGGTATTCGACAGGGTTCTCGGGCTCGAGCTCGGCGCGGACGACTATATTGTAAAGCCGTTCGACGGCAAGGAAGTCATCGCGAGGTTAAAAGCGGTGCTTCGGCGGGCGGGGCCGAGAATTTCCGACGAAAAACAGAGCGAGGTTCACTACGACGGCCTTGACATAGACATGTCGAGATACGAGCTTCGCGTTCGCGGCAGGGTTACCGACACCCCGCCGAAGGAGCTTGAGCTTCTATTCTATCTTGCGAGCCACCCGAACACGGTTTTTAACCGCGACCAGCTTCTTGACGAAATCTGGGGATTTGAATACTACGGCGGCTCGCGGACGATAGACGTGCATATAAAGAGGCTTCGCGACAAGCTCGACGGGGTTTCCCCGAGATGGTCGCTTGAAACGGTATGGAGCGTCGGCTATAAATTCGCCCTGAATGTGAGCGAGAATACGGAGGATAAAAATGTTTGATTTTTTCGATGAGGATTTCCCGCTGAGCAGAAAGCAGGAGGAAGAATACAGAAAACGCCTCAAAAAGGAGAAGGAAGCCGCCGAGGCTTCCGAGGCCGAAAAAGCGAAGTCCGAGGCTTCCGAGGAGGAACAGGCCGATTTGGGGCTTCGTCAGGCCGATACCGACGGCGACGTTGTCATAGGGAAAATCGAGAGCGAGCTCGGCGACGGCGACGGATATGAGGACGGCGAGGACGGCTACGACGACGCTTACGAATACGTTTCGACGCCGCCGGCGGGGGTTATAATGCCGGAGCCGGAGGTTGTTGACGATGAACCAGAGCCCGAACCGGAGCCCGTTCCCGCGCCCGAAGCGGATATAAGGCCGGCGAATGAGCTTTACGCCGAGAGCCTCGACAGGATTATGTCCTCGGAAGAGCCGGAAGCCGCCGAGGCCGCCGTTGAGGAGGCTGTGGAGCATATTGCTGCCGCGGCGGAGGAAATTTCGGAAACGGCGGAGGAGATTTCCGCCGAAAACGAAGGCGCGGACGACGCGCATGAGAGCTTTTTGCCGGACGAAATCGAGGAAATTTACAAAAAGTCATACGACGAACCCGAGGAGGCTTCCGAAGAGCCCGCAAAGATTCGCGAAGAAGAGCCCGAAGCGGATGATTCCGCATCTGAGGCGGAAAAAGTGCTTCCCGAGCCTGAAACGGCGGAAAAGGCGGGACCGCTTCCCGAGGCGGAGGCGATGAATCGAACGCTCGCCTCGATGGATGAGCTTGAAGCGCATCTTCACGAGGAGCTCCGGCACATGAGCGAGAAGCTCGACACCATGGAAAAGGCCGTCGACGAGATGGAGGACGGCGAAATAAGCGAGGGGTTCGACTACGCATACGACGAGAGGTACTTCGCCGAGGAGGAAACCCCGGCATACCGCCACCCCGAGCTTTACGGCAGCAGGAAAAAGCCCGAAAAGAAAAAAGAGGCGGCTTCCGGCGATTCCGAAAAGGAGCCGACGGAATACATCCGCCCGACGGACATAAACATAAACATCACGCCCGCGACCCTCGCGAAGGCTGGGGCGGTAGTTGCTGCGGCGGTCGTCGCGGCGAAGCTTCTTAAACCAAAAAAGGGGAAGCAGAATTAGGGAACGGCTGACGGGGCCTTGGGGGAATAAGGCTTTTCGCTGAGCCGCCGGCGCGGCGGAAAAGCTGCTGCGCCGGGCCCACCCACCCGCCCTCCCCACCTTCCCGCAACCCTCCCGCTTTTCCGCCGCGCCTTCTCCCGGAATCAAATCCCGGCAGGCGCGGGAACGGAGCGGGGGCGGGAGATGAAGGGGGAGGGGCGGGCGGGTGGGGCCCGCGAAAGGAGCTCCGTTCCCGCGCCGGTGATTTTGCACCCACCCGTAAAAGAAATGCGCAAGAAAGGTTTGATACAATGCAGGACAACGAGATATACACCCCCGCCGACGATAACGGCGCGGAGGCAATAGCCGAGCTTCGGGAGCTTGCCGGAGCAGAGGCCGCGGCATGGGACTACCTGCCGAAGCCCCCCGGAAGGCTTCGCAGCGGCAACGACCACGCCTTTCTGAAGGCGTTTTTGACGATGGCGGTGCTGTTCACGGTGCTTTTCTGCGTGACGGCGAGAGCCGCCCTCGGAAAGGGCTGGTTCAAAAACCTTGTCACCGGCGAGGGCTTCGGGGAAAAATTCACGCTCCCGATTGCCGAGGTTCCGAAGCTTGAGGAGCGGTTCTATCAGCCCGACGGGCGGTTCACCGTCGAGGGCGTGGCCCGGGCGATTTCGCCGTCGATTGTGACGATAGAATCCTTCGAGGAAGGCTCCGCCTTCGCCGCTTTCGGTCAGGGCAGCGGGGTGATTATGTCGGACGACGGCTATATAATCACCAATGCCCATGTTCTGGAGCGTTCCGGGCTTGCCGTAAAGGTAAGGCTCGCCGACGGGACGGAGTACAACGCCAAAATAATCGGCAGCGACGTTAAAAGCGACATCGCCGTAATCAAAATCGATGCGAAGAATCTTCCCGCAGTTCAGTTCGGCGATTCGGATTCCGTTTTCGCGGGCGAACAGGTCGTCGCGATAGGCTCCCCGGCGGGGCTCGAGGGCAGCGTTACAACCGGTATAGTTTCCGGCGTCGACAGAATGATTCGCGTCGAAACAACGAATATAAGCATGTCCTGCATACAGATAGACGCGGCGATTAACCCGGGAAACTCGGGCGGCGCGCTTGTGAATATGTGGGGACAGGTAATCGGAATCACATCCTCGAAGCTCGATTCGCTTGAATACGACAACATCGGCTTCGCGATAGAGATGTCGGCGGCAAAGCCGATAATTGAACAGCTTATCGAAAACGGCAGGGTAATCGGCCGCCCGCGCGTCGGGATTTCCTTCAGGGAGGTAAGCGACAGCTACGCCGAGCTCTTTAACATTCCCGCGGGGCTTGAAATCGCGGAAATCTCCCCCGACTGCGACATCGCGAACACCGAGCTCAGGGTAGGGGACTACATCACCGAGATGAACGGCAAAAAGGTCCGTTCGGCGGACGACGTTTACGCGATTATTTTAGAGCTTTCCCCCGGCGACGAGGTAACGGCGAAGGTGACGAGGGTGCTCTATTCAGACAGTCCCGACGATTACAAAACCGAGGAATTTGAGATAAAGTTCAAGCTGATGGAGGAGGAAAACAGCTTCGAGAAAGAGGAGCCCGGCGATGATTAGGTATGCCGAAAGCCGGGATTTCGCCCTTTTGAAGGAGCTCGACCGCCATATTCCGGAAGAGGAGCTTAGAAGAATCCTCCCCGAAAAGAGGGTTATCCTGATTTTCGACGGCGATGAATTTGCCGGCTGGCTCAGATACGGGCTTTTCTGGGATAATATTCCTTTTATGAACATGCTCTATATCCTTGAAGGCTTCAGGGGCCGCGGCTTCGGCAGGGAGCTTGCGTCGTTTTGGGAAGGAGAGATGGCAAAAAGCGGCTTCCGGAGGGTTCTCACCTCCACCCAATCCGACGAGCGGGCGCAGTTCTTTTACCGAAAAATCGGCTATTCAGAATGCGGCGCGCTTATTTTGCCGAACGAGCCGCTCGAGATGATTTTTACAAAAAATCTGCCGCAGAAGGCGGATTGCAAAGGCCGAAAGGAGTAAAAAAATGAAAAAATTATCCGTTATTTTCGCAATTCTGGCGGTTTTGCTCTCCGACGTTATGTGCGCCACCGTGGCGTATAACTATTGCAGCCTGCTTTGGGGAGGGCGGTATGCCGGTTTCAGCGCGCCGGCAAGCACGGCGTTTGTGCTCGCCGTTCCGTACGTTTTAGGGATTGCCGTCTGCGCCGTTTTGGCTGTCGTATTCGGAAAAATGCGTCGGTCGGCGGATAAATCCGAATCGGAGGAAAAATAACGGCTTCGTTCAGGGATTTTGACAAACCGCCGCTTCGTTAGCGGAAACATGCAAAAAACATTCAAAAAGAAAAAAGCCGTCGGGTAAGAGCCCGGCGGCTTTCGGTATTTATGCGGGGGTTCAGGCTTTGCCGATGCAGCCGAAGATTTCCATCTTCTCCTTGACGGTGGCCTTGATGGCGTCGCAGCCGGGGGCGAGAACCTTTCTCGGGTCGAAGCCCTTGCCGACGAGGTCCTTTCCGTCCTCTATGTACTTGCGGACGGCCGCCGAGAAGGCAATCTGGCACTCGGTGTTGACGTTGATTTTGGCTACTCCGAGGGAGATGGCCTTTTTAATCATGTCCTCGGGAATGCCGGTGCCGCCGTGGAGAACGAGGGGCATGTCGCCGACTTCGGCCTTGATTGCCTCAAGGGCGTCGAAGCGGAGGCCGGGCCAGTTGGCGGGATATTTTCCGTGAATGTTTCCGATTCCGGCAGCGAGCATTGTAACTCCGAGGTCGGCAATCATCTTGCATTCTTTGGGGTCGGCGACCTCGCCCATTCCGACTACGCCGTCCTCTTCGCCGCCGATTGCGCCTACCTCGGCCTCGAGGGAGATTCCGAGAATGTCGCAGGTGTTGACGAGAGCGGTGGTGAGCTTGATGTTTTCCTCAATCGGATAGTGGGAGCCGTCGAACATGATGGACGAGAAGCCGGCGTTGATGCAGGCCTTCGCGCCCTCAAAGGTGCCGTGGTCGAGGTGCAGAGCGACGGGAACGGTGATATTGAGGCACTTAATCATACCCTTTACCATTCCGACGACGGTGTCATAGCCGCACATATACTTTCCCGCGCCCTCGGACACGCCGAGGATAACGGGAGCCTTAAGCTCCTCCGCGGTCTGGAGTACGCACTTTGTCCACTCCAGATTGTTGATGTTGAACTGACCGACGGCATAGTGTCCGTCGCGCGCCTTGTTGAGCATTTCCTTTGCCGATACAAGCATTGTTGTAACCTCCTGAATATAATGTCTTTTCGGGATAAAAATCCCCTGTAGGTATATTATAGCGTATATCGCGGAAAATTGCAAGGTTTAGGGAGAAAAAATATTGGGGGGGAAGAGGGGGGCGCGGGGACGGAGCGGGGACGGCGAGGGAAAGGTGGGCGGGCGGGTGGGTGGGACCGACGAAATTAGCGGAGTCCCCGCGCCCCAATTCGCGACGAACCCGCCCCCCCGAAGCCCCCTTGCGGGGCCGAGCGGGGGTGGGCGAGGAACGAATCCGGTCAGAGGCACGGAGGCGGAAGTCAGAAAACATACGATGAAGGCGGCAGTATAGCGCGTTTTTCCAAAGCCTGCCCCTCACCCGCCCCCGCTCCGCCCTGCGGGCTTCGGGGGGCGGGATTCGGCGCAGGCCGGGGATTGGGGCGCGTGCTTGCCGTGGGCTTTCTGCGTAAGTCCGGCGCGGCGAATGGGGCTGATTCCTGCGGCCGACATGGCTTTCTGCCCGCCACCCGCCCGCCCACCCCGCCCCATTCGCCGCGCCTTGCCGGGTGCTGCGGGACGCGCGGCGGGAAAAGCTGCCTCCATCGTCCCACCCGCCCGCCCCCGCAGTTTCGCGCCATTTTTCCGCTTTTCCCGCCGCGCGTCCCTGCCCCGCTCCCACCGTCAAACCAACCATTCCAGCCCCCACAAAACTCGTTCAAGCAGTCGTGCAACCCCCGCCCCTACACCGCCAACACTCCCGTATCGCTCTCAATGAGCATCAAAATATCCTCCTCGTCGCCCGTCATCGCGTTGACGTAGACGAGAACCGTTTTGTCGCCGTCGCGGCACTTGAGCTCGTAACAGAGCTTCTCCTTTACCGAATCAGTCGGGATAACCGCGAGGCGGCAGTTTTCAACGCTGAGGCTGTCGGCGGCGACGTCCTTGGCTTCCTCCTCGCCGAGCTTCGGCTCCTCAAAATCGCGGTCGTGATGGTTCACCAAAAATCCGCGCGCGTCGAAGCCGAGAATTTCCCCGTTGTCGAGGGCGACGGCGACCTTAATCAGGTCGGTATAGCAGATTACGCCGCCCTCGGAATAGGCGTAATTGACGGTGCAGACGTTGTTATAGCATTCGTAGTAGGTTCTTTCCATGCCCTCTATTCCGAGATTTTCGAGATATTTTTCGGCATAGCCGCATGCCTCTTCGGGGGAAATCACGGAATCGTCGACTGCGCGGCTTTTCATGCTGTAGACGGTGTATCCGCCGTTTTCGGATACCGCGCAGCGTCCTCCTTCGCACCAGAAGCAGTAGGACGGCATTTTTCCCTCCTCGCCGGCTTCGCAGTCAAGAACCCTGAAATCCTCAACTCCGAGTGCCAAAGCGGCCTTTTTTCGTGCTTCTTCAACATCGACGTGTTCGGCATTTTCGGTCATAAGCGGCGTTCTGTCGATGATGTGGTCGGAAAACGGGCCGTCATAGATAAGCTTCGGCATGTCCTTAAGGCCGTCCTCGATTTCCGAGAAGCCGTCGGTGATGAATACGCTCATCTCGCCGCCGATGTCCTCAAAGAGCTCCGAAACGCTCCTGTCGCTCGTCAGAAGCCGCGCTTTAAGCTGCCAGAGGCTGTTTTTGAGGCTTTCGGCGCATTCCCCGAGCTTAAGAAAGCTCTCTCTGTCCTCTTCGGAAAGCTCGTCGCCCGCCGTCGCGCGGGTTGAAAGAGAAACGGCGTAGTTTCCGACCTGAGAGAGAAATTTTTCCAGCCCGTCAAGCTCCATTCCCCAGACCGGGAGGCTCTGGAGGGCGGATTTTGCCTCCGCCGAGCTCTCCGTGAGCGAATTCGAGAGGCGGGTCATCATCGCGGGGGTCGAGGCGTAACGCCCCTTTTCCAAAACCGCAGAAATCCTGTCCGCCGACTGCGCGAGGCTCTCCACCGCCGCCGCATATCCCGAATCGACGGCGTTTTCAAGACGCGAAAGCTTACGCATATAAATTATATTTGACGCGGCCAAAACGGCGATAATCGCAATCATAAATGAGGCGAACCGCACGATTCCGCGCCGGGAAAGAGTAGTTTTCATTGCAAAATTCCTTTCATTTATTTGAGTATATTTTTCCACGTTACCGGCGGGATATTCTTGGGGAAAATTGGGTGTTCAGGGGGAGATGGCAGAGGCAGGCTTGTGGAAAAATTCAGATGATGATTGCGGGAGCAGGACTGCGCGGCGGGAAAAGCTGGTGCGTCGGTCCCACCCGCCCACCCATGAGGGTTTCGCGCCTTTTTCCCGCTTTTCCCGCCGCGCTTTCTCATAGCACCCGTCAAGGCGCGGCGAATGGGGCGGGGTGGGCGGGCGGGTGGCGGGCAGAAGCTCCGGCGGCCGCAGAAAGCAGCCACATTCGCCGCGCCGGGCTTACGCAGAAAGCCCATGGCAAGCACGCACCCCAATCCCCAGCCTGCGCCGAATCCCGTCCCCCGAGGCCGCAGGCCGAGCGGGGGTGGGTGAGGCTCAGGCCTTTTTCCGACATATCCACCCGCTTCAACTCCCCGCTGTCCCTCCATCACATATGCCCGTTTATGCGATTCGCCACAACTTCGCGCACCCGCGGCGGAGAAAGCTCCTGCGTCAGTCCCACCCGCCCGCCCCCGTAATTTCGCGCACATTTCCCCGCTTTCTCCGCCGCGCCCTCGCCTCCCTGCACCGTCAATCCACTTTTCGCCATTCCGACAATGCCCCAACACCCCCGTTGACATTTCCATCCCCGCAGTGTATAATGTCTCTGTCCGAGCGACAAAAATTACTTGGAAAGGATGATTTTTACGGCTGAAAAGGCTATCATGACGGTCATTAATGAGAATGACGAAATTATGGACGTCGACGTGCTCTTTACCTTTAAAAATACCGCGACGGGGGTATGCTATATCGTTTATACCGAGAATACCTCCGACGAAAACGGCGATACCGAGGTTTTTGCCTCGATTTTCGACCCCGATGACAAAACGCTTTCGCTTCAGCCCATCGAAACCGAGGCCGAGTGGGCGATGCTCGAATCGAAGCTTCGGGAATATGAACGCGCCCACGGCGGGAAAGGATTTACATCATGAACTACAGAAACCTTTTTGCGGAAATCGGCATACCGCAGGCCGCGATTGACCGAAAAATCGCCGAAACCTTCGCCACTATGTTCTACGGAAGCGAAGAGGAGCGTATCTATCACCCCGTCGGCGACGACATGGGCTATATCGAGGATACCGGAAACATCGACGCGCGCACCGAGGGAATGTCCTACGGAATGATGATGTGCGTTCAGCTTGATAAAAAAGAGGAATTCGACAGAATCTGGAAATGGTCGGTTACATATATGTATATGACCGAAGGCCGCCATGCGGGATATTTCGCATGGTCCTGCAAGCCCGACGGAACGCCGAACGCCCATGGCCCCGCTCCGGACGGCGAGGAATATTTTGCCGCCGCGCTTTTGATGGCGTCTGCGAGGTGGGGCGACGGCGATGGCATTTTTGCATATTCGGAATGGGCGAGAAAAATCCTCCGCGACTGCATTCACCGCAACGGCGACGGTGAAAAGCCGGGAATGACAATGTGGGACGAAACCAACCATCTTATAAAGTTCGTCCCGGAAACGCCCTTTACCGACGCTTCCTACCATCTTCCGCATTTCTATGAGATTTTCGCGGAACGCTCCGACCCGGGCGACAGGGCCTTCTGGAAGGAGGCCGCGCGGGCGAGCAGAGAATATCTCCGCCTTGCCTGCAACTCCGAAACCGGCCTCTGCACCGACTACGGAAACTATGACGGAACGCCGCTCGCGCGAAGCTTCAACCCTCACGCCGGCCTGCACTACTCCGACAGCTACCGCACGGTATACAACATCGCTCTCGACTGGTCGTGGAACCGTGCCGACGACTGGCAGCCGGGCGAATGCCGCAGGGTACAGAGGTTCTTCGAGAACGCCGGGGAAAAATGGAGCCTTGTTCCGCACCCCGACGGGACCTTCACCGACGAGGAGGCGATGCACCCCGTCGCGATAAAATCAACGAAGGCGGCGGCCTCGCTTGCGGCCGTCGACGGCGCGAACCCGGAGGAAAGAGCCCTTGCCGAACGCCTTGTCCGCGAGTTCTTCGAGATGCCGCTCCGCACCGGAAAACGCCGGTATTACGATAACTGCCTCTATCTGTTTTCGCTGCTCATGCTGGCGGGGGAGTATAGGGTGTATTGAGGCGGGTTTTGGCGGGGTTGGGCATTTTGCGGGTTTTGCGTGGGAGGACGGCGCGGGGACGGAGCTAATTTCCCGGGTCCCACCCGCCCGCCCCCATAGCTTTGTCATCTTTTCCCGCTCCGTCCCCGCGCCTACTTTGGGCGGGCAACGGAAGGTTTGGGCTGTTGTCGCAGCTGAGGCGTTTGGGGCCTTTTTGTTGGGGCTGCTGGAGGACACCTTTATACTCCTATCGCCAAATTATGCAAGAGGCACATTTGGGAATCAGTGCCTTCTTTGTTGGGGGAACCAACGCCAGCGACAAAACTTGCTTTTCGGACTTCGCGGTCATAAATGACCG
>CANPZQ010000057.1 GCA_947588775.1 uncultured Clostridia bacterium
GTCGCTTTCGGAGGCCATCACCGAGGAAAGGTCGATACATCCGTCGAAGCCCGAATTGTCCGAAAGAATGAATTCGTTTACCGCTTTACGCATTTTTTCCTTCTCGGGGCTGTAGTGGCCGCTCCCCTTATTCGGGGTAATCGTCATCGCGATGACTTCAATACCAGCGTTATGGCACTTCTCGATGAGGGTCGTATATTCGTTGATTATTTTGCCGGAAACGTCGCTTCCCGAGTAGCCGATGTCGTTTGTTCCCATCATTAAAATAAGATATTTCGCGCCGGGGACGTTTAAAACATCCCTCTCAACCCGCTTCGAGCCGTCAATCGGCGCGCCAAAGGTGCAAAACGCCGTTCCGCCGATTCCCATCGCCGCAACTCCGCAGCCCGATAAACTTTCGTCCTCCGCCATCAGCCTTGCGAGCTCGTCGGAATAGCGCGAAAAGCTGTTGTCGGGAATGCTCGCGCCGTCGGTGAGCGAATCGCCGAGCGTCACGATTGTGAATTTATCCGCGTCGGCGAGGGTTTCAAGCCGCTGGATAAAGTACCACGAAACCATTCGCTGATTCTTCGCAAAATCGTTGTCCGAGGCGTGGTCGCCCTCCGTCACCCACGCGTAGCAGCGCGAGGCGGTGTGGCAGGTGAGCGTTTTCGGCACGCTCCCGAGATGCATCGTCACCGCGAGGTCGCTCAGCGGCGCGAATTCGCGCTCAAGCTCGTCGGTGGTAACGGTTTCGCCGGCGGGAACGCTGAACTCCTCCTTGCCGCCGACCGTTAAAACGTCGAGGGCGTCGGTATCGACGTCGGGCTTTGAGGGGTCAAAGAGGCTTGAAAGGGTGATTTTTTTGATTTCGAGGTCGGTTTCGCCGAGCTCGTTCGAGATTACGAGGCGAAGCCGCTCCCCTCCCGCCGAAACGCGGATCTGCTGGCGCACGGTGTTGTTTTCAAGCACCGGGTTCGAGGGGATTTTGTCGTCGCCGTCCGGCGGCATTACCGCCGTCGACCATGTTGTTATCCATTTTTGTTCTTCGGGTTTAATCATTTCGTCCTCCGTCTGTAAGGTTTCGGCGCCGCCGCCGTCCGCCGAAGCGTCCCGGGGCTCCTCCGCCCCCGAACACGCCGACAGCGCGAGCGCAGCCGCCGCCATCAAAAGAAAAAAGCGTTTCATTCGGAACTCCTTTCGGGTTTTTAATAAGTATAGCACGGGGAAGGGGAAATGTAAAGGGGAAAAGCACTATATATTAAGAAAAAACCCGAACCGACATACGCATCGGTTCGGGGAACATTTTTTCAGCGGTGCCTATGGCGCGCTTTTTAGTGCTTCTTAGAAACCGCGACGGCGGCAAGAGCCATGACGGCGGGAACTACCGCGAGGGCAAGGCCGGTCTTAGGAGCCTCGGTGGTGGCGGGAGCCTCGGTGGTGGCGGGAGCCTCGGTTTCGGCGGGAGTTTCCTCAGCGGGAGCTTCGGCAGTGGTGTCGGCGGGAGCCTCGGCGGCGTTGCCGGCGGTTTCACCGTTGTAGGAATCGTAGGTGATGGTGTAGGAAATAGAGGTCAGCGCGCTGAAATAGTCATAAATCGCCTTTGCGTCGGTGCCGACAACGGCAGAGATGGCGGCGGTGACTTCGCTGTTGAAGTTGGCGTTGTTGTCGCCGATACCCCAATCGTACTGAACGGTCTTGACGTCCTTGACATAAGAGCCGGCAATCGGAACGACGATGTCGTCATAGCCGTCGGCCTTAAAGGTCATGTCGGAAATGGTGAAGCCGATGGTCGAGCTGTCGCCGGCGACTTCGGTGGAAAGGGTTTCGTCGCAAATCTGGAAGCCGTAGCCGTTGCAGCCGGAAGTCATGTCGAGCTTGCCATAATCAGAGAAGTTGGTAAGTACAACATCAACGGTTTCGCCAAGAGCAACGTGAGGAGCCTCATCAGCTCCCTCGGGCTTGGCCTCAACCCAAGTGTAAAGGGCGGTGTCCTGAATCCAAACCTGCGGCATGAGCGTTTTCTTGCTCAAATCGAGTGCGGAAGTGCCTACGCACATTGCTGCAACCATGACGAGAGCCATGGTAAGTGCCAAAATTTTCTTCATAAATGTTCCTCCAATTAACTGTATTCAATTTATGCGTGACATAAATCTACCTTAATAATACCACATATTTGCGCAAAGTCAAGAGGCGCACACAAAAACTTGTGTTTTTGTCGGGTTTGTCAGTTTTTTGGGAAATTTTTGTGCAAAAAAACAAAGCACCCCCGAAGGAGTGCTTTGAGTTTAAAGCTTTAGTGCTTCTTAGAAACCGCGACAGCGGCAAGAGCCATGACAGCGGGAACTACCGCGAGGGCAAGGCCGGTCTTAGGAGCCTCGGTGGTGGCGGGAGCTTCGGTGGTGGCGGGAGCCTCGGTTTCGGCAGGAGCTTCGGTTTCAGCGGGAGCTTCGGTTTCGGTAGGAGCAGCTTCTTCAGCTTCAGCGGCGGGAGCCTCAAGGCCGGTAACTACTTCAAAACCGTAGAGAACAGCGTCGCCGGTGTAGGTGAGCATGAAGTTGCCGAATCCTACGTCGGTGTTGGCGATTGCGAACGGAGCGTTAGCAACGATGGTAGCGCAGTCGATGAGAACAACCTTCTTGCCGTCAACCTCTTCGGGGGTAGCGGTGATGTCGGTCATTTCCAAGCCGCCGTTTTCAGTCTGGAAACCAATCTGAGTGATTTCGCCGGTGTAGGTCATGCGGATAACGCCGCCTGCGGTCTGAACAGCAGCAAGAACGTCGTTGTAAACCGCGCCGCCGCCAACCCAGTTGGTAGCGATTCTGCCCCATCCGCCATCTCCGCCGTCGTCAAGCTTTGCGCCGACAGCGAGCGGGAGAGCTTCCATATTCTGTCCGCCGGTGGCTTCCATGCTGTAAACAACTTCTTCCGCCGCAACAGCAAGAGTGAGAGAAAGTACCATGACCAGAGCCATGGCGAGTGCTAAAATTTTCTTCATGATTTTTCCTCCGTCAGTAAATTTAATTTATGCGAAACATAAATCTGATTATATTATACCTTATATTTGCACAAAGTCAAGTTTTTTGCGTAAAATAACTTATTTTTCGGGAATAAGCATAAAGCGCGGTCTGTAAAATTGTGCAAAAAAACAAAGCACCCCCGAAGGAGTGCTTTGAATTCGGATTTAGTGCTTCTTGGAAACCGCGACGGCGGCAAGAGCCATGACGGCGGGAACTACCGCAAGGGCGAGGCCGGTCTTAGGGGCTTCGGTGGTAGCGGGAGCCTCGGTGGTGGCAGGAGCCTCGGTTTCGGCGGGAGCCTCGGTTTCAGTGGTTTCGGCGGTTTCGGCGGGAGCGGCTTCCTCAGCGGGAGCGGCGGCACCGGCGTCCGGGATAACAACTCTCAGAATGTAGTCGGAAGCAGCAGCCGACCAGTTGCCCGCGTTCGGGATAATCGCAGCGTTGGCGAGGTCGATGGTCTTTGTAGAAATAAGATCATAGAAAGCCGGGCCGGAGAAGGTAATGGTATAACCGTTCTCGGTGTAGGTGTGCTCTTCGCCGATGCCTTCGGAAGTGACAACATCACCCGCCCAAGCAACTTGGTCTTGCAGAGCGACGTTCAGATAGTTATCAGCCTGCGCGCCGTCCTCGGTGAGCTGAACACCGGAAAGGGTGACAACTGCGCCTTCCTTCTGGATAGCTTCAAAGAACTGAGCTACCTCGGGAGAGCCGGCGGTTACGAGGGCGTTCCAACCAACGCCGACATTGCCCTTGAATTCAAAGAGAACCTCTTCAGCGCAAACGCTGAGGGTGAGTGCCATAACCATAACAACGGCTAAGGCGATTGAAAGAATTTTTTTCATCATGTATTCCTCCGTATTTTTAATTTTTAGACGCGGTCTTGCCGCACTTCTACGAACATATTATTGCACTTTTCTTGCAAATTGTCAAGAGATAATTGAAATATAGCAACATGCACAAATTTGTTGCAAAAATTTTGGAAGCCGCAAATCCCAAAATCGCCTTAGTCTTGACTTCGGCGGCGCGATACCTTATAATAGGCGGTGAAGGAGTGGTGTCAAATGCGTTTTTCGGAAAAATTTTCCCGCATGCTTTCGCGATACGGGCTGCCCGAGGGGCTTTTTGCGCGGCTTGCGGCGGCATATCTGGCGGTTTCGGGGACGTCGGCGATTTTTGCGCGGCGCGGCTCGTCCGACCCCGTTTCGGCATGGCGGGACTATGTCGCCGCGGGGAGGCTCTGGCCCCGCGTTTTCTGGACCGCGCTCGTTTTTTTGTGGATAAGCGCGGTTTTCCGGGTTTTCGGGGAACGCTTCCGGCGGCTTGATTTCGCGCTCTTGGGAGGGGCGGCGGTTTTCTTCGCGCTGTCGGCGGTATGGTGCTCGGGGAGCGTTTATTTCGGAATTGCGGCGGGCGCGGTGGCGGCGGTTTTGGCGGTATATGCTGCTTCAAAGGCAGAAAACGCCCTCTTAAAGCCCTCCGGAAAGGGCGCGGCGGCGGTTGTTTTTCTTCTTGCGGGAGGGGTTTTCGCCTTCACAGCCGTGACGACCGTTTTTAACCACAAAAACTTCGGAACGTCCTGCTTCGACATGGGTATTTTCGTGCAGACGTTTAATTCCCTTAAAGAAAATCTCAACGCGGTTATAACCTGCGAGCGGGACGGGCTGATGTCGCATTTTCGGGTGCATACGTCATATATTTTCTACCTGTTTCTGCCGGTTTACGCGCTCTTCCCCCGCCCCGAAACGCTACTCGTCGCGCAGGCGTTTTTCGCGATGGGCGGGATTCTGCCGCTTTATCTCATCGCAAAAAAACGAAGCTTCGGCGGGGTTCTGACGGTTTCGGCCTGCTCGCTTTACATTTTCTGCACCGGGTTGATTTTGCCATGCTACTATTCTTTCCACGAAAACGCGTTTTTGCCGACGCTTCTTATGTGGCTGCTGTGGGCGGCCGAGGCGGAAAACATGCCGGTTTTCGCGGTTTTTTCCGCGCTCGTCTGTACCGTAAAGGAGGACGCGCCGCTTTATGTCATATGCATAGGGATTTGGTATTTTCTTGAAAAGCGCGGGAAGAAGCGGTGGATCGGGGCTATTGCGGCTCTTCTCGCGGCGGGATATTTTGCCGCGGCGATGCGCTGGCTGAACCTCCACGGCGACGGGGAATACATGACCGCGACGCGCTTCGGGATTTTGATGGCGAACGGCGGCGGAATCGGGGAAATCATCTCTAACGCGATTTCCGACCCGGCCTATCTTGTCAGCCTCATGCTCCGGTCCGAAACGCTCGGCTTTGCCGCGGAAACGCTGCTGCCGCTTATGCTTCTTCCGTTTATTACGGCAAAGCCGCAGAGGCTTATCCTGACCGCGCCGTATTTGATAATGAACCTGATTATCGGAGCGGGGTACGAATACGCCGCGCAGACGGGCTTCCAGTACATTCTGGGGCCGGTTTGTCTGCTGATTTATCTCGCGCTGATAAACGCCGACGACCTCCCCAAAAAGGTGCGGAACTGCGCGCTCATCGCGGCTGCGGTGCTTTCAACGGTTACGGGGGTCGCGGCAGCGTCGAAGAAGCTTTCGGTTGTTAAGGAACACATCGTCCGCGAGGAGTTTTACGACAGCGCGGAGGAGTGCCTCCGAAGTATTCCGAAGGAGGGCGCGGTGCTTGCGAACACATTCTTTGTTCCGCACATCGCCGACCGGGCGGAAATTTACGAGCTCGGCGACGGACGGCTTATTCGGGACGAAAGCGGCCGCATTTCCGATGTTTCGGAGCTTGAGCGGTACGACTATGTCGTTCTGAGCCGCCTCGACCCGCTTACCGAGGAGCTTGCGCCGGTATTGGAGGCGCGCGGAATGCGGGTTTGGGCGGAATCGGAGGGGTTTGTCGTAGTTTACGGGTGGGAGTAGGGCGCGTGCGCAAAGGAGGGCGAAGCCCTCGCCGGCCGGAGGCCGGCGCGCCGCCGCAGGCGGCGGTGCGCCTTCGGCGCACAGGGCTTCGCCCGGGCCTCGGCGCACAAGCCCCCATCCTCAGCGAACCAAACCCCCGAAAACAAAGCTTTCGGCAGCCCGCCCAATCCCGCAAAACACAAAAACCGCCTGCAGACGCAAGCGGTTTAATTATTGCGATTAACTCCCCGGAACCGGCTTTTCCTTCGCAAGAACCTCTTCCTTAGTCTTGTCCTTTAGGCCGACGAGCTTCTCGGTAAGAACCCGCGAAAAGCCCGCTATCAACGCCTCCTGAATTACGAAGCTCGAAACAAGCGTTTCGCCCTCCTTTTCGGGGTCGAGAACGTCCTTCGCACACTCGCGGACGATGCTCGTGAATAAAAGCGTCGCGGCGTGGTGCTTCCTGATATAGTCGTCGTAAAGCTCCCTTACGCCGTCCTCTGACAGCTCCGAGGAAAGCATTTCCTTGACAAAATTTATGCTGACCGCCGGCTTCAGCGTGAAAATAATGATTAAGTACGCTATATGAATCCGGTAGTATTTCCGCTTTATCGGCGCGGGCATTATTTTCAGGCGGACATAGTTGTTGATTGCCGAGGCGGAAAAAATCTTTCCGTCCGACGGCTCGCCGTCGTCGCCCTCTTTGCTCTCCGCCGGGGAAATAAGCCCAAGATACTGCGAGAGCAAAACGATTACCTGGTCCATATAAAGCCCGATGTCCGGGATATTCTCCCATTTCGGCAGGCTGTAGCCCGAAACCGCCTTCTCCCACCTCAGAAGCTTGTGGGCAATCAGTGATTTGTCGTATGACATTTTATAACTCCAAGTAAATTATTTTTCGTTATGCCTATGCCCGCCGCAGTGTTTTATGCCGCAGCGGGTAGGGCTTTTTTTGAGGGAAAATTATCTTCTGCCGAGGTCGTGG
The DNA here is from genome assembly GCA_947588775.1 of uncultured Clostridia bacterium. Lineage (GTDB taxonomy): Bacteria > Bacillota > Clostridia > Oscillospirales > Ruminococcaceae > Faeciplasma. Next base: position 6,870 of record CANPZQ010000057.1, read on the forward strand.
TCGTTCCAGCCGGCGTCGTCGTTTTCCTTGATGTAGTCGACAAGGGTGTCGACGGTCGTGAATGCGAGCCCGACGTAGCTGTCGGCGCAGCCGTAGTAGAGAGCGATTCTGCCGGTGGCGTCGTCCTGAAGGGTGGAGCAGGGGAAGGTGACGTTCGGCACGAAGCCTCTTTCCTCATACCACTGCTCGGGCGTAAGGAGATACCTCTTAGAGCGGTAGAGAACCTTAGAAGGCTCGTCGATGTCCAGAATTGCGCCGCCGATTGTGTAAACATAGCCGTTGCAGGTGTTGCATACGCCGTGATAAATCAGCAGCCAGCCCTCGGAGGTTTCAATCGGGTTTGCGCCGCCGCCGATTTTCATTCCCTCCCACCAGTTGCCGGAAGGGCTCATCACATGGCGGTGCCTGCCCCAGTAAACCATGTCGGGGCTCTCGGAAATAAAGATGTCGCCGAAAGGCGTATGGCCCGAATCGGACGGACGGCTGAGGAGCTTATACATGCCGTTAATCTTCCTCGGGAAGAAAACGCCGTTTCTGTTAAAGGGAATGAAGGGGTTCTCGAGCCTCTCGAAATGCTTGAAATCGTGGGTTTTCGCAACGCCGAGAGCCGCGCCGTAGAAATCCTGACACCATATAATATAGTAGTCGTCCTCAATTTTGATGAGGCGGGGATCGTACTGGTAATGCGGGATTGCGTTTTCGCCCTTTTCATTTACCATCGGGATTACGTTGTTCTCGTATTCCCAGTGAATGCCGTCCTTAGAGTGGCCGAGGTACAAAAACGGCCTGCCGTCGGTCGCTTCCGCCCGGAAAACACCGACGAACGCCCCCTCGTAGGGAACGACGGAGGAGTTAAAAATCCTCGCGATGCCGGGAAGCGGATTGCGGTCGATGATGGGGTTTTCGGTGTAACGCCAGACGGGGAGATAATGCCCCTCGGGGCGGTCCTGCCACGGAATGTTCGGAAGAGTTGTGCCGTTGATAATTTTTACTTTGGACATGGTTCATCGTCCTTTCTGAAATCAATGCGCGCGGGCGGCCCGCCCGCCGTCAGAATAAGTATATCACGATTATCAAGTTTTTGCAATACTTTTTGTTAAATATTGTGGGGGATATGATTTTGCGTTTGCGGGGATTTTGAGTGTGCTCTTTCGCTGGCAGACCGGTGCGGGGGGTTCTTAAAGAATAAAACCACATTGGCGGATTTTGCTGATGCGGTTAGTAGTGAGGTTTTGCAAACAGTATCAGCTGCGGGCACCTATTTAATACACCCCAAGGGCAGCGTGAAACCGTAGCATATCGCAAAGCAGATTTGCCCTAACGAAAATTTGCGCTGACGGCAGGGAAAATTCGTTCCTCACCCATCCCCGCTCAGCCCTACGGGCCTCGGGGGACGGGTTCGTCGCGAATGGGCGCGGGGCCTCCGCTGACTTGTGCGCCCCACCCGCCCACCCCCTCCGCTCCCCTCGCGCCGCCCGCTCCGTCCCCGCGCCCTCTCCCCTTAAAAAATTACAAAGCCAAACTATTCACTTATCTGACATTTCACCCCCACCCCATCATCTCCCGGTTCCCGCTGATTGGCCAGCAGAGCCACTGCATGAAGTCCGCGCCGGCGAGGTAAATCACAATCGGAAGCGCAAAAACCGCAAGAGTTATGATTGTTGCGGTGGTCGGGCTTTTGGATTTGTGCGAGATAAACAGCACCGTTTCCGCAAAAGCAGTTAACGAGATAATTCTATATATTGTTAATAATATCAAATATCCAAATACCGGCAGCGGGCCGAATTTTTCATACCCTGAAATTGCGGAAACCGGGTCGAAAAGGCCCTGCGCGTCGTAGGTCAAAATCATCTCGGCGTAGTGCGGGACGTAAACCGCGAGGCAGGTCAGCAAGGCGAAAATTGCCGAAATTATGGCGTTTTGCTCAAAATAAACGCGTTTTCCCGATTTCGTGGTGTAAAGCAGGAAACCGATTCGCGCGCGATTGTCATAGGCAATCAGCGGCGAGATTGCGACGCAGACGGCAAGAATCGCAATCAGCCCGAGCCGGTAGTCGGTTTTGAAGCCGTTCACGCCGAAAAGCTCCTCCCAGCCGGTCGCATAGTACAAAAATTTGGACAGTTGTCCGCCGCCCGCGCACTCACCCGCTCTGTTAAATTGACTAACAAGCTTCTCGAAGCCGCTGCGCTTCGACCAGTACTCGTTGTCCGCAAAAGTGCCTGAGAAGGCGGTTTTATACTCCTCAGCAAGGCCGTCGGCGGACATTTGCATAAACTCATAAACTTCTTTTGTACTCGTTTTCGCGTATGCATCGGCGGTGTAGGCGCGGTAAAAGTTGTCGCTCGCGCTGTACGGGCGGACGTAGTTGTATTCGCTGTAAAGCGAGAAAGCAAGCACGGCGATGAGTATCAGGAGGCCCTTGTGGAGAATGAATAATTTATGTATGGAATATGTAAAAAGCCTCGTCGGGGGCTTTATTTTTATGAATTTTCGGCGGGATTTCTTTATCTCGGAAATTGATATATTCTCATACAACCTGACCGTTAGAATAATCAGTAAAACTATTAAAACGATGCCCACGGCGGTCGTCGTGGCTAAGAGATTTATCGGGAAGCCGAACAGATTGATGTTGGAATATGTCCTGAACAGGTGCGCAGAGTTGACGAAAGCGGCGAGGTTTATTTGTTTAAGAGGTGAAAAAATTGAAGTTTCGTCGATTAACAAATAGAGCGCGGCCTCAATGCCGCCGGCAAGGAGCAGCGCAAAGTACACAGCCGTGTTTTTCAGCTTTATAAATAGGCTTTGCGCGATTAGTGCGCATACAAACATTGCGAAAATTTTATAGAAAAACGTCAGCGCGAGCAGCTGCCGGACGTTGATTCTGAGGTTGCAGCCAAGGAAGCCTTTTAGGGACTGTGCAGGCCTCGAAAGGTCGCCAAGGCCGAAGCGCGCCGAGCCTATCCACAGATTCATCAGAAAGAAAACGCCTCCGCAGACGAGGCAGACTGTAAATACCGCCGCGGTTTTTGTCAGCGCGAGGCGGGTTCTGCCGTATCTCAGGGGTTTGACCAATCCTACCATGCCGCTCTCGCGGTCTTTATAGAAGATTACCGTCACGGCGGTGAATATTATGAATAACAAAAGTATATCCGACGGCGTGTTCTCGATTGCAAGAAGAACTCCGTTCGAGGGGGCGAAAACCGGGCGGACGTCCCTGACTTTGTCATACGCCGACGGCGTTTTCACGATGTTTCGGTATGCAAAGCTGTCGGGGTCGGCGAAAATCGAAACCGCCGTCATCGTCGCGGCGGCCTCGTCAATGGATTCGAGGTACTGCCGATACGTCCCTACGGCCTTTAATTGTTCAATCTCATTATTCATCATCGAGCGGACTTCCCACATTCCGTTCGCCCAGCCGCCGAACATGTTGTCCCGGCGCGCGATTGAATAATCGTAAGCTTCCTCAAAAGTTTTTCCCTCGGCGAGGGCGTAATATTCCTTATATTCCTTCGCCGGGCAGCGCATTCCGAAATTCTGTGAACAGCTTATATAAATATTCAGCAAAACCGCGCAGACAGCCACTAAAATGAACATCTTCTGATGCATCAATTTGTAAATCTCATTACGGAATATCATCATTCGTCACCATAATACTGCATATACAGGTTCTCTAAGTTTTTCTCGCCGTTTTTGACCTTTTCGCATAATTCCGGCACCGTGCCTTCGTCTATAAGTTCGCCTTGCTTAATTAACAGTATCCGGTCTGCAATCGTTTCGATGTCGCTGACGATGTGCGTGGAAATGATAACTATCTTATCTTTCGAGAGGCGGCTGATGAGGTTCCGCGTGATTACCCGCTGCTTCGGGTCGAGGCCCGCCGTCGGCTCGTCCAGAATCAGCAGCTTCGGGTTGCCGAGGAGGGCCTGCGCGATGAGCACCCGCTGCTTCATTCCGCCCGAAAACCCGCCGAGCCGCTCCCCGGCCTGCTCCGAGAGCTCCACCAATTCAAGAACCCGGTCGACCTCGTCCCGGATTTTCTCTCGCTTTATGCCCTTGAGCGCGGCGAGATAGCCGACAAACCGCGCCGCCGTGAACGACGGGTAAAGCTCCTGCTGCTGCGGCATGAAGCCGATTCTGCGGCGGTATTTTGCCTGCAACTTTTCGACGTCCTCGCCGTTCCAGAGGATTTCGCTGTCGGGGTCGGCGGGGATATTTTGTGTAATTAGGTTCATCATCGTCGACTTTCCCGCGCCGTTGGGGCCGAGGAGCCCGTAAACGCCGTCGTGGAAGTCGTAGTCAAAGTCGATAAGGGCGTGTTTTGAGCCGTAGTGCTTGTTCACGCCGTTTAAGGATAGTGTGTTCATTTTATTTCCTCTCCGATAACTTTTTCTGCCGGCAGCAGCCGATAGTTTCCCTCATAATCTGCCGCCAAAAAATATCCCTCGGCAGAGCCGCCGTTGATTGTGAGATTTTCGGTCAAGAGGCGATACGCCTTTTCGGTTTTCATATCTATAACGACCTTGTCATTTACCGCGATTAAATAATCGTTATACACGACAAAATACGGAATACCGTTGTTTCCTATCCTGCCGCTGAGGTCAATTTCCCGGCCGTCCTCCGTAAGAACCGTTACGTTCATAAAATCCTCATCGGTCATGGTTTTGTTTTCAAAGGTCAGCAGATACCCGTCATAACACCCCTGAATCCCGAAATCCAAATCTTCGGTTTCCCCCGTTTCAAAGTCATAGCAATATGCTTCCCGCGCGTGATTGTGCGTATAGTACAGTTTGTCATTAAAAATTCCATAGATATACGCGCTTATATCTTTGCCGCTTGACAGAAGGATTTCAGATTTCATCTCGCCCGACGAGAAATCATAGCTGTAAAGCCAATTTTCGTTTTCGCGGAGATTTA
>CANPZQ010000058.1 GCA_947588775.1 uncultured Clostridia bacterium
GCGCTTTGCACAAAATTTTCCCGGGAAGGGATATTCACCCGCCGAAGAGTCCGCTCCGGCGGCATTCATTCGAAAATTATAGCAAAACTCCCCGCCCCGCGCAAGGCCTCTGGCACAATTCGCAGTTTTCTGGCCGCAATTTGCAGGTGGTTAAGGAGGTTTGGCGATTTGGCTGTGAAATATTGTAAATTGGGGAGGGGGCGCGGCGGAAAAAGCGGGTTAATGGCGCGAAATGGCGGGGGTGGGCGGGTGGGACGCAGAGGGCAGCTTTTTCCGCCGCGCGGGGTTCTGCTGCCATCACAGATGACGGAAAGCCCATGGCAACAAACGGGTTTTCGCACGTTTGAAGAATAACAGTCCCGCCGAGGGCAAGCGGTTGCCTCCGGCTATTTCATATAACTATATAAAAATCCCCGCAAGCGGCAAAACGCAGGCAGGGGGGGAAAAGTAACATGTCAGAAAATTAAGTAAACTTTTGATTATGTGTTTTTGGCGGAGCCGTATTCGAGGAGGCGGCGTTTGATTCCGCCGGCCGCGCCGCGCGGGAGGTGGATTGACACGCCGCCGACAAGCTCGGCGAACGAGCTGTTTATCCGCAAAACATAATTCAGGTTAATTATATACGATACCCCGGCGCGGACAAATTCGGGGCGACCGCCGAGCTCGCTGAAGAGCGCGGAACAGCTCAGCCGCGCACGGACGGTGGTGCCGTCGGCAAGCAAAATGCACTGGTAATGCCGCTGCGTTTCGCTGTAGACGATGTCCTTAAGGGACAGGCTGACGACCCCGTGCTCGGTCTGGATCGGGAAGGATTTTCGCGTGAGCTTGCCGTCAAGGACAAGGTCGAGGGTTCGCTCAACGTCGATATATTCAACCGGCTTAACGAGATACTGCGACGCATTCACACCGAACGCCTCGAGGGCATGGTCGCGCGACGTCGAAACAAAGACGATTTTGACGTCGACACCGCGTTCGCGAAGCCTCCGCGCAAGCTCCACGCCGTTCATGTCCTTCATGTAAATGTCGAGGAAGATGAGGTCATAGCCCGCGGCTTTTTCGATTGATGCGGCGACGCTCTCCTCGTCGCAGGCACATTCCGTTTCGGCGGAAATCGAATGGGATTCGAGATAGGCGGCGACATGCCCGCGCATCAGCTCTGCGTCGCGCCGGACGTCGTCGCAAATTAAAATTTTCAGCGTCATATTTTTCTCCATGTTCGTGGCGGTGTAAGAGGTATAGGACAGTTTAACATATTGTTAGGAAAAATGCAAGTGGAAATTGATATTTTGTGCAGTGTGTTGGGCTCGGGATTTCTGCTAAGGACCGCGCGGCGGAAAAAGCTGCCTCCATCGTCCCACCCGCCCGCCCCCGCAGTTTCGCGGCGTTTCCCCGCTTTTTCCGCCGCGCTCCCCTCATAGCACCATCAAAGGCGCGGCGAATGGGGCGGCCAATCAGCGGGAAATGTGGGCGGGCGGGTGGGTGGGCGCAGGAAACCAGCCCCATTCGCCGCGCCGGGCTCACGCACAAAGCCCAATCCCCCCCGCTCGCCCCACCCCCGCCTGTTCCCGAATCCCGTCCCCCGAAGCCCGCAGGGCTGAGCGGGGACGGGTGAGGGACAGGCTTTTAGCAAGTTAGACAGTTAGAGCGTTAGAACGTTAGAGAATAGAAGCACAGAAACTAATCGTGCCAAAAATTTTGCCTCCGTGGGACGGGATTCGCTCACGCAAAACGTGCTGTGATTCACCCACCCCCCACAACCTTCCAAAGAACGTCAGAAAACAGAAACACAAACAAAAATCCCCCGCCCCCTCATCCTTCCAAAATTTCTCAATCTTCCAAAACAAGTCCGTACATTTGTACTCCAAACCCCGTTTTTCAAAAACTTTCGCCGGAGGTTGCACGAAAGCGTGCAACTTCCGGCGTTTTTGGCGGATAGGGTGAAAGGCAGTTCAAAAATCAGCCTTTCGGAAAGGACGGCGAAATTACGTCAGCAAATTTAAACGGCGCGGAGCTCTCAAAACGCTTCGCGGACTATCTCGGCTCCCTCGGAAACCCCGAGGAGGCGGCAATTCGGGCGGGCGTCGAGCCGGGCCACGCCCTTGAGGAGGGAATGAGGCTTCTCGGGCTTCCCTCGGTGAGAAAACGCGTTTCGGCGCAAAGCCCTCTCTACGGAACGCAGGCTCTCGCGGGGCTCCGGCGGCTCGCCTTCGGCAGAATCAACGACGCGCTCGCGCTTTTGCGGGAGGACGCATCAGAAATCCCGGCCGATCGCCTCGACCTCTTTAACGTCGCGGAAATCAAACGCCCGAAGGGCGGCGGCGTCGAGATTAAGTTCTTCGACAGGCTCGAGGCACTTTGCCGGCTTGCGGAGCTCGAAACGCGCGCGGGAAGCGAAAGCTCGGCGGACAGCTTCTTCGAGGCACTCAAAAGCTCCGCCGAGGTGAACCCCGATGTGGAGCTTTGAAGCCTTCTCGCCGAAACAGCGCAAGGTTCTGACATGGTGGCTCGACAAATCCACCCGAGGCCGCGCGGCAATCATCTGCGACGGCTCCGTAAGAAGCGGAAAAACCGTTTCGATGGGGATTTCCTTCGTCCTCTGGGCGATGTCCGAATTCGACGGAACCGACTTCGCCATCTGCGGAAAAACGATTACCTCCGTCCGCAGGAATCTGGCGGACAGCCTCACCGGCTATTTACGGGCAAACGGCTTCGGTGTTACGGACAAAGCCTCCCGAAACTTCTTCACCGTCCGGCACCGCAGCCGCGAAAACCGCTTTTTCCTCTTCGGGGGAAAGGACGAGGGCTCTGCGGCACTCATTCAGGGCATGACCCTCGGCGGAATCCTTCTTGACGAGGTCGTCTTGATGCCGCGTTCCTTTGTGGAACAGGCAATCGCCCGCTGTTCGCTATCGCGTTCAAGACTTTGGTTCAACTGTAACCCCGACAACCCCTCCCACTGGTTCTACACCGAATGGATTAAAAAATCCAAAGAGAAAAACGCCTTTTATATCCATTTTACGATGGAGGACAACCCATCTCTGAGCCGCGAGGTCCGCTCGCGCTACGAGAGGCTCTACAGCGGGGCGTTTTACCAGAGGTTTGTCCTCGGGAAGTGGAGTGCTCTGAGCGGCGCGGTTTATCCGATGTTCGACCGCGAAAAGCACGTCGTCGACGAAATTCCTGCATGCTCGCGCTTTGCCGTGAGCTGCGACTACGGCACCGTAAACCCGTCCTCCTTCGGGCTTTGGGGCCAAGCCGACGGCGTATGGTATCGGATTTCCGAATACTATTACAGCTCGAAGCGCGAAGGCGCGCAGCGAACCGACGAGGAGCACTACGAAGCCCTTGAACGTTTAATCGGCGGGCGGCAGGTCGAAGCGGTAATCTGCGACCCGTCCGCGGCAAGCTTCATCGAATGTATCCGCAGGCACAAAAAATTTCCGGTAATCCCGGCCGACAACGACGTTTTAAGCGGAATACGCCGCGTCGGCGACGCTTTAAGAAGCGGGAAGATTAAAATCTCCTCCGAATGCCGCGACTGCATTCGCGAGTTCGACCTCTACAGGTGGGACGAAAAGGGCGGCCGCGACGGGGTTATCAAGGAAAACGACCACGCGATGGACGATTTGAGGTACTTCGTGTCGAAGTATCTCAGGGAAGGCGCGGAGGAATGGTTCTTCGCGAGCGTCGTGAGGTAAAAACAGACGGTCGGACATAGATAAATCCGTCATCTGTTTTTTCCGGCAAGCATTCATATCCCCAAAAATCCCCATCATAAGGCGCAGACGGCCGCCTTAAAGCCGTCGGGAGGCAGGGCGGGGTTTACATAGATACATTTAGTAAAGGATGTGAAAATTTGGCATTGTTTTCAAAAGAAAAGGCCGCGCCCGCTCCCGAATTCGGCGCGGGTTCGGCCGCAAGGGAAACCGGCACGTTCAGAATAAGTCCCGCTTCGGCGGCCTGCGAAAAGGAGCTCTATTCGGCTCTTCGCGCGCAGGTTCCGGTAGTCGACGCGTGCATAGGTAAGATTATCCGGCTTGTCGGGGGCTTTAAAGCCGTCGCCGGGGACGATAGCTTCCAGCCGCAGCTCGACGCGTTTGTAAAAAACGTTCGGGTCGGCGCGTCGGGTACGGGGCTACAGACATTTTTAGACTGCTGCCTCGACTCCCTTTTAACCTACGGCTGTTCCCTTGCGGAAATAGTCCGCGGCGGCCGCGGCGACATCTCGGGGCTCTACGTCGCGCCGGTCGCAAGGCTCGACATCCGCGAGGGCAAAAAGCCGATGTCCCGGGAATATTACGTCCCGAACCGCCCGAAGCCGGTTTGGCTCAGGCACCCCGAAAACGTAATATTCACCGCGCTTTCCCCGACCGTCGATTCGCCCTGCGGGGTGTCGGTTTTAAGAGGACTGCCGGCACTTTCGGCGATACTTTTAAGGATTTACGAGTGCATCGGCCAGAACTTCGACAGGGTGGGAAACGTCCGCTACGCCGTTACCTATAAGCCCTCCGACGACAGCGGCGACAGAGCCTTCGCCCGCGAACGCGCGATGCAGATAGCGAAGGAATGGTCGAGCGGCATGAGCGCGCTGAAAAACGGCGAGGTCCGCGACTTTGTAGCCGTCGGCGACGTCGGAATAAAGGTAATCGGCGCGGACAACCAGATTATCGACACCGAAGTGCCGGTAAGACAGCTTCTGGAGCAGCTTATCGCGAAGCTCGGGATTCCGCCGTTTCTCCTCGGCCTCTCGTGGAGCACCTCGGAGAGAATGTCCGCCCAGCAGACGGATATTTTAACGAGCGAGCTTGAATATTACCGCAGGCTCCTCACCCCGTCGATTGAAAAGGTCTGCTCGATGTATTTAAGGCTTTGCGGCTGCGCGGACGGCGTTTCGATCGAATGGGACAACATCGACCTCCAGGACGAGGCGGAGCTTTCTCTTGCAAGGCTCAGAAACGCTCAGGCGAGAGCTCTCGAAATTCAGAATGAACAGAAAGGAATGATAACTCAGTGTCCGAAAACATGATGGCGAAGATAAACGGCTTTACCCGCCGCGAGCTTAAAGAGGAGGAAATCTACAGCTTTTCGGTGATTTTGTGCGACAACGAAATCGACCGCGACTGCGAAAAATTCACGGTTGAAGCCCTCCGAAAGCTCGCCTCCCTCTATATCGGCAAAACCGGAATCTTCAACCACGACCCCAAAGGCGAAAACCAGACGGCGAGAATCTACGATACCGAGGTCGTCGCCGACCCGTCCAGAAAAACCGCCGACGGCGAGGTCTATACATACCTCAAGGCCGACGCATATATGGTGAGAACCTCCTCGAACGCCGATTTGATTCGCGAAATCGACGGCGGAATCAAAAAAGAGGTTTCGGTAGGCTGCTCGGTTTCAAGGCAGGTCTGCTCGATTTGCGGCCGCGACCGCTCGAGCGGCGGGTGCATGCACAAAAAGGGCAAAACCTACAACGGCAGAAAGTGCTTTCACATTCTGTCGGAGCCAATCGACGCGTATGAATGGAGCTTTGTCGCGGTTCCGGCACAGCGCGGCGCGGGCGTTACAAAAAAATACGGCGGCGAGTTTTCCGCCGAAAAAAGCTTCGAGGACGCGGGAATCTTAGAGGAGCTCTGCGGCGACCTCAGAAGGGACATTATCCGCCTCTCGTTTTTGGAGGGCGACTCGGTTCCCTTTGAAACCACAAAGGCCGCCGTCGGGCGAATGACCCCGGCGGAGCTTTTGAAGCTTAAGCGTTCGCTCTCGGAAAAGGTGAGCGAGGCGCAGGAGGGCGAGCTTGAAAAAGCCCTCGGCAAGCCGTTTGACGGCAAAGAAAACAAAAAATTCAGAATCTGATAAAAAGAAAGGAAATTTAATTATGTACGATAACATCACTCTCGAAAAGGGACTTTACAACATCAGCGGAAAGAGCTTCACCGAGGCTCTTCGCGAACTCGACGCGGACGAAAACTATGTCGGAACCGAGCTTGAGGGCCTCGACGCCTACGAACGTCAGCTCAAGCGTTTCGACATCCGCGTTTCCGGACCCGACTCGGACAGGGTCGAGAAGTTCTTCAGAACCACCCAGTCCGCAATCCTCTTCCCCGAATACGTCCGCCGCTGCATTAAGGCGGGCATGGACGGCGCGTCGGTGCTTCCCGAAATCGTCGCCGCAACCACCTACGCCGACGGCGTAGACTACCGCGGGCTTTCAATCACCGACAAGGGCGCGGATACCGCCATCGCCGCCGGTGCGGAAATCCCCGTTACCTCCGTTACAAACGCCGAAGCCGCCGTCGCCCTCTCAAAGTACGGCAGGCAGATTCAGACGGTTTACGAGGTTCTGAGAAAACAGCGGCTCGACCTCTTCGGCGTTGTCCTTAAGGCCACCGGCGCGAAGATTTCCGGCGTAATCAACAACGCCGCCGCAGAGGTTCTCGCAAACGGCGTTGAAAAGAAGCCGCTTATCGGCGACGCCCTCACCTATGCCGACCTCGCCGCCTTCTGGGCCTCGATGGAGGGTCACAACATGAGCGCGATGCTCGTTTCCCCGAAGGTAATGGCGAATATCCTCGCGATGGATGAAATGAGATACGCGAGCGGCAAGATTTCCGGCGGAACCGTCGAAACTCCCTACGGCGTAAAGCTCGTTAAGTGCTCCGGCCTTTCCGATGACTACGCCATCGGCGTAGACGCTTCGAGCGCGCTCGAGATGGTTCTCGGAAGCGACGTCGTCGTCGACAGCGACAAGCTTATCTCCTCGCAGATCGACAGCATCGCGTTCAGCGTGACGGTCGGCTTCGCGAAGATTTACAGCTCCGCCGTGATGGTGCTCTCAACCGTCAAGGCAGGCTGATAAAAACAGGGCGGGAGGCGGCCGAAACCCGCTTCCCGCCGCCCTTTAAAAACGAAAGGAGTTTTATTTTTTGGAAAGACTTGACATATTGAAAATCACCGAGGAATTCAAAAAGCTTTCGCAGCTTTCGGAGGACGAGCTGCCGCGTTACAATTCCGTAATCGCCTCGGCGAAGGCGTATTTTGAGAGGCTTCTTCGGCGCGAACCCTTGGAGGAGGAAGCGGAGCTTTGCACATACGCGTGCGCCTGCAAGGCGTTTTTTGTGTATACCGTTTTGCGGGCGTCGGAGTTTAAAACCTTTTCCTCCTCGACGGGCGGGCTTTACACGAGAATTTCGGAGGACACGACCGTGAAATTCGCCGAAAGGCTCTATAAAAACGCGCTGGCCGCGCTTCCCGAGGGGCTTGTAAGGGACTGCGGCTTTGTGTTTGAAAGCACGGAGGGCTGATTATATGCCGGACTACGGATTGAACGCGCTTAAAACCGCGCTCGAAGGGATTTTCGACAGGGTTCTGGACCTCTTTGACGGAATAAATATCAGCGAACACAGAAACGAAACGCTCTGCTTCGCCGGCGTCGGGGGATATAAGCTCGAAAGGGCAGTATACGGCGGAAACGCGCCCTGCGAGGTCGTTTTTTCGGTCAGGGCTCTCGGCTCAAGGACGATGTCGGCGGTGGATTTGAGCGCGCTCTTCGACGAAAAAGCCCTGCCGGCAATCGAGGGCTGCGGGCTGGATATTGTATCGATAAAAAGGCAGATGTGCGCCTATTCAAAGGAGCAGCAGCGGCATGAAATTTTCGCGGACGTTACCGTTAATACAACCGTTTTGTGCGGCGGAGCGGCGCAGAGCGTCGGCCTCACCGTAGATGGAGAGGAAGTTTCGGGAATGAGCGATTTTCGGGTCGAAAGAAAGCTCAGCGTCGGCGAAACTCCGACCCTTGAAAGCGGGATAAAAACCCGCGTAATCGGCGAAAAGCCGATGAAAATAACCGCCAAGGGCGTTACGTCGCGCGATGCGGCGGCGGGGATTTATTCGCGGCTCGCGCCGCTTTTGGGGGCGGGGATTCCGACACTCGTCGCCGTTTCGGGAATGAGCTTCGGAGCGATGATTCTTTCGGGGCTTTCGCTTTACGGCGCAGGGCCGGGTTTTTCGGGAATCGAGCTTGAATTCTGCGGGGTGAACGAGGCATGAACCATACGGTTTCGCTTTCGGTTCGCGTCGACGGCAGAAAAATCACCTTCGACAGCGGCTGCATAAGCTTTCGCTTTGAAAAGGAGCGTTACACGCCCTATACAACCCTTCGCGCAAAATGGCACTGCCCGCGCGGCGACATTTTCGGAGAAATCGACGAGGTCGAATTCAAAATTGACGGCGTTACCCGCCATCACGGCTACCCGGTTTCCTGCGGGGTGGAGCACGGCGCGAAAAGCGCGGTTTTAAGCATTGAGAGCCGGGGCTTTTCCGCCGCCCTCGCCCAAAACCAGTGCGCCGACGGAATGATGACCGACGTAAACCTTGAAAGCCTTATGGCGGCGGGCGAAGCCTTCCCCGAGGTCGACTACCAGACCGACACGCCTGAAGTCAATTATGTAAACTACTACAACGCCACAAGCTCTTGGGAGGCGGTCGTCTGCTACGCGATTCGCGCCTCGGGATATTACCCCTATATCGCGGGGTGCAACACCGTAAGAATAGAGCCTCCCGAGGACTACGGCGAGCTTATAATCAACTCAAAAGACTTGATTTACCGCGGGCATTTTTCCGACCACTCGAAGATTATTTCCCGCATAACCGAAAAGGACGTCGACGGAACGCCGGACGCCTTCGAGGCGGAAAACCTCTTTGCCGCGCAGGCAAAAATCGTTAGGCGCCGCGAAATCCCCTTCGACCACGAGTGGATTATGGATTCGGAGGCGGGGCTCGGGTATATGATCGACTACTCGATGAGGGGCAAGGACGCGGACGTTTTCCGCTACTTCGGCTGCTCCGAGCTCGAGCTCACCGACTTTTTCACCGTCGAGGACATTGACTTCTACGGCGAGGTCAGCCGCCTTATTATCGAGGGCAGCCCCGCGAGCGGAATTGTCACGACGGTGTGGTGCTACCACGACAATTATTGCTACTGAATAAAATTTTTCGGAAGCCCAATCTATCGGCTTCCGAATTTTTATTTGTCTATTTTAATAATTTCGCAGCCGAGGGCCTTCGCCTCGTCCTCGGAATGTGTGACAAGTATCAGCGTCCGCCCCTCCGCCGCTTTCGAAACGCAGCCGACGACGGCCGGGAGCGTCGCCGCGTCGATTCCCTTAAACGGTTCGTCGAGGATTAAAAGCCGGGGCTTTGAGAGAATCGCCCGGGCAATCGCAACGCGGCGACGTTCGCCCCCCGAAAGCTCCGAAACCGGCTTTTTTGAAAGCTCCCCGCCGATACCGAGGCGTTCAAGCGTTTTAGAAACGTCGGTCCCTCGCTTTAATACAACGCGGCAGTTCGCCTCGGCGTCGAGCGGCTCAATCAGCCTGTCCTCCTGAAAAACCGCGCCGACGGTTGTGTTTTCGGGAAGGGCAATTTCCCCCGAATCCGCCTTTTCAAGGCCCATGATTATGTTTAAAAGGGTTGTCTTTCCGGCTCCCGAGCGGCCCATTACCGCGACGCGGCCGCCGTCGGGGATTTCGAGGCTGAGGTTTTCGAGGACGCGCTGTTCGCCGAAGGATTTGCATATATTATTTAATTTAATCATTTTTCGCGCACCCCGGCTTTTCGTTTAATCAGTTTAAGAAGAAGCATGAACAGCTTCTCGAAACAAACGCTTACAAAAATTATCACGGCGGTCCACGCGAGGAGGTCGCCCGTTTCGAGATAGAGCTTTGCGCGGTAGAGCTTTTCGCCGACCGAGCCGGAGGGGATTCCGATTACCTCTGCGGCGACTCCGCTCTTCCATGAAAGCCCGAGCGCGACGGAGCATGCGGAGCTTAAAAACGGCAGAACCTGCGGAAAATAGATGTAAATAAGCTTTCGCGCGCGGCCCATGCCGAAAACACGCGCCATTTCAGTCAGCTTTTTATCGGTGCTTAAAATGCCCTCCAGAACGCTGAGATAGATAACCGGAAAAACCATCAGAAAGGATATAAACGCGCTTAAATTTTTGCTCCCGAACCAGATTATCGCGAGAATAATGAAGGAGGCGACGGGAGTGGCCTTTATTACCGAGGTTATCGGCTCCAAAAGGGTGCGGACGAGTTTGAACCTGCTTGAAACCGCCGCAAGAGCTATCCCCGAAAAGAACGCGGAAAAAAATCCGCAGAGTATCCTCAGAGAGGAAAAAGCGACGGCGGAGCGAAATTCCGGCTCGCCGATAAGCCCGAGAAGCCGGCGGAACGCCGCGACGGGCGTACAGATGATGATTTCGTTTCCGACCCAAACCGCAATGGCCTCCCAGACTGCAATCCAGAAGGCCGCGGCGGCAATTTTATATATAATCTTCTTAATTTTATCCTGCTGAGGCGTAGAATTCGTCATCGGGTATTTCTCCTCCGACAGACGACGGGTCGCTGTCATAAAGTACCTTGAGATAGGCGGAAATGTTCGTTTTCATCTCGTCGCCGGTCTGATGGACGATGTTGCAGTAGGGCAGAGCCTTTTCGGCGACGGCGGCCTTTACTATGTCGAACTTTTCAATAAGCGAGGCGGCTTCTGCGGTGTTTTCGTTGACATATTCCACCGAGGCGGCGTAGTCCTCCATGAACTTTGCGACGGCCTGCGGATACTTTTCCAAAATTTCGCTACGGATAACCGTTACGCCGGTGACAAGCTGTGAGCCGTCGATTTTCTCCCATTCCTCCGTAAGGTCGAAAGCAATTTGGAGGCCGGTATTTTGGGTCATCGCGACGGTTACATAGGGCTGGGGGAGCACGGCTATCGCGTCGGCGGATTCCGCCATTTTCGCGGCGACTTCGGTTGCCTCGGAGAGGTATTCGACGGTCAGGTCGTTTTCGGGGTCGAGGCCGTTTGAGCGAAGAATATAGTTAAAGACGTATTCCGGGGTGGTACCCTTGCCGGTGGAGTAGACGGTTTTTCCCTTTAAATCGGAAATTTCCGCGAGCGGCGATGTGCTTTCGGAGGAGTTGAGGACGTAGAGCACGCCGAGGGTGTTGATGTCGAGGACTTTAAGGCCCTTGCCGGTTTTTTTATAGAGCACGGCCGCGAGGTTGCAGGGGATATTCGCGACGTCGACGTCGCCGTTTGTAATCAGCCCGACGATTTCGTCTGCCGCGCCGTACATATTAAACTCGTAGTTTTCGGACGCGTCGTCCATCATCTTAACCATACCCATGGTGGTGGGGCCTTTGAGGGAAGCAACGCGTAGGACGTAAGGTTCTTCGGAGGCTTCGCCGGCGTTGTCCGGGGCATTGTCAGCGGGCTGTTCGTTGTTTTCGGGGACGGAGCCGGGATTTTCGCCGTCCTTGGGTTCGCTGCCGCACGCCGCGAGGGAAATCGTCATCGCGAGCGCGAGCAGGATTGCGAGAATTTTTTTCATTTTCATCATGTTCAGATCCTTTCTTCCGAGGGGGTAATTGCGGGGTGCGGTGAGGTATGCTTTGGTGGGGGCGGCGGGGGAGGACGGCGCGGGGACGGAGCTTATTTCGCGGGTCCCACCCGCCCGCCCCCATAGTTTCGCTCTTTCTGCCGCTCCGTCCCCGCGCCTTGCATGGGAGGGTAACAGGGGGCTTTGGCGTGAGATACGGGTTGAGGCATTAAGGGCCTTTTTGTTGGGGCTTCTGAAGGCGACCTTTATGCTCCTATCGTAAATTTATGATAGAGGCACATTTGGGTGCTATGCCTTTTTGTTGGGGGAACCAACGCCAGCGACAAAACTTGCTTTTCGGACTTCGCGGTCATAAATGACCGACCGCTC
>CANPZQ010000059.1 GCA_947588775.1 uncultured Clostridia bacterium
GCCTTTTGGCGGCGGTTGCGTTCATCGGCGGCGGCGAGAAGGAGGAGGGCTACAGGTATCTTGAGCTCGCGCTCGACTATGCCGAAAAGTGGAAGGCAATCCCCGACGGCGAAAAGCTCAGCTTCGGCGACGAAGCGGTATTCGGCGGAATCGTCTATATAAAGGGGCAGTCCGTTATAGAGCTCCCCGACGGCTCCCGCCGCCCCGTAGACGCCTATGACTCCATCGACGGCAGGCTTTTCGATTCCGGAACAATCTACTACGCCCTCACCGCCCCCAAAGGCTGGGAATGGTTCGACCCGGCCCGAGGAGAGGAGCGGTATAAAGAGATTACGGAGAGAGCAAGGAGGGTGGGGGAGTGAGTAGGGGGACTACGGAATTGAAGATTTTATAACTGAAAATCAAACTCTCCCCCGCCTAAACCATCAAAAGCAGTCGCAAAGGGCTTACCGATATGACAGCATATATGATAAATCGGAATTTGAAAGGATGAAAAATATGTTTGTCGATTTTATGGGAGCGGCATTACCATGGATTCTATTGGGACTGTTTGCAGCAATCAGTTGTTCATTTATGAGTAAAACGGAAAAAGAAATCCCCGTTTAGAGGCCCATATACATGAAACACAAACGGGAATCGGGAGTCCCGAAAAGGAGGATTGTCATTGAATACAAGAATAAAAGAGCTGCGAAAAGAAAAAAGTTATCCCAAGAAGAATTGGCGTCAGCGGTATGAACCACCCGGCAGACGATTACTTCCATTGAAACCGGAAAATATGTAGCTTCACTGCCTTTAGCGTTCAAAATAGCGCATTATTTCGGTATGACAACAGAGGAAGTTTTCAACCTGTCGGAATATTGGAAGGATAATCAAAAAATGAAAGCGATACGCGCAAAAGCCGGCATGCCGACGGTATTGATTTTTTCCGTCGTTATTATCGTCGCGGGTATTCTCATCGGCTATTCAAATACGGTTGTTTTCTATACTTTAGTTGCAACCGCAGCGTTGCAGCTGGCGATTGCCTGCGTCACAAAATTTGTATATACGAAAAAAATGTAATGAGAATTGTTATGACGGCAAAAAAATTAAAAAATACCTTGAAATTCTTTTTATTATCGGGCTTTGTTTGGCGGTATTTGTGATGATTGCGCTGAGGTATGCATTATTGCCGGACTTTTACTGCGGCTTGTTGGGCGGAATCTCTGTCAGCCTGTTATTCGGCACGGGAACAATGAAACATATGATAAACGATAACTTAAATTAGATAACCGTAAGATTCGGAGCGGCAGGTTGGGGGCGGCAGGCTGCTTCAAATGTGACTGACAGACGGGTTTGCTTTCCGTGAAATGCTTTCAGAGGGAATAGCGAAGCAGCTGCTTGTTAAAAAATATGTAAAAAACTACGGCCGGCATTCTTTGCCGGCCGACGTATCTTTATAGCCCTTCGTGAGGGCGTTTTACAGCAGTCTTATTTTTCTCATCACGTCCGCGTGCTCGGCGAGGAGGGCGAGCTTTTTGTCGATCTGGTATTCCTCGATGGCGGGGGTGATGAACGCGAGCTCACGCTCGGAGCGGTGCTTGCGGGGAATGAAGTCGACATAGCCGAAGAGCGTTGTAATAAGCCCCTTGAGGCTGTCCGCGTCGTCGGCGCGAACCCTGACGTATACCCTGACTTCGGCGGACTTGTATGGGGCCATGAAGCTGCGGTCGGCCGAATCCTCCCAAGTCAGCGAGGCGATGTCGGCGTTTTCATGCTTCACCGCGTCGATTATGTCCGCGACTACCGCCGAGGCGGTGGCCTGTTTTCCCGCGCCGCGGCCGTAGAAGAGGGTGTCGCCGACGCTGTCGCCGCGAATCATTATCGCGTTGTAAACGTCGTTCACGCCGGAGAGGGGATTATTCACCGAAACAAGGCGCGGGCAGACCGTTGCGACAATGCCCTTTTCGGTTTTCTCAATAAGGCCGATGAGCTTTACGGCATAGCCGGCGTTCGCGACATACTCGACGTCGTCGAGGGTGATGTTCCGGATTCCCGAGCAGTGGACGTATTCGGGATAGATGTGCTTTCCGAAGGCGAGGGAGCCGAGAATGCAGAGCTTTCGGCACGCGTCGTCGCCGTCGATGTCCGCGGAGGGGTCCTGTTCGGCATATCCGAGCCGCTGCGCGTCCGCAAGGGCCTGGTCGAAGGAAACCTGGTCGTAAATCATCTTCGTGAGGATATAGTTTGTCGTGCCGTTCAGAATTCCCGCGATTCTCTCTATTCTGTTCGCGGCGAGGCACTGGTGAAGCGGGCGGATAATCGGTATTCCCCCGCCGACCGACGCTTCAAAGAAATAGTTGCATTTATTATCCTTCGCAAGCCTTATAAGCTCCGCGCCGTGGGTCGCGACGAGCTCTTTATTAGAGGTGACGACGCTTACGCCGCGCGAAAGGAGCTTTTTTGTGTACTCATACGCGAGGGTTTTTCCGCCGATCATCTCCGCCGCGACGGAGATTTCGGGGTCGTTGAGAATATCGTTGAAATTTTTCGTGAACTTGTCGGCGAAGGGGCTTCCGGGGAAATCCCGAAGGTCGCAAATCCACTTTATGTCCATCAGGCGGCCGCTTCTTTTTTCGATAAGCTCCTTATTTTTATAGAAAAGCTCCACTGTGCCGCTTCCGACCACGCCGAAGCCGATTATCGCGATTTTTGAAATTTTCATGTCAAATCCTCACTTAAATAAATTTATTTTCCCGAGATAATTTTAACGCTTGCAACGCCGGAAATCTTTCTCAGCTCCGCGACGGTCGAGGTCGGGTCGTGGGAGTTGTCGTTGAAGCGGACGGTTATCATAACGGTCGCCGCCGAGTCAATCGGAATGTTCTGGTTCATCGTCAGGATATTTGCGCCGACGCGGTAGAACTCGTTCAGAACCTCCGCCAGAACCCCGGCGCGGTCGGACAGCACGAGGCAGTAGGTGACGATGCGTTCGTTGAGCTTTTCCGAATAGATGAACGCCGAGTCCTTATATTTATAGTACGCGCTCCGCGAAACGCACGCCTTTTGGCAAGCCTCGGTCGAGGTCCGGCATACGCCCTGGGCGAGCAGCCTTTTTGCCTCCAAAACCTTAATCACAACCTCCGGCAGAACGTCGGTGCTTACGACGACAAACTCCTTCTGAGCCATAAAACCCTCCTGCAAGTTTACCCATAAAATACAAATGTACTTTGTCCACAAACAATTATACACGAAAGGAGGGATTTGTCAAGGGGGAGATGGAAGGGAGTGTCCCAAACGACCACATTATAAAAAATTTTTGCTTAGTGATTCGCTGCTACTAATCGCTTTCCGCCTCACGCTTTTTGCTTAAATGTGGGCGGATGGGACACTCCCTCCCCAAAAACTACCCCTTTACAAATCCCTCCCCCCGTGCTATAATAACTATATCTATATTTTCACACGGAGATTGCGAAATACTATGAAAAAATGGAAGGTTGCGACTAACGACCCGGCGGCGGCAGCGAAGCTGGCGGCCTCGACTGACCTCGGGGAGCTGCTCTGCTCGGTTCTGGCGGCGCGCGGATTAAATACAGTTGATAAGCTTGAAAAATTTTTTAACGCATCGGAGCTGTCCGACCCGTTTTTGCTCGCGGATATGCAAAACGCCGTCGACGCAATCAACGAGGCCGTCGACGCGGGGGAAAAAATCTGCGTTTTCGGGGATTTCGACTGCGACGGCGTAACCGCGGCCGCTATGCTTTCGGGCTATCTTGAAAGCATGGGCGCGGACGTTTCGGTGTTCATTCCCGAGCGCGAGGACGGCTACGGCCTTTCAAAAGCGGCTCTCGATAAAATTGCCGCCGACGGCGCGAGCCTTGTAATAACCGTGGATAACGGGATTTCCGCTTTGGAGGAAGCCCGCTACGCCGCCGAAATCGGGCTTAAGCTCGTCATCACCGACCATCACCAGCCCTCCGATACCCTGCCGGAGGCCCTCGCCGTCGTCGACCCCCACAGAATCGACTGCCCGTCGCCCTACAAGTATCTCTGCGGGGCGGGCGTTGTTTTAAAGCTCTGCGCCGCGCTTGACGGCGGAAGCTATGAGATGGCCGAGGAGCAGTATTCCGACCTCGCGGCAATCGCGACCGTCGCCGACGTTGTCCCATTGACGGGCGAAAACAGAATCATCGTTTCAAAGGGGCTTTTGTACCTTAAAAATACCGAAAACGCCGGGCTTTTGGCTTTGATGGAAAAAAGCGGAATCGACCCGCGCAGGGTTTCGGCCTCGGACGTTGCGTTTTACATCGCGCCGCGAATCAACGCCGCAAGCCGCCTCGGCTCGCCGATGACGGCCTACAGAATGCTTGTCGCCGACGGGGAGGAGGCCGAGGAAGCGGCCGCCGAGCTGTCGAATCTCAATTCCGGCCGCCGCGACGCCGAAGCCGCGATTTTGGCTGATATTTCAAAATCCGTCGACGCCGACCCCGCGCCGCTTATGGAGCGCGTCGCAGTTCTTGCCGGACGAGGCTGGCACCGCGGGGTTATCGGAATCGTCGCCGCGAGGCTTGCCGAAACGCTTTCAAAGCCGGTTATACTTCTTTCAATCGGCGAAAACGGCGAGGCGGTCGGCTCTGCGCGTTCGTTTAAAGGGTTCAATGTCTTTAAGTGCCTCGACAGCTGCCGCGGCATGCTCATAAAATACGGCGGCCACGAGCTTGCCGGAGGGCTCACCGTCCGCGAGGAGAACATTCCCGCGTTCCGCGAGGCGGTCGAAGGCTTCGCCGCCGAAACCTCCGAAAAGCCGGTTCATGCGGAGATTGAGGCGGATATGATTCTGCCCGGAAAATATTTGACCCCCGAAAACGTCAGGTCGCTTTCAAAGCTCGGGCCGTTCGGAATGGGCAACCCCGAGCCGGTTTTCGCAATATCAGGCGCGGAGATTACCGCCGTCCGCCCGCTTAAAGACGGCGCGCACACTAAGTTCAATATCGCCTTCGACGGCGTTAATGCCGAGATGCCGGTTTTCGGGCTTAAAACCGCCGAATCGCCCTATTCGGCCGGCGACAGAATCGACGTAATGGCGAGGCTCGGGATAAACGAGTTTCGCGGAAACGAGAGCGTAACGCTTCGCGCCGTTGACCACAGATTGCACGGAATCAGGCAGGAAAAATTCTTCGCGGCGACGGAGGCATACGAAAAATTCCGCACGCATAAGCCTCTTGAACGCGCGGTTCTCGAGAGGGGGAACCCGACCCGCGCGGAGCTTATCGAGATTTATAAATACATATGTTCGGCGTGTTCCGCGGGCGGCGCGATTACCTTTGAGGGACTTTGCGCGAGGTTTGCGGATAAAATAAACGCCTTTCGGCTCGCCGTTGCCGTAGACGCTTTTTCGGAAACGGGGCTTGTCGCATATTCCCGCCTCAGCGGGAAAATCCGCCCAGAAACGGCGAGGGCAAGAGTGGATCTGGATTCAAGCGAAACGCTTAAAACGCTGCGCTCGGGACTTTAAGGAGGCAACCTAAGATGACCGAAACCTGCGACGAAAGATTTGAAAAGATGATTAAGCGGCTTTCCGACATGGATAAGCACTATAAAATCGACAAGCTCCGCTCGGCGTATGAATACGCGGCGGCGATGCACGAGGGACAGAAGCGCGAATCCGGCGAGCCGTACATCACCCACCCGCTCGCCGTTGCGACGATACTCGTCGACCTCGGAATGGACACCGACGCCATCTGCGCGGCGCTTCTCCACGACGTCGTCGAGGACACCGACGCCACCTATGACGACGTAAAAAAACGCTTCGGCGCGGACGTCGCGAACCTTGTCGACGGCGTTACGAAGCTGGATAAAATCAAGCTCGCCTCAAAGGAGGAGCAGCAGGCCGAAAATATCCGCAAAATTTTCCTTTCGATGGCCAAGGATATACGGGTTATAATCATAAAGCTTGCCGACCGCCTTCACAACATGCGCACCCTCAATTTTCGCAGCGGCATAAAGCGGCGCGACGTTTCTTTGGAAACAATGTCGATTTTCGTGCCTCTTGCGAACCGCCTCGGAATCAGGCAGCTCAAAGAAGAGCTCGAGGACATCTCGTTTTCCTACCTCGACCCGTTTGCGTATGCCGAAATAGAGCAGCTCCTTGAAAAGAGCAAGAAAGAGCGCGAGGAGTTCATCGAATCCATCAAGGTGAGAATAAAGGAACGCCTCGCGGCGGATTTTCCGAACGCGACCATCGAGGGGCGCGTAAAGAGCGCGTACGGAATATATAAAAAGGTTTACGAACAGGGCAAGACCTTCGACGAAATCTACGACAAATACGCCGTCCGAGTAATCGTCGACAGCGTAACCGACTGCTACTATGTTCTCGGGATAATGCACGACATGTTCCAGCCGATACCGAACCGCTTCAAGGACTATATCTCGACCCCGAAGGCGAATATGTACCAGAGCCTTCATACCACCGTCATGGGGCGGGAGGGGATACCCTTTGAGGTGCAGATACGCACATGGGAGATGCACCACACCGCCGAATTCGGCATCGCGGCGCATTGGAAATATAAGGAGGGCCGGACCGGAAAATATAAATTCGACGAGCGGCTGAACTGGGTTCGTCAGATACTCGACATTCAGAAGGAATCGGACGACGCCGAGGACATCGTCCGCGCGATTAAAAACGACTTGGCCCCCGAGGACGTATTTGCGATGACCCCGAAGGGGGACGTTATAACGCTCCCGCAGGGCGCGACGGTAATCGACTTCGCGTATGCGATTCATACTCAGGTCGGCCATAAGATGACCGGCGCGAAGGTCGATAAAAAGCTCGTGCCGTTCGACTATGTAATAAAGACCGGCGAAATCGTCGAGATAATCACGTCCAAAGACCCCGCCCACGGCCCGAAGCGCGACTGGCTCAGCATTTGTCAGACCAACGAGGCGAAGGCCAAAATCCGCACATGGTTCAAAAAGGAACGCCGCGAGGAAAATATTGAGGAGGGCCGCGAGGAGCTTTGGCGGGAGCTTAAGAGGAATTTAATCCATATCTCCGAGGAGGATTTGCCGGAGCTTGTCGCGGTGGATATGAAGCACCACGGCTGTGAAACCGTCGAGGACTTCTATGCGGCAATCGGCTACGGCGGCGTAAGCCTCTCAAAAATCCTTCCGAGGCTTAAGGAGGACTACAACAAGAAATTCGTACAGCCCGAGCGGCAGGAGGGCGCGGAATTTGCGCCCCAGACCGACCGTTCGCCGTCGGGGGTAATCGTAGACGGAATCGCGAATTGCGTAGTAAAGCTCTCGCAGTGCTGTTCGCCGCTCCCCGGCGACGACATCGTCGGGTTCATCACCCGCGGCCACGGCGTTTCGGTCCACAAAAAGGACTGCGTGAACTATCTTTCCCAAAAAGACCAGGAGCCGGACAGGTGGGTCGCCGTGAGATGGGCGGGACAGCCCGCGAAGAACTACTACAAGGTCGCGCTCGACGTTGTCGGGTATAACCGAATCGGAATTTTCGGCGACGTTCTGCAGAGCCTCAGCGAGGCGAGAATCACCACCCACGAGGCGACGGCGCGCGTTCTTAAAAACGGAAACTTTATGGGCTCCCTGACCATCAGCGTCGCGGGGACGGCGGAGCTCGACGGGGTTATTTCGAGAATGAAAAAAATCTCCGGCGTGCTGTCGGTGGAAAGGAGCGCGAAATGAATATTCATAAGCTTTTGTCCCTCGGGGATTTCGGGACGAACTGCTATATCTTGGAAAATTCCGAGGGGAATGCCCTTCTTATCGACGCGCCGTACAGCGCGGGGATTATTTCGGCGAGGATTGATTCTTTGGGGCTTAGGCTTAAAAAGATACTTCTCACCCACGGCCACTGCGACCACATTGAGGCACTTAACGGGCTTTATAAAAAATACGGCTGCGAGGTATATATTTCCGAAGAGGACGCGCCGATGCTTACCGACGGCGCGCTTTGTAAGGCGGAGTATTTCGGCACGCACTTCGAGCCGTTTTTCGGGGCGAAAACGCTTTCGGACGGCGAAGAAATCTCACTCGGGGATATAACGCTTAAGGTAATCGCGACCCCGGGGCATACGCGCGGGTCGGTTTCGTTTTTGGCTGAGGAATGTATTTTCACCGGCGACACCCTCTTTGAGGGGAGCGTAGGAAGAACCGACCTCGGCGGCGGGGATTTTGATTTGCTTATTCAATCGATAGGAAGGCTTATGGGCCTCGGGCGGAACTATACGGTTTATCCCGGCCATGGCGGGGCGAGCGACCTTGAAAGCGAGCTTAAATTCAACCCCTTCCTTGAAAGGCTCAGAAAATGACGCTTATTTTTTTCGGACATAATTTTCGGTATGAAATTGAGGCCGTCGCGAAGCTGTTTTTCCCGGTCCGCGCTTTTGAATTCATGACTGCGGACGGCCCGGAAGGGGTCGGGGAGCCGTTTTGTTTTCTTTCAAGAAAAGAGGAAGGCGGAGCGGCGGAGCTTTATGTATGCGCAAAAATCGGCGGCGCGTTCGCGGAGCGGCGGGGGAGCGTCAATCCCTCGGCCGACTATGAGCACGAATGCGAGCTTTCTTTATGCAGAATGATGTATGAATGCCTGTCGACGCTTACCGGAATAAGGCCGGAATGGGGCGTTCTTACGGGAGTTAGGCCGGTAAAGCTTGTTTCGCGGCTTCTGAGCAGGGGAATGAACGAGGAGGAGCTTTGCGGATACATGGCGCGGGAGCTTTTTGTTTCCCCCGAAAAGACAAGGCTCGCGCTCGAGGCGGCGAAAAACCAGCGGGAAATAATTTCCGCGCAGCCGAAAAACAGCGTAAGCCTCTATGTTTCGATACCCTTTTGCCCGTCGCGGTGCGCATACTGCTCCTTTGTTTCACAGACGGTCGAGAGCTTTTTTAAGCTGATTCCGGAGTATGGTTTAAGGCTCTGCGAGGAGATTGAGATTACCGCTTCGGCGGTCCGGGAGCTTGGACTTACACTCGACACGGTTTACTTCGGCGGGGGAACGCCGACCGCAATCGACGCGGGGCAGCTTGACATGATTATGAAAAAAATTTCGAACAGCTTCGACCTTTCCGCGCTTCGGGAATACACCGTAGAGGCGGGGCGGCCGGACACCGTCACGAAGGAAAAAATTGATGTTATCCGCTCGAACGGCGGCGACAGGGTTTCGGTGAACCCGCAGACCCTAAGCCAGAGCGTTCTTGACGCTGTCGGCAGGCGGCATACCGTCGGGCAGTTCTTTGAAGCATACGCGCTCGCGGAAAAGGCGGGCTTTAAGGCGATAAACGTGGATTTGATAGCGGGGCTGCCGACGGACAGCTGCGACGGTTTTTGCAGGAGCCTTTCGGGGGTTATCGCCCTGAAGCCGCAGAATATAACCGTTCACGCGCTTTCGGTTAAGCGTGCGGCGGACCTTATGAGAAGCGGCGGCGCGCTTTCGGGCGCAGGCGAGGCCGCGAAGATGATTTCACACGCCGAAAAGGAGCTTGCCGCCGAAGGGTACAGGCCGTATTACTTATACCGCCAGAAAAACCAGCTCGGAAATCAGGAGAACGTCGGATTTGAAACGGGCGGCACGGCGGGAATCTACAACATCAACATGATGGAGGAGATTCAGACGGTTTTGGCGGTCGGCGCGGGAGCGTCTACGAAAATCGTTGCGAACGAGCGGGACATAAGGCGGTACTACAACCCGAAGTACCCGCTGGAATACATAAAGAGGTTTGACGAAACCGTCGCTGCGAGGAAAAAGGAGGCGGCGGTAAGGCTCAGGGAGGTTGTCGAGGGGAAGTGACAGAGCGGGTTAAGGAGGGGCGAAGCCCCCGCCGGCCGGAGGCCGGCGCGCCGCCGCAGGCGGCGGTGCGCCGAAGGCGCACGGGGCTTCGCCCAAGCCTGCGCATTTTGCGCGCCCATGATAGGGGCAGTCCCGGGCTTTGCACAAAACCCGGGGAAGGCCCGCGCCTCACCCATCCCCGCTCCGCCTGCGGCTCCGGGGGACGGGATTCGCCGCGGGCGGCGCGGGGCCTCCGCTGCTCCCTGCCTTCCACCCACCCGCCCACCCCACCTTACCCATACCCCCCCCCGCTCCGTCCCCGCGCCCTCCCTACCTACCCCAAAAAATAAAAACACCCAAGGACGACCCATGACCAAAAACGACATTTTTACTCTCGAAATCACGTCGCTATCGAGCGACGGCTCCGGCGTAGGCCGCGCCGGCGGAATGGCGGTGTTCGTGCCGTTTTCCGCCGTCGGCGACATGCTTTTGTGCCGTGCGCTGAAGGTTGAAAAACGCTGCGCCTACGCGAAAATCGAAAAAATCCTCGCGCCGTCGCCCGACAGAATCGAGCCCGACTGCGAGGTATACGGAAAGTGCGGAGGCTGCTGCTTCCGGCATATAAGCTACGAGGCCGAGTTAAGGGCGAAGGAGGGCTTTGTCCGCGACGCTTTTTCCCGCATAGCCGGGCTTTCGGTTCCGTTCGAGCCGATTATCCCCGCGCCGTCGGCGGAGCGTTACCGCAATAAGGCTCAGCTCCCCGTTTCGGAAATCGGCGGCGAGCCCGTCTGCGGATACTTTTCGCCCCGCTCACACAGGGTTATACCCTGCCCCGACTGCAAGCTTTCGCCCGAGGTTTTCTCGGAAATCTGCCGAGAAATTTTAAAATATCAGCAAAAAAACGGCCTTTCCTGCTATGACGAGGCGGCGCGCCGCGGGCTTTTGCGGCATATCTATCTTCGTCAGGGCCATTACAGCCGCGAGCTTTCGGTATGCCTTGTCGTAAGCGAAAATACGGAAAAATACAACGGGCTCGCCGCCATGCTTCCGAAAAAATTTCCGGAAATTAAGACAGTTGTATTAAATATCAACCCCGACGAAACGAACGTAATTTTGGGAAGCGGCGAAAAAATCCTTTACGGAAACGGCCTGATTCGCGACAGCGTCTGCGGGGTCAGGACGGAGCTTTCCCCGAAGAGCTTTTACCAGATTAACACCCCGGCGGCGGAGGCTGTATACCGAAAAGCGGCGGAATACGCGGCTTTGGACGGCGAAAAGACGCTTCTGGATTTATACTGCGGCGCGGGGACGGTCGGGCTTTCTATGGCGTCGGGAGCCGCGCGGCTCATAGGGGTCGAGGCGGTGCCGGAAGCGGTCGCAAACGCCCGCGAAAACGCCCGCCGCAACGGCGTTTCGGCGGAATTTATCTGCGCCGACGCGGCGAAGGCTGCGTCAAGGCTCGCCGAGCGCGGCGAACGCCCCGACGTCGTTGTCGTCGACCCGCCGCGAAAGGGCTGCTCCCGCGAGGCCCTCGACGCGATAGCGAAGATGTCCCCCTCTCGCGTCGTGATGATTTCCTGCGACCCCGCCACCGCCGCCCGCGACGTAAAATACCTCTCCTCCCTCGGCTTCACCCCCGAATCCGCCTGCCCCGCGGACATGTTCCCGAGGACGAGGCATGTGGAGACGGTGTGCTTATTGTCCAAACTCAATGTCAAGCAGCATATCGAGGTTGAACTCACCATGGACGAGATGGATTTGACCGCCGCCGAGAAGAAAGCCAGCTACGAGGAAATCAAGGCGTATGTGCTGGAGAAATT
>CANPZQ010000060.1 GCA_947588775.1 uncultured Clostridia bacterium
GGGGCGGGCGGGTGGGACGATGGAGGCAGCTTTTTCCGCCGCGCGTCCCACAACGCACTCAAGCCTTCCTCCCACCCCACTAACCCCTCCCCCCTACTTGACATCACCCCCGAAACATGATAAAATTATTTAAGTTCAATTTTTCCGGGAGGCGGGCATATGAAGGGTATAAAAATTGTCGCGGCAATCGCAGGGCTCTGCGCCGCCGGGCTTTGCGCGGTTTTGGGGATAGATTTTCACGTCAAGAGCACCGCCCGCCCGAAAATAATCTCGCCGGAGGAGGCCGCGGGCCTCAACGCCGACTGCATCGTCGTTTTGGGCTGCAAGGTCAAGGAAAACGGCGCGCCGTCGGACATGCTCCGGGACAGGATTATACGCGGAGTAGAGCTTTACCGCCTCGGGGCCGCGCCGAAAATAATCATGAGCGGCGACCACGGCCGGAAGTCCTATAACGAGGTCGGAGTGATGAAGGACTTCGCAATCGGCGAGGGCGTTCCGTCGGAGGACGTTTTTATGGACCATGCCGGATTTTCGACCTATGAAACGATGTACCGCGCCCGGGACGTTTTCGGGGCGGAAAAAATCATCGTCGTCACTCAGGAATATCACCTCAGCCGCGCAATCTATATAGCCGAAAGCCTCGGCCTCGACGCCGTGGGCGTATCGTCGGATTTGGAAACATACCGCGGCCAGCTCAGGCGCGACGTTCGGGAGGTTCTCGCGCGGTGCAAGGACTTCGCGATGTGCATATTCAAGCCGAAGCCGAAATACCTCGGCGAGGTAATCCCCGTCAGCGGTGACGGAAATCTTACAAACGACTGAAACGCCATTATATATAAAAAGGAGAAAGAAATATGTGTACAGCTATCTCATTCAAAACCCACGACCACTACTTCGGCCGCAACCTCGACCTCGAATACTCCTACAACGAAACCGTCACCGTAACGCCGAGAAATTTCCCGTTTAAGTTCCGGCGGATGGGGGAGGTCAAATCCCACCCCGCGCTTATCGGAATGGCGTATGTCGCAGACGGCTATCCGCTCTATTACGACTGCACCAACGAAAACGGCCTTTCAATGGCGGGGCTTAATTTCCCGACATTCGCAGACTACAAGCCCGAAGCTTCCGGCAAGGACAACATCGCGCCGTTCGAGTTCATTCCGTGGATACTCTGCAACTGCCGGACGGTTCCGGAGGCCAGAAAGCTCCTCGAAAAAATGAACCTCGCGAAAATCGATTTCAGCTCCGAGCTTCCCGCCTCGCCGCTCCACTGGATTATCTCGGATAAAAACGAATCCGTTACCGTCGAATCGGTCAAGGAGGGGCTTAAGGTATACGACAACCCCGTCGGCGTTCTTACGAACAATCCGCCGTTCGACTTTCATATGCTTAACCTCGCGAATTACATGGGCTGCACCCGCGAGGAGGCGACGAGCCGCTTCGCCGACGGCTTCGAGCTTAAGGCGTACAGCCGCGGAATGGGCGGAATGGGTATCCCCGGCGACCTTTCGAGCGCGTCAAGGTTTGTAAAGGCGGCGTTCACGAAGCTGAACTCCGTCTGCGGCGACTCCGAATCGGAGAGCATCAGCCAGTTCTTCCACATTTTAGGCTCCGTCGCCCAGCAAAAGGGCTGCTGCCGGGTCGGCCACAAGTTTGAGTACACCATCTACTCCTCCTGCTGCAACACCGACGCGGGAATCTACTACTACACGACCTACGAAAACAGCCGTATAACCGCCGTCGACATGCACAAGGTAAACCTCGACGGCTCCTCACCGATAAGCTATCCGCTTATTACCGGACAGCAGATTGAGCGGCAAAACTGATAAAACGCGCCCGCCCCTTGTTTTTCACGAAGGGCGGGCGGCTTTATATATAAAACACTTCTTGCGGGATATGGCGCATTTACCCTGATATTATACCCCCCCCCGGCGGGATTTTGTCAAGGGGTTTTCGGGGAAATTTTCAAAAAATCTCCTCTATTATATAAGACGGCAAAAACGGGGGAAAGGTTTCAGGGGGAGGGGAAAAATTTTTGGGGGAGGGAGGGGCGCGGCGGAAAAAGCGGGGGAAGGGCAGGAAAGGGCGGGGGCGGGCGGGTGGGGCGCAGGAGGCAGCTTTTTCCGCCGCGCCGCGCCCTACCAAACGCTGAGAACTCGGGAGAGAGGGCCGCAGCTTTGTCTGCCCAACCCAAAACCCACTCCCTGCAACGCCCCCGCGCGGCGGAGAAAGCTCCTGCGTCGGTCCCACCCACCCGCCCCCGCACTTTCGCTCTATTCCCCCGCTTTCTCCGCCGCGCTTCCCTCATCAGACCCCAAAAAACCGCCCCAACACGGGACGGCTCTTTTTATCATCAACCCCATTTACTTACTATACGCCACCGCAAGCACCTGCAAATCGGTTTTCGGCTCACCCTTCGCAGTAAACTCGACCCTATACTTTCCGCTGTCGTACTCGCGGTGCAGAACGCCGACATACGGGCAGCTCCAACCGCCCTGCTCGTACTCGCGGAACTCCTTGGTGTCGACAAGCTCGTCGTTGAAGTATACGTTCGCGACAAGCGTTCCGTAGGAGTCGGAGCCCATCGCGGGATAGACGACGAACGCGCACCTTCCCTCGAACTCAAAAACGAGCGGCTCGTTGTTTTCGGAATACTCCTTCGTCCAGCCGTCGGAATAGTGGAATCCCGAGCTCGCCTTCCTCCATGAGCCCTGCTCCGTCGGCGTGGTGTCGGAACGCTGCATCATCGACGCGTTATAGAAGTATTTCGGATACATCCAGTCGTCGGGAAGCGTATAGTCCTCCGCGCTGCCTTCGAGGCGGTTTACCTCGTCGTAGAAGTATGCGATAAAGTCCGCGACGACGGCGTTACCCTCGGCATGAGGGTGGGTGTAGTCGTTCGAGAAGTCGCTCCACTGCATCGCTCCCTCGTCGAAGAGGTATGTGATTCCGTCGGCGTAGCTAATCATCGAAACGTCGTACTTCGCGCCGATTTCCTTTTTCCAGCCCTGCGAGGTCCAGCCCTCCTGCATTCTCGCGAAGAGAAGAATAACCGCCGGCTTCGACTCGTAGTCAATAGCGTCGCGAATCATCGCCTCATAGGCGGCCTTGGTGTCCTCGTCGTCGCTGTCGTTTACGGCAAATTCGATGAAAACAATGTCCGGCTCATGCTTTAAAACGTCGTTTTCAAACCTCAGCGCGCCGAGGTTCGAGGGCGTACCCGAAATTCCCGAGTTAAAGTAGTGAACGTTGTCGCCCTTGCCCTTGCCGAAAGTGTCTTTAAAATAGAGATACGAGCGGTTCGCATAGCAGGTTTCAAGCCCGTCGCCCTCCGTAATCGACCCGCCGATATAGACGATATTTACGTCCTCTCCCTTTTTCGCCTTTTCAATCGCGTTTTTGAGGCGGTATGTGTTCCCGAGGCTTGTAAGCGACTTTATCTTCGCGTTGTTCATGTATTCTTCCAAAGAGCCCGGGTTGTCAATCCACTCCAGCCCCTCTTTAGGAGCCACTCCGCCCGAACAAGCGGTCATAAGGCCCATCGAAAGGGCCGCCGTAAGCGCGAATACAACCGCGCGTCTTAATTTTGACATATAATGTCCCTCCAAAAATTTTATTTGCGGAAGGAAAATCCTCCTTCCTCCTCCGTCGATACGGTCTTTGCCGCCGTCGGCGCGATTACGTCGTCAACGGCTTCTATCATCATGCCGTATCTTATTTCAAACGCGTTCTCGATTCCGTCGGGGAGGTTTTCCTCCTCCTTTACCGCCTTCATAGCGGCGGCAATCCGGCCGTTTTCCTCCTCTTTGGAAACCTTAAGGTCAAAGCCGATGACATTTTTCTGCTCATAAACCCCCGCGCCGCCGAATAACTCCCGGCACCGCTCCATAACCTCGTCGCGCATATGGCGAAGCGTTTTAAGGGAATACTTAAGCGTGACAAACTCGTAGTCGGTTCTTCCGGCAAGCAGGTTTTCATAGTAAGCCCTGTCCGCGTCGGGGGTGATGGCAATATAAAAATAGTCCTCTTTTCCCGGCTCGACCCATGCGCCCGCATAATCGTCGCGGATAATTTTTCCGCCCTCGCCGAAAACATGACCGTAGATTATCGTCCACGCATTCACAACGGCTTCGTCCTCGCTTATTTCGTCGACGCCGTTTTCATTCGGCACCGGAACCGCAGAAGCGGCGGCACTTACGGCCGACACGGCGGCAAGAGCGATTGCAAGAATAACGGTTAAAAGCTTTTTCATTTCAAAGTCCTCCTGAAATTTATTTTACATATGTAATACGCGCGGGAGGGCCGAAATATTGCAGCTTTTAAAAATTTTTCTCATAACCCATAACGAGCGCGCAAAACTGCGCGCTCGCTGCGGTTATGTAGGCTTTTGTTATCAGTTGATGATAACCTTCTCGGTTTCCTTGTCGAAGATGTGGATTCTGTTCGCGTCGAGAGCGCACTGAATTACATCCTGCGGCCTTGCTGTCGAGCGGTTGGAAACGCGGGCGGTGAGGTTTATACCCTCGCAGTTGAGGTAGAGGTAGGTTTCCGCGCCCATCATTTCGGCGATGTTTACGGTAGCCTCGATGATGCCGGTCTTGGCGGAGGAGATGAATACTTCCTCGTCGTGAATGCACTCGGGGCGGACGCCGGTGATGATTTCCTTGTTAAGATAAGGAGCGAGGACTTCCTCGTTTACCTTGGACTCGGGAATCTCGATGTAGAACTTGCGGCCTCTCTTCTCCTTGGTGTCCTCGGAGCCGAACTCGATGTTATACTTGCCGTCGATTTTGACAAGCTTGGAATCGATGAAGTTCATCTGAGGAGAGCCGATGAATCCCGCGACGAAGAGGTTGCAGGGGTAGCTGTAGAGGGTCTGCGGGGTATCGACCTGCTGAATGAAGCCGTCCTTCATGACGACGATTCTGTCCGCCATGGTCATGGCCTCGGTCTGGTCGTGGGTTACGTAGATAAAGGTGGTGCCGAGCTTCTTGTGGAGGAGCGAAATCTCGGTTCTCATCTGAGCGCGGAGCTTCGCGTCGAGGTTGGAAAGAGGCTCGTCGAGAAGGAACACCTGCGGCTCGCGGACGAGGGCGCGGCCGAGGGCGACGCGCTGACGCTGACCGCCCGACAGAGCCTTCGGCTTTCTGTCAAGAAGGTGGGATATGTCAAGAATACGCGCGGCTTCTTCAACCTTGCGGGCAATCTGATCCTTCGGGGTCTTTCTGAGCTTAAGGCCGAAGGCCATATTCTCGAAAACGGTCATATGCGGATAGAGGGCGTAGTTCTGGAAAACCATCGCAATATCTCTGTCCTTCGGGGCGATGTCGTTTACAAGGCGGTTGCCGATGTAGAGCTCGCCGTCGGTGATTTCCTCCAATCCCGCAATCATACGGAGGGTGGTGGATTTTCCGCAGCCCGAGGGGCCGACGAAGATTATGAATTCCTTGTCTTTGACCTCAAGGCAGAAGTCCGAAACGGCTACGACGCCGCCGGGGTACTTCTTATAAATGTGCTTGAGTGATAAGCTAGCCATTAATAAAGGCCTCCCTTTTCGCTGATTTGTTACACTAATACAGAATTAGCTACTCTTATATTATAACGATGGAAAGCGGTTTGCACAAGTGTTTTTTTTAACAAACTTGTTTGACGCACTTTATTTAATTTGACGGAAAAAAGTAGGAAAGCGGCGAATTATTTCCTCCCGGAGAGCTTTAAAACCTCTTCCGGGGTGAGCTCTCTGGCCTGTCCCTCCGAAAGAGCGGGGTCGAGAGGGATTTTTGCAAATTCAATTCTTTTGAGGAAAACGACCTCGTTTCCGATGGCGGCGAACATCCGCTTTATCTGGTGAAACCGCCCCTCGCGCAAAACAAGCTCGCATTCGCGTTCCCCTATAATTGAGAGGTCGGCGGGCAGGAGCTTTTCGCCGTCGAGCTCCATTCCCGATGAGAAAACGTCAATCGCCTCCGCCGAAACGGGGTCGCGAAGCTTGACGTAATATTTTTTGTCGACATGACGCTTCGGCGAAAGGAGCCTGTGCGCAAGCGCGCCGTCGTCGGTAATCAGCACAAAGCCGACGGTATCGCGGTCGAGCCTTCCCGCCGGAAAAAGGCCGTCGCGGCGAAGCCCGGGCGGCAGAAGCTCCAAAACCGTTTCGGAAATGCCGTCGCGCGTCGCGCATACGACCCCCGCGGGCTTGTTGAGCATTATATAGAGATATTTTTTATAGCCGACCGGCTCCCCGCCGAGGGTAACGGAGTCCTTTTCGGGGTCGATTTTGCCGTCGGGGGATTTTGAGATTTCGCCGTTCACGGCTGCCGCGCCGGATTTTATTTTTTCGCGGGCCTCCGAGCGGGAGAGCCCGGGTATCTGGGAGGATAAAAACCTGTCGAGGCGGATTGCCGGCATTTTTAAACGTCCTTTCCATAGTTTTGAATCCGCTTCGGTATGCGGGAAGTCCCCGCATACCGAAGGAGGCTTTTTTTATCAGGCTTTCGCGCCGGCGATGCCGGTCATAAAGCCGCCGAGCTCGGTGCAGCTAACGTCGGCGGCTATAAGCCTTCCGTCCTTGCCGACGACGAGGTTCGCAACCATATTATCGCGCCCGCCGTCGTAGTTTAACACGGTGTAGGAGTAAATTACCGCGCTTTCACCCCTGTGCTTCGTGAGGTCGAAGCCCTGCGCGAGCTGGAGGCGGTTATACCTTTCGTAGACGTCGTTCCACTCCTCGGGAACCGTCACCTCGCGGCAGTTGATTGCCGAATCGGAGGTTTCCCAGCCCATCTCGTGCAAAAACGCAAGCCTTTGCTCCTCGGTTTCGAGGACGGTCCCCTTCGGATTCAGGAGCCTGTTTACTGCGTAAATAACCGCGAAAACCGCCGCCGCAATAACCAGAACCGTAATCGCCGCCCGAAGCGCGGACTTTATTTTTACTGTCTTTACATACATGATACCTGCCCCTTTTTTGTTGTTTTGGTCAAGTATATGCATGGGCGCGGGGGAGTAGTACAAACTTACGGGGACAATTCGGGAGCGCGGCGGGAAAAGCGGGGGAGATAGTGCGAAATGGCGGGGGCGGGAGGGTGGGGCCGACGCAACAGCTTTTCCCGCCGCGCGAGGATAGGCTGAAAGCCGCGGCGGGGGCAGCCCCCCGCCCGGGCCGAATCCCGCCCCCCGGAGCCGCAGGCGGAGCGGGGGTGGGTGAGGGCCGGGCCTTTTTGCCGCTGTAACGCTTTTTCCGGGGCTTCGCGCTAATCCCCGGCGCGGCGGAGAAAGCTCCTACGTCGGTCCCACCCGCCCGCCCACCCCACCCTCCCGCTCCGTCCCCGCTTTCTCCGCCGCGCCTCCCGTCCTCCTTCAGCTCCCCATCGGCGCGAACTGGCTGTTATAAAGCTCCGCGTAGAACCCGCCCTTCGCCATAAGGCTCTCGTGGCTGCCCTGCTCGACGACGTTTCCGTCCCGCATAACCAAAATAACGTCCGCCGACATAATCGTCGAAAGCCTGTGCGCGACGATAAAGCTCGTTTTCCCCTTCATCAGCTTCTCAAACGCCCTCTGAACCCTAAGCTCCGTCTTTGTGTCGATATTCGAGGTCGCCTCGTCGAGAATAAGCATCGGCGGCGCGGAGAGCATAACCCTCGTTATGCAAAGAAGCTGCTTCTGGCCGGCGGAGAGGTTCCCGCCGTCCTCGCCGACAGGGGTGTCGTAGCCCTGCGGCAGGCGTTTAATGAAGCTGTGCGCATGGGTCGCCTTTGCGGCGGCGACAATTTCCTCCTCCGTCGCGTCCGGCTTTCCGAGGACGATGTTGTCCCTTACCGTCCCGGAGCAGAGCCATGTATCCTGCAAAACCATTCCGTAGCCCTTTCTTAGGGAAGCCCTCGTAACCTCCGCTATGTTTTCGCCGTCAACAGTTATTTCCCCGCCCTGAACGTCGTAAAACCGCATTAGTAGGTTAATCAAAGTCGTTTTCCCGCAGCCCGTCGGCCCGACGATTGCCGCGCGCTGTCCCGGCTCGACCTTAAGGTTGAAGTTTCTGATAAGCGGCCTGTCCGGCGAATACGAGAACGAAACGTTTTTGATTTCAACCCCGCCCTTTACGTTTTCAAGAACCTTCGCGCCCTCGTCGGACGGCTCCGCGGGCTCGTCGGCGAGCTCGAAAATCCTCCCCGCGCAGACGAGCGCGTTCTGGAGCTCCGTCACGACTCCGCTTATTTCGTTGAACGGCTTCGTAAACTGCGTGGCGTAGGTCAAAATCGCCGAAAGCCCGCCGATTGTAATCCCGCCGCCAATCGCCGAAAACGCTCCTATAAGGCATACCGCCGTATAGACAATCGAGTTTACGAACCTCGTCGTCGGGTTCACAAGCGAGGAGAAGAATATCGCCCTGCGCGAGGTCGTTTCAAGCTCCCTGTTAATCGCGGAAAACCTCTCCGAGCTTCTTTCGGCATAGTTATACGCCGCGACGACCTTCGCCCCGCCGATCATCTCCTCGACGAGTGCGGTCTGGCTTCCGCGTATTTTCGACTGCTTCTCAAAGAGGCTGTGCGTGTTTTTGGCGACAAATCTCGCGACAAAGAGCGAAAGCGGCGTTAAAAGCGCGGCGGTCAGCGCGACCCCCGGGTTGATTGAGAGCATAAACCCGAGCGTCGCGATAATCGTGACGATTCCGGTGAAAAACTGCGAAAATCCCATCAAAAGCCCGTCGGCGAACTGGTCTACGTCGGCGATTACCCTGCTGAGAAGGTCGCCCCTCGCGCTTTGGTCGATATATCTGAGCGGCAGCCGCTCTATTTTCTCAAAAGCCTGCTCCCTCACCCTTCTTACGGTGTCAAAAGTAATCCTGTTATTTATTATCCCCATTATCCACTGAAGCACCGCCGTTATCGCGGCGATTACTGCGGCCCGCTTCAGAAATCCCAAAAGCGGCTCAAAAAACACCCCGCCGTCGGTGATTTCGTCAATCGCCCGCCCGAAGAGAATCGGCACATATAGCGACAAAAGCACGCTCGCGGCGGCGAGAACCGCCGAAATAACCATGTAAATCCCGCTCGCGCCGAGAACCCCCGCAAGCCTTCGCACGGTCTTTTTCATTTCGCCGCCTCCTCGCTCTTAATCTGCGAATCGTAGATTTCGCGGTACTCCGCGCAGCTCTTCAAAAGCTCCGCATGGGTTCCGAGCCCGACGCACCGCCCGTCCTCCATAACCGCAATCCTGTCGCAGTGCATAACCGTCGAAACCCTCTGTGAAACCAGAAGCAGCGTAGGCGAATAGTCGAGAGCGGCAATCGCCCTTCTAAGCCTCGCGTCGGTCGCGTAGTCGAGGGCCGACGACGAATCGTCAAGAATCAGGATTTTCGGCCTTTTCACCAACGCCCTCGCGATACAGAGCCTCTGCAGCTGGCCGCCCGATAGGTTCGCGCCGCCCTGCTCAATTATCGCGTCGAGCCCGCCCATATCTTCGACAAACTCGGCCGCCTGCGCGGCCTTAAGAGCCTCAAAAATTTCACCGTCGCAGGCGTCGGGCGCGCCGAGCCTCATATTCTCGCGGACCGTTCCGCGAAACAGCCTGTTTTTTTGCATTACAACGCCGAAAGCGTTCCGCAAAAAGGCGAGGTCGTAACTTTTTACATTCTTCCCAAAAACCCTGACCTCGCCCGCGCTTACGTCGTAAAACCTCGGCGGAAGCGACGCAAGGCTTGTCTTTCCCGAACCCGTCGGCCCGATTATCCCGAGCCGTTCGCCGGGTTTAACCTTGATGTTTATATCCTCCAAAGAATCCGCCGCCGCGCCGCCGTATCTCATAAAAACGCCGTCGAATTCAACGGAATATTCGCTCCCGGAAAAGCTCTTTTCGGTCCCGTTTTCCATTGAGCAGGGGGTGTTCAGAATCTCCGCGACCCTCCCCGCGCAGGCCGCCGTCTTTGGAATGCTTATAATTAAATTGGCAAGCTTAACGAGCTCGACAAGTATCTGGGACATATAGTTGTAAAGTGCCATCACGAGCCCCTGCGAGAGCTTTCCGCCGTCGACCTGAATCGCGCCCTGCCGCAAAAGCGCGATAATCGCGAGGTTCACGATTACAAAGGTTAAGGGGTTCATCGCCGCAGAAATCCGGCCGACGATTTTTTGTTCGCGGCATAGCTCGTTATTTTCCTCGAAAAAACGCTCCGTTTCGGTTTTTTCCTTGCAAAAGGCGCGGATTACCCTTACGCCGGCGAGGTTCTCCTTCGTTCTCAGAAGAACCTTTTCGAGCCGCCTCTGGACCCGCGAGTAGAGCGGTATGCACCAAAGCGTAATTCCGACTACGACAAACGTTAAAATCGGAATCGTCGCCGCGAAAATCAGCGCGGATTTAACGTCGATCGTGAACGCCATTATCATCGCGCCGAAAACGATTATCGGCGAACGCATCATAAGCCGGAGCATCATATTAAGCCCCGACTGGATCGTGTTTATGTCGCTCGTAAGGCGGGTAATCATCGCCGAGGAGCCGATTTTGTCAAATTCCCCGAAGCCGAGCGACTGAATGTGGTCGAAAAGCCCCTGACGGAGGTTGCAGGAAAACCCCACCGCGCCCTTTGCGGCAAAATATTGCGCCGCAAGCGTAGAGGCGAGCCCGACGACCCCCAAAAGCACCATCACCCCGCACATTCCGACGATATAGGCGCGGCTCCCCGAGGGGATGCCGTTGTCGATTACCGCCGCGACGGCGAACGGCACCAAAAGCTCGAAAACCGCCTCTAAAATCTTAAAGAACGGCGCGGTGAACGCCTCGAAGCGGTAGCCCTTAAAATACTTCAACAGGGTTGACATTTATCTTCCTCCCGGCTTTATTTCAAAAGAAAGCGTCGCGGCTTTCGGGCGACGCTTTCGGGTGTCATTCAACGCTGACGATGTAGTAGTAAACCGGCTGGTTTCCGCGGACGCAGTTTACGTCCAGCCTTGAGCCGAACTTTTCGGATACCCTCTCGCGGAGGGCCTCGGCGGTCGCGTCGTCGGTGTCCTCGCCGGCGATAATGGTTATAAACTCGCTGTCGCCGTCGACGAGCCGCTTAATAAGCTTATACGCCGCCTTGTTCACGTCTGCTTCGACAAAGGACAGCTTTCCGTTTTCAAGCGCGAGGATTTCGCCGTTTTTAATCTGCTGGCCGTCGAACTCGCTGTCGCGGGCCGCAAAGGTTATCTGGCCGGTCTTTACCCGCTCGAACGCCTTGGTCATGTCGCTCCGCATCGTATTGAAATCCGCCTCGGGGTCGAACGCCAAAAGCGCGGAAAGCCCCTGCGGGACGGTTCTCGTCTGTAAAACGCAAACCTTTCTGTCGGCAAGCTTCGCCGCCTGCTCCGCCGCCATGATGATATTCTTGTTATTCGGGAGCACGAACACCGTTTCCGCCGGGGTCGCCTGAATCGCGGCCAAAATGTCCTGCGTTGAGGGGTTCATGGTCTGCCCGCCCTTGACTATGCAGTCCGCGCCGGCGTCCTTGAACATCTCCTC
>CANPZQ010000061.1 GCA_947588775.1 uncultured Clostridia bacterium
TGGTCCGCCCTGGACGATAATGTCTACGGCGTGCCCGTGTCCGGCATCATTCGGGCGTACAACAGCATGTTGATTCAACCCGACCCCACCTTCTGCGCGGAGCTGAACTACTATAAGAGCTTCCGCAGTACCTATGACCGTGCCTTTGAAACAGGGGATTACACGGCGCAGACTGAGAAAATTGGCGGGGCGTTTGACGTCACGGATGCAATGCGGGAAGCCGTTGAATATCATGCGGGAAATAACTATCAGACTTATATGGAATGACAAGGAGAAAAAACTATGATTTATAAAAAATTTCAAGATTTAAAATTGTCCGCTCTGGGCATGGGTGCTATGCGGCTCCCGGTATTGGACGGAGATGATTCTAAGATAGATGAGGCAGCCGTAAAAGAAATGGTCGCTTACGCGATGGAACATGGCGTAAATTATTACGACACCGCCTGGGGCTACCATGACGGCAATTCGGAAATCGCGATGGGAAGAGCCTTAAAAGAGTATCCGAGGGACCGTTTTTATCTTGCAACCAAATTTCCCGGGTATGAGCTGTCCAACATGACAAAAGTGGAAGAAATTTTCGAGAAGCAGTTGAAAAAATGCCAAGTTGAGTACTTTGACTTCTATCTGTTCCACAACGTCTGCGAGATGAATGTTGACGCATACCTTGACAAAAAGTATGGGATATATGACTACCTGATGAAGCAGAAAGCAAACGGGAGGGTTCGTCATCTCGGATTTTCAGCGCATGGAAGCTATGATGTGATGGAACGTTTCCTGCAAAAATACGGCAGCAGCATGGAATTTTGTCAGATCCAGCTGAATTATCTTGACTGGAGTTTTCAGGACGCCAAAGCAAAAGTTGAGATTCTGAAAAAGTACCATATCCCCGTTTGGGTGATGGAACCGCTGCGAGGCGGCCGTCTGGCAAATCTTACAGACGAGGAAAAGGCAAGATTAAAAACAATGCGTCCCGATGAGAAAATCTCCGCATGGGCGTTCCGCTTCTTACAGTCTATTCCCGAGGTGACTGTCATACTGTCAGGCATGTCCGACATGGAGCAGATGAAAGAAAATATCAAGACTTTCCAAGAAGAAAAGCCTCTTTCCGAGGAAGAAATGAAAAATCTTTTGGCTATGGCAGAGGAAATGGTTCGGAAAATCGTCCTGCCATGCACCGCTTGTCATTACTGCGTGAGCCACTGTCCGCAGGGACTGGATATTCCGACTTTGCTTGCTCTTTACAACGAACACTGCTTCACCGAAGGCGGTTTTATCGCGCCGATGGCCCTGTCCTCGTATCCGAACGACAAGCTGCCAAGCGCATGTTTAGGCTGCGGAAGCTGCGAAGCAGTTTGTCCGCAGCAAATCAAGGTTTCCGAAGCTATGGCTGATTTTGCGGATAAATTAGGCATGTAAAACGATTCGCAAAGGAAAGAATTTACATATAGGAGAGATTACAATGAAACAAAATATCAAAAATACGGTTTTGGCGGCGATGTTTCTTGCACTCGGGCTAGTGCTGCCGTTCCTGACCGGGCAGATACCTCGAATCGGGAGCATGCTCCTTCCGATGCACATTCCCGTCTTTCTCTGCGGGCTCATCTGCGGCTGGCAGTACGGAGCCGCGGTGGGACTTATAACCCCGATTCTCCGCTCATTTTTATTCGGCATGCCGCCGCTCTACCCGACTGCGGTCGCTATGGCTGCGGAGCTTCTGACATACGGTCTTGTCGTCGGACTTATGTATTCAAAATCCCGCTGGCAGTGCGT
Source organism: uncultured Clostridia bacterium (assembly GCA_947588775.1). GTDB lineage: Bacteria > Bacillota > Clostridia > Oscillospirales > Ruminococcaceae > Faeciplasma. The sequence continues at coordinate 1,771 of CANPZQ010000061.1, forward strand.
TATCTCGCTTTATAGGTCGCTTCTTGTGGCGATGATAGCGGGGCGCGCGGTCTGGGGTGTGACGGAAATCATAATCCTTGGCATAGGCGGCGAAGCGTTCACTTGGGAAGCATTCATGGCGGGTGCGTTCCTCAACGCAATACCCGGCATAATTATCCAGCTCATACTCATTCCCGCGATAATGGTCGCGCTCAATCGGACGGGACTTGTCCGTTTTCACCGCGCACAGCAACCGTCCGACACTGCGGAGAATTTAAAATGATACGGCAGGCACCGGACATCATTCGGGAAGAAATTCAGAGAATTTTACAAATAAATGCCGCTCCTCTGATTGCCGTGGACGGCCGCTGCGCATCCGGGAAAACTACTCTTGCGGCGCAACTGCAAAAGGATTTTGGCTGTAATGTTATTCACATGGACGATTTTTTCCTCCGCTCGGAGCAGCGAACCGAGGAGCGGCTGCGGCAGCCGGGTGGAAATATTGATTGGGAGCGTTTTCGTGAAGAGGTGCTGACCCCTTTCAGACTGGGTGTTCCCTTTTCCTACCGTCCCTACGACTGCCATTTACAAGACTTTCGCGAGCCGATTTCAGTTATACCAAACAGGCTCACCGTGGTGGAAGGCTCTTATAGCTGTCACCCGGAATTATGGGATTATTACGACCTGCATATCTTCCTATCCGCTTCACCGGACGAGCAACTGCGCCGTATTCAGGAACGAAACGGGCCCGACCAAGCGAAGGTTTTTCAGCAAAAATGGATTCCGTTGGAAGAATGGTATTTTCAAGCGTTTCAAATCGCGCAAAGATGTGAGCTTTGTTTTGATGAAAAAAGTTGGTGAGAATGGCAGGGGTGGTTTCAAATGTCCGCAGATGGCGTGGTGAAAGCTGTAAATGGTACAATCGTCGAGTGCAACACCGCTTACATCGGCTCGCACTTTGCGAACTACGATTCCTACGTCGTTCTCTCGCATTTCAAGGGTCATTCCATGGCAGGCTTTGGCGGGGCTATCAAGAATATCTCTATCGGTCTTGCTTCGAGCGAGGGTAAAGCGTGGATTCACAGCGGCGGCACAGGCGGCAGTATTTGGGGCGGCGAGCAGGACGCATTTCTTGAAACGATGGCAGAGGCGGGAAAGTCCGTGCCCGACTGTCTTGGTAACGGAGAGCATATCATTTATATCAACGTGCTGAACAACATCTCCATCGACTGCGACTGTGACGGGAGCCCCACCGAGCCGGACATTTACGACATTGGAATCCTTGCTTCCACCGATCCGGTTGCCATCGATCAAGCAAGTATCGACCTCTGTTTCGCGGCTGAGGGCAGCGAGAGCTTGCAACAGCGGGTGGAGCGGCAGAACGGACTTCATACTCTCGAACACGCCGAGGAAATCGGTTTAGGCAGCCGCACTTACGATTTGGTGGATATAGATGAGTGAGGTCATCGAAGTCCTGCACCGAGAGTTCGTCTATGTGTGCTTTGCAACTTCGGCAAATCGTGGGTTACTGGATTCTCGGCATGGTCGTTGGCTCGCTTGTTTCGGTGTTCGCAAAAGACGCTATTCATGGAGCCTTTGACCGTATCCGTGACAAAAAGTGGGGCGTCTGGGGGATAATCCCCGCGAGCATTCTGGGCATCGCCTCCCCGCTTTGTATGTACGGCACTATCTCGATTGCCGTTTCGTTTTCGCGGAACGGTATGCGCGACGACTGGCTCGCGGCGTTTATGATGTCCAGCGTGCTTCTGAACCCTCAGCTCATCATGTACTCCATCGCTTTGGGCGTGACGGCACTGGTGATTCGTATCGTGTCCTGTACGGTCTGCGGGATTGTTGCGGGAATCGTGGTACATATCTTTTATAAGGACAAGCCCTTTTTCAACTTTGAGGGCTTTGAACCGAGGGCAAGCCACGACAGCCAGCCAAACCTGTTTCTGGAGATAGTTGACGGTGCTCCGTATGCCGATTACTACTGTACCGACGGGTATTTCGGATATTTAAGCGTGATTTACCCGGGCAAACATATCTACAACTGTCATGACAAAAGCGATACATTTAAGGCGGAAAGTGTTAACGCTGACTTACGTGACTATATACCGTTGCTCAGACGCAGGAGCAGATGTTTTGCAAGGAGCATAAAAACTCTAAAAGCTGTCGTTGAAGTTTTTGTTGACGCTTATAATAAATTTGGTATTGCAAAATTGATGTATCGTGAACACTATCCTAAGGGCGAGTTGCCTTTCGGGTTGGTTGATTTCCTTTAATGCGGGTGCTTTGGACACTCCCTGGGGGAGAGATGTGGCCGAAGCGGCCACATCAAGAGGACAGAAGTCAGATGTCAGAAGTCAGAATTACAAGGTGTCACCTTCGGTGACAAATTTAAATGGTATGGATGATGTGGTCGTTTGTGCCACTCCCACAGTCCCAAACGACCATATTATAAAAAATTTTTGCTTAGTGATTTGCCGCTGCTAACCGCTTTCCATTAATGGCTTTGAGCTTAAATGTGGGCGGATGGGACACTCCCCACCCCCAAACCCCTATTGACATTCCCCCATTTCTCTGCTATAATACATATACATGCATTCAGCCATAAGGCGTACATACTTCAATTGAAAGACCGTGAAACAGTATGACAGATGAAAACCACTCGGGCGAGAGCCTGATGGATTTTGCCGAAAAGGTTCTTGTGCGCAGCTACGCGAAGCTTGCGAAGGTGAACCTGATGACCGGCGAATATGTTTTCATAAAGAAGCTTGAGGAGCTCAACGAGCCCGAATACGACTGCATCGACAATATCTATACCTATATCCGCAGGCAGGTTGAGGACGGCGTTGTGCCGGAGGAATATGCCGCGGGCTACGCGAAATATTCCGACCCGGAATATGTTCAGAAGCGGGCTTTTTCGGGGGAAAGCCGTGCCGTTCACAGCTTTAAGAGGCTATATGCGAGCGGCTTCAAGTGGGTGACGTTCGGGGTAATCGGGGCGGAGGGATGTTCTCCCGAAAACCCGTGGGCGTTGTTCTTCTGGAGGCTCGCCGACACCGACACCACCACCATGGTCGACACGCTTACCGCGCTTTCGCCGATTTACTATAAGATACTGAAAATAAACCTCACTCTCGACACCTACGACCCAGTCAAGGTAACGGAAAACCTGAGCGAGCTGCCGTATCACATTTCGGAATGGTTTGCAAAATTCGCGGAGGACGGAAACGTCCACCCCGACGATTTCGACGACTACACGAAGTTCACCGACATCGGTTTTATGCGCATGCGCTTGGATTCCGGGGCAAAGAAGCTGAGTTGCCGCTACCGCAGAAAAATCGGCGAGGGCTTTCGCTGGGTCCAGCTCGACGTCGTGCCGTCGATTGAGTATACCGACGACAATAAGGTGATGATTTTATACGTCAAGGACGTCCACGAGGAATATGTTTCCGAGCTCAACCGCCGCAAGCGCATGGACGAGGTATATCACCGCGACGCGCTTACGCTTTTATACAACCGCCACAGGTTCAACGAGGATCTTGAGGAAATCGACAAGGACGAAAACAAGAGCCTCACGCTCATGTATGTCGACGTGAACGGACTCCACGAGCTCAACAACCATCTCGGACACAGCGCGGGGGACGATATGCTATGTGCCGTCGCCGACGCCCTCAGAAAATATTTCCCCGAGGATATAAGATACAGAATCGGCGGCGATGAATTTGTCGTACTAAGCACCGCCCATACGAAAAGAACCTTCGAGATAACAATCGACGAGGCGAGGCGGGATTTGAGGGCCGACAACTACGAAATAGCGGTCGGAATCGCCCACGGCGACGGGGGAGTATCGGTTCAGAAGGTCGTCGCCGAGGCCGAGCTCAAGATGCGCGAGGACAAAGAGGAATATTATAAGCGTCACGGCGACCGCCGCAGAAAGCGAGCGATGAACGCCGAGCTTGAAAAAATCCTCGTGGAAAAGCACGACGAGGACGAGTTCCTTAAAACAATCGCCGGACGCTTCAACGGCGTGTACTTTGTGAACATGGCGACGGATTCCTGCCGCCACATCTACATTCCGCCATACTTCCTTGAGCTTTTGCAGCGCGCGGAATACAGCTACAGCGAAGCGATGAATCTCTATGTCGACCGCTATGTCGACGGCAGCTTCGCCGTCGAGTTCAAGAGGCTTCTCGACTACCGCCTTTTACAGGGAAGGCTTCGCCGCGGCACCGTCACATTCAACTACAAAAAGGTCGACGGCACCGGAATCGAGCTTAAAATCCATGAGCTTGAATCCAAAAATCCCGAGCAGAAGGAAACGCTCTGGATTTATACCAACAAAGCATAGGCTGAGGCTCCCGTTTGCGGGGGCTTTTAATATGCAAAAAAGGGCAGGGGAGCGGAGGAGGCGGGGATGCGGGGGCCGATGAGAGGCCGGGGCTTTCTGCTGAGCCGCCGGCGCGGGGACTGCGCTCCTTTCGTCGGCCCCACCCGCCCGCCCACCCCGCTTTCTCCTCCTGTCCCCGCTCCGTCCCCGCGCCTGTTTGCCGGAAGGCTCCGAGCGCGGCGGGAAAAGCGGGGGGACTGTGCGAAATTACGGGGGCGGGAGGGTGGGACGCAGAAAAGCAGCTTTTCCCGCCGCGCGATGCGCGCGAAACCTCGGCACGCGCGCGCCCAATCCCCCCGCCTGAGCCGAATCCCGTCCCCCGGAGCCGGAGGCGGAGCGGGGACGGGTGAGGCTCAGGCCTCAGCAGCAGGTGTGTTTTTTTGCAAGCCCGATTAGACCGTCCCTATCCTCTGCCGTTCTGCCCTCTGCCCTCTGATTTCTGATTTCTTTTCGCCTTCCTCTTTACAAATTCCCCGAAACGCGCTATAATACCAGAAGAATAAAATTCAGGAGGATAAAAGCTATGAACACAAAAGTTACCGACGAAATTAAATACATCGGCGTGAACGACCATGAAATCGACCTGTTTGAGGGGCAGTACACCGTCCCGAACGGTATGGCGTACAACTCCTACGCGATTCTGGATGAAAAAATCGCGGTTATGGATACCGTCGACATCCGCTTTTCACACGAGTGGCTCGACAACGTCGCCTTCGCCCTCGGCGGCAGGAAGCCGGATTACCTGATTATCCAGCACATGGAGCCCGACCACGCGGGAAGCATCGAGAGCTTCATGAACGTCTATACCGGCGCGAAAATCGTCGCTTCTGCGAAGGCTTTTGCGATGATGAAGCAGTTCTTCGGGACGGATTACGCCGACCGCAGGCAGGTTGTCGGCGAGGGGGATACCCTTTCGCTCGGCGCGCATACCCTTACGTTCGTAACCGCGCCGATGGTACACTGGCCCGAAGTCATCGTCACCTACGATTCAAAGGACAAGGTTCTGTTTTCGGCCGACGGATTCGGAAAATTCGGCGCGAACGACGTCGAGGAGGAGTGGGACTGCGAGGCGAGAAGATACTATATCGGTATTGTCGGAAAATACGGAATGCAGGTCCAGAAGCTCCTGCAAAAGGCCGCCGGCCTCGATATAGAAATCATCTGCCCGACCCACGGCCCCGTTCTCAACGAAAACCTTGAGCACTACATCGGCCTCTACGACATCTGGTCAAGCTACCGCCCCGAAACCGAAGGCATTATGATTGCCTATACGTCGGTTTACGGGCATACAAAAGAGGCGGTCCGGCTCCTTGAAGAAAAGCTTCGCCAAAAGGGCTGCCCGAGGGTCGTCGTCGCCGACCTCGCAAGGGAGGATATGGCGGAAGCCGTAGAGGACGCGTTCAGGCATTCAAAGCTCGTTTTAGCGACAACCACCTACAACGCCGAAATCTTCCCCTTTATGCGGGAATTTATCAACCATCTCACGGAACGCGGCTTCCGCGACCGCACAGTGGCGTTTATCGAGAACGGCTCGTGGGCTCCTTTGGCGGCAAAGACGATGGCGGCGATGCTCGAGCCGTGCAAGAACATAAATTACGCCAAAACTACCGTTAAAATCCTCTCCGCCCTCAGCGACGAGAGCCGCGCGCAGATTGAGGAGCTTGCCGACGAGCTCTGCATGGACTATATCGCGCAGAGCGGCGAAACCGCCAATAAGCAGGACATGACCGCCCTCAACAAAATCGGCTACGGCCTCTACGTCGTCACCTCGAACGACGGAACAAAGGACAACGGCCTTATCGTAAACACCGTCACACAGCTCACCGACAACCCGCTGAGGATTGCCGTCAGCATCAACAAGACAAACTATTCCCACCACATAATCAAACAGACCGGGAAGATGAACGTCTGCTGCCTTTCGACCGACGCGCCCTTCAAGGTATTTGAAACCTTCGGCTTCCAAAGCGGCCGCGCCGCCGACAAATTCAGCGACTGCGAGGTGCTTCGCTCGGATAACGGCCTCGTTTTCCTGCCGAGATACATCAACGCGTTCATGTCCCTTAAGGTCGAGGACTACGTCGACCTCGGCACCCACGGAATGTTCATATGCAGCGTAACCGAGGCGAGGGTTATTTCCGACGCCGAATCGATGACCTACGCGTATTATCACGCGAACGTCAAGCCGAAGCCCAAGACCGAGGGCAAGAAGGGCTGGGTTTGCAAGATTTGCGGATATGTCTACGAGGGCGACGAGCTCCCCGAGGACTTTGTATGCCCGCTCTGTAAGCACGGTGCCGCGGACTTTGAGGCGATTGAGTAATAGGAAAAATGCGATAAATCGGAATTCGGAGGCGGAATAGTGGCGTCAAGTAAAGAATATTTGGATTTTATCTTAGGGCAGTTATCTGAATTGGACGAAGTTTCATATCGGGCTATGATGGGAGAATTCATCATCTATTACCGCGGCAAAATCGTAGGCGGAATCTATGACGACAGGCTGCTTGTAAAACCGATAAAAGCGGCAATCCGCTATATGCCGACGGCTCCGTATGAACTGCCCTATGATGGAGCAAAAGAGATGCTGCTGGTGGACGAAGTTGACAACAGAGAGTTTCTGACAGGCTTATTTAACGCCATGTATGAGGAATTACCGGCGCCGAAACCGAAAAAGAAGAAATAGGAAGGGTTTTGGTTTATCCATAAGACGGATTTAATTTGAACTTCTATATGCAAAAAGCAGGCGGGTTTTTCGCCTGCTTTTGCCGTTTTATGCGGAGCGTTCAGAGGCAATCTGTCCGGGTTTCGCAAAAAATCACAGCCTTCTGCTGAAGCCTGACCCTCACCCACCCCCGCTCCGCCTCCGGCTCCGGGGAGCGGGATTCGGCTCAGGCGAGGGATTGGGCGCGCGATTGCCGTGGGCTTTCTGCGTAAGCCCGGCGCGGCGAATGGGGCTTCTTTCCTGCGTCCGCCGGGGCTTCTGCCCGCCACCCGCCCACCCACCCCGCCCCATTCGCCGCGCCTTGCCGGGCACTATGAGAAAGCGCGGCGGGAAAAGCGGTAAAAAGCCGCGAAACTGCGGGGGCGGGCGGGTGGGACCGACGCACCAGCTTTTCCCGCCGCGCGTCCCTCGCCCTTCCTCCTCACAATCCGTCAACCCACCCGTAACTATCCGTCATTCCATTTTCCCGCGGGATATGCTAAAATATAATTAACCATAGAAAGGAGCGTTATATGAAAAAATTAAGCTTATTATTGGCGGCTTTAGCGGCGGCGACGCTCATCGGCTGCGCGGCTCAGGAGCCCGAGCTTCAGCCCGCCGGCGGCGTTTCGCAGGATGCCGGAACCGCCGCCGAAGAACCCGAACCCGAGGAGGCAGACATGACGAACGCGGCGAACATCTTCTTTTCACCCCATACCGGAAGCGACGAGGCCGGCGACGGCACGCAGGGCTCCCCAGTTGAAACCATTGAAAAAGCGCGCGAAATCGCCGAAAAAACCGGCGGAAAATGCGCTTTTCTCGAATACATGATGACGGTGAACGTAAAAACCGAGGCCTCCGCGGGGGTAAACTCCTCCGCCGGCGGAATAAACATGATTCCCTTCACGGGGAGCGCGGACAGCTACTATTTCAAGGGCGAAATGCCGATTAAGGGCTGCGACACCCAGAAATACGCCCCCGACGGCAGCGTTATGTTCTCGGCGAGGTACATTCTCAAGGGAACCGACTGCGACGGCAAGCCCTGCAGCATTTTCATCGAGAATAACGGCCCCGCGCTCGACCTCTGCACCCCGACGGTAATAACCGACAGCGCGGCCCTCGCCGACTGGCAGACCGCCTCCCTCCGCGCCATCGTCGTCCCGGTAAGCGGCGGCGTCGACGTGAATGTCTATAAGATACATCTGGAGTGAGGCTTTCTCCTTTTTTGGGAAAAAATCCTTGCCAAACCCCGGAAAATATGCTACAATATCATCATGCGTCAGCATTTACACGAACATTTTATTATGAAAGGAAACTTAACATGAAATCAGTTTTAAGGCAGATTCTTTTGTCCGCGCTTCTGGGCGCGACGGTTTGCGGCGCGGGGGGCTGCGCGAAAAAGATTGAGGTCGTCGACGAAATTCCCGCCGAATACCGCCATGCGGTCGAAAACGGCGGCACCGTCACCCTCTTCACCTATCCGACCAAGGACTATTTCGGGGACGAGTCGCCGATTGAAAAAGAGGCGTATATCTACCTACCCCCGAACTACGACGAGAACAAAAAGTATAACGTAATGTATCTTTTGCACGGCGTCGGCGGCGACATCTGGGAATGGGGAATGACCGGCGACAACTCCGACGTAAAGAAGATGATGGATAATCTTATTATCAACCATGACATCGACCCGTTCATCGTCGTAACGCCGAACGGCCGTTCCGCGAAGGACCACGGCTCCAACAGCGACATGCAGTCGTTCTATCTCTTCGGCAAAGAGCTTCGCAACGACCTTATACCCTACATCGACGCCAACTACGCGACCTACGCCGACTATTCTGATAATTACGACATAACCGCCTCGCGCGAGCACCGCGCCTGCGCCGGCCTCTCGATGGGCGGAATGCAGACCACTAACATCGGCCTCTGCGAATGCCTCGATTTGTTCAGCTACTTCGGCGGCTTCTCGTCCTGCCCGACGACCTACACCTCCGACGAAATCGCGAAGCGGCTTGAAGCCTTCCCCGACTACGACATCAAGTATTTCTACAACCTCTGCGGAACCGACGACGGAATCGCCTACTGGAGCCACTCCGCGGCGATGGACGGCCTCTGCGACAAGACCGACAAGCTCACCGACGGCAAGAACTACCTCTGGCAGACCCGCTCCGGCGGCCACGACTTCAACATCTGGTTCCTCGGCTTCTACAACTTCGCCCAGATTGCCTTTACGCAGTGAAATATTATCTTTAATAAACAAAAAAGCCGCCGGCTCCCGTCCGACGGCTTAACTTTTTTGCGCAAGCCCTCTATCCTCTATCTTCTAACCCTCTATAAAAAACAAAAAAAGCCGCCGGAAAATCCCGACGGCTTAAATTTATCTCAGCGACGGCTTCCGCCGTTCTAAATCAGTACATTCCGCCCATGTTGGCTGCTCCGCCGGCGGGGGCAGGGGGGTTATCCTCCTTCTTGTTGCCGACAAGGCTCTCGGTGGTGAGAACCATAGCGGCGGCGGAGGCGGCGTTCTGGAGC
>CANPZQ010000062.1 GCA_947588775.1 uncultured Clostridia bacterium
AGCTTCAACGAAAAGCCGGACGAGGAGGGTTGGGTTGCGACGTGGGCGTCGGCACAGCTTGCCGCCGGAACAAACGAAACGCCCTTCAATCCCGGGCTTAAGGAAAACACCGTCCGCCAGCAAATCAGGGTCAATATCGGCGGCGACAAAATCAGGCTCACCCTCTCAAACCAGCACGGCGACATTCCCGCGCAGTTTGAATCGGTGCATATCGCCCATCTCGTAAGCCCCGACGGAAACGCCATCGACCCCGCGACAGATACGGTCGTAACCTTCAACGGCTCCGAATCGGTGGATATTGAGAATGGCCAGACTGCGGTTTCGGACGAAATCCCCTTCAAATTCGAGGCCCTTGACGACCTTGCGATTACAATTAAAATGGGAAAATTCGCGGGCGCGACCCCGACGAGCCATACCGGAGCCCGTTGCACGACATGGATTGCCGAGGGCGACCATGTTTCGGACGAATCCTTTACCGCCGACGGAGAAATGACGAGCTGGTACTTTATTTCCGAGCTTGACACATGGGCACCCGCGGGGACAAAGACCGTCGTCCTGTTCGGCGACTCAATCACCGACGGCTACGGCACCACTCCCAACCAATTCGAGAGGTGGAGCGACGAGCTTACGAGGCAGCTTCAGGCAAATCCCGAAACCGCGAATATCACCGTCGCAAATGAGGGAATCGGCGGAAACTCGGTGTTCGGCGGCCTCGGCCCTGCCGGAAGGGACCGCTTTGACCGCGACGTTCTGGGAATCGCCGGCGCGAGGTATATGATACTTCTTCTCGGAATCAACGACATCGGCTACGCCAACGAGGACAACTCCGACGCGATGATCGAGGAGTACAAGGCGATGATTGAAAAGTGCCACGAAAACGGCATTCGCATATATGCGGGAACGATTTTGCCGGTAAACGGCAACGGCTACTATTCGGAGCTCCACGAGCAAATCCGCCAGAAGCTCAACGAATGGTTCCGCTCGAAAAACTCCGGCTTTGACGGCGTAATCGACTTCGACGAGCTCTTACGCAACCCCGACGACCCGAGCTACCTTACCCCCGAGTTCTCGAACGACAACCTTCACCCGAGCATCTCGGGCTACAAGAAGATGGGCGAGTACGCCTATCAGCGGCTCACCGAGCTTTGGGCGGAGGAAAAGTAAATTTAAATTATGGTGTCCCGCCGGATTCGCGCAGGTGAATCCGGCGGGGGAGTGTCGATTTAAAACAAATACTTCTTCGTGCATTTTTCGTGTGCGGAGAATTTTTTTGCGGCAGACGGACAATATATAAAATCAATAACGCTAAATATATCGATTTAACGCGCCGTATGATACTTACATATCAAATTAATCAAATTTTAATATAATTTCCCTTGCAATTCCCCGTCGGCCATGCTATAATACCCCAAAGGAGTTGTTGATTATGCCATACCTTCTCTACCTGCGGCGGTCGCTGGTAAGGCGGCCGAAGCGACATTTGTCGCTGTTTGTGATACTGACCTGCGCGTTTATTTTGCCACTGCTAATCTCGATTTACCGCGACAGCAGCGCGTACGGGCGGCGGCAGCAGATGTTTTCGGAAACGCGGGGCGAAACCTTCCATGTCCTTAACGCCCGCGAGGAGGACCTCGCGCTTTTTAGGGGCATCGCCGGGCTTTCCGAGCCGCGCTATGAGGACGGGATAATTTACTTACATATCCTTTCGGACGACGAGTGGCGGGATTTTTTTACGATGGACGACTACTCAAACGCCGTCAGGGAGCGAATCGAGCGCGCCGGAAGCACGAAAATGACGATTCTCGGTTTCGACTACGACTACGCCCACGCGATTTCGGCGGATTCGGGGCAATCCTCACTTTTGATACTTAACTTATTTATAATTTTGCTCTCCGCGATGACAGTCGGGTCGGCATATAAAAGCCACATCAGGCGGTTTTCGTCGGACATGGGAGTGCTGCGCTCGCTCGGCGCGAAGAATATTCAAATAAACCTGATTTTCTTAACGGAATTTATCGTTGTTTTCGCGATGTCTGCCGCGGCGGCCGTCGCAATTTCGGCGGGAATCATGCGGATTTTGTTTTCGACCTTGCTCAAAATCGACGGCGTCGAGGGCCTCGCATGGGTGATTTTCAGCATGAGCCCGCGCAACACCGCCCTTCACATCGGCGTGTTTTTCGTGATGCTTTTGGCAGTGATAATTAGGACGCTTAATAAAGCTTCCCGCGAATCGACGGTATCCGAAATGCGGGGCGACCTTCAGACTTTCGAGATGAAAAAATCCCCGAAAAGCCTAAAAATAAAGGCTTCTTCCCAGAAAACGCTCGCCTCGCTCTGGCTCACGCGGACGAACAAGGCCCACGCCGGCTGCCTTCTGGTTGCGGTCCCGATTGCGACGGTTTTCCTGTTCCTGTTCGGCTACCTCTCGCTCGACGCGGCCTACATCACGCAGCCGCCGGAGTTCGAGTTTATGCTCTGGAAGAATGCCGAGGCCTTCGGCGGGTTCACTCAGGAGGACGTCGATTACGTCGAAAATCTGCCGCAGGTGGAGCATGTCAGCTGCCACAACGACGCTCCGAAGTCGCTATTTAAGGAGGAGGCCGGCGCGCTTGACGTCGACGTAATGGAGATAAAACTCGCGCAGCCCGGGCTTCACCGGGAGGCGGAGGAGCTCTTGCTGCGGCGTTTTTCGGGCGGAGAATTCCGGCTCCACAACTATCAGGCGGTCGTCGAGAAGGGTGCGGAAATGTCAAAAGGTATATATTTAATGTTGATATTTATATTCGCCGCGATGTTTATATTTATGGGCATAATTATTTGCATGAAGCTGCGGGACTATATCTTCGACAGTGAAAAAACGGTGAAAACGCTCCTGTCGATAGGCGCGCCGAACGGGGTGGTCGCATCGTCATACGTCCGCCAGTCGGCCGTTTCTGCGGCAATCGCGGCGGCGGTTTCATCGGCCGTAAGCGCGGTTTTGCTGATACTCGCGACGATTCCCGCGGCCGTAAAGCCGAAGCCGGACCTGCCGCTCGTCGCGGCATATATTTGCATAAGTATATTGACAGTCTGCATATTTATATTACCGATTAAGTTTACGATTAGTGAAGTTACAAAACGAAAGGGGAGCGGAATATGAACGTTGTCGAGGTAAAAAATTTAACGAAAAGGTTCCTTCAGGGGGACGCTGTAATTAAAGCAGTTGATAATGTAAGCCTTGAAATATCAGAGGGCGAATTTGTCGCGATAACGGGGCAGTCGGGTTCCGGGAAAACGACGCTTCTGAACCTGATTGGCGGCATTGAAACCGCGACGGACGGCGAAATTTTCATCGACGGCGAGGAGATAACTTCCGCCGACAGCGACGAGCTTGCGCGTCTGCGCCGCCAAAAAATCGGCTATGTTTTCCAGGATTTCAACCTAATCCCGATTCTTACGGTAAGAGAAAATATCATCATGCCGCTGCTTTTGGATTCAAAGAAGATAAATAACAATCGATTTAACGAAATCGTCGGTTTTTTGGGCCTTGAGGACCGCTTAAAGCACCTCCCGAGCCAGCTTTCCGGCGGCCAAAAACAGCGCGTCGCGATTGCCCGCGCGCTGATAAACAGCCCCAAAATTCTCCTTGCCGACGAGCCAACCGGCAACCTTGACCGCAAAATGGCGGACGAAATCATGCGCCTTTTAATTGAGCTGAATAATCACGGCGTAACCATTTTGCTCGTCACGCACGAGGAACGCTACGCGGACATGTGCGGGCGAAAAATCGTGATGCGGGAGGGGAGAGCGGGGGAGTAGGCGCGCGCCAATCTGCCATGCGAAAAAAACTGAATGGCAGACGTTTGATTTTGCCTTTTAAACAACTTACAGCCCGAACCCATCAACAAAAAATCGCCGACATGAATACTCATGTTGACGATTTTTCTATTTAAATATATATATTCTCAGACCGACACCCATGAACAGCCGCGGGTGCCGCCGTTTTCGGCGTCGAAGAGGGTGCAGGCGGCGAGGACCATCAGCACGGCGACCATGCCGGAAGCGGGGCAGTAGCCCGTTTTGCCGGCTTTGTCGCGGCTATGTGCTATCACTGCACTGTTTGAAAGCGTTAAGAGAATCTCCGAAACGTCGGCCCGTTCGAGCCCGGTTTCGGCGCAGATTTCGTCGACTGTCGACGTGTGTTTCGCGACGGTTTTTATCACCGCAAGCGTGCGCTCGTCCGCGATAAGCTTAATTAAGCTGTTAATTTTTGTGTCGCCCGTTTTCAGGCAAAAATCCGCATACCCGGCGCCGGACATCACAAAACCCATGCCGAGCGGGTCGGAAACGAGGACGTTTTCGCCGTTTTCCAAGCAAATGACGAGCGTTTCGTCCCGTGGCTCGTGGATTCCCCGGTAAATCAGCCGCGCGATTGCCCGCCGCACCGTTTCGACGCGCCCGTTTTTCATCGCATACTCGCAAAAATCCTCCATACTCCGGGGATTTTCGGCCCGTTTTGCGTCTAAGAGCATGTCGAGCGTCGTCCCGAGCGCGCCGCACAAATCCGGCAAAAGCAGGATGTCCGGCATCGCCTCGCCGCGCTCCCACTTCGACACCGCCTGCCCCGAAACGCCCAGCTTCGCGCCGAGCTGCTCCTGCGTGAGCCCCGCCGCCCGCCGCAGCCCGATGATTTTTTGTGAAATTGAGTTGGCCATAATTTTGCCCCTTTCGATTTATTATGGCTTCATTTTACGGCATCGGAGGGGGAAAGTCAATAAACCGTTTGGGGCGGGAGCTCAACCGGGGGTTGGGGGGATTTTTGGGGACGAGATGGTTGCAAAAAGGAGGCGCGGGGACTGTGCTCGACTTTCTGTTTTCTGACAGGGCGCGGCGGAAAAAGCGGGAAAAACCCGCGAAACCGCGGGGGCGGGCGGGTGGGACCAACGCAACAGCTTTTTCCGCCGCGCCGGGCTTACATCCAAACCGTCGGCAAAACCGCCTCACCCCTCCTCCATTCTTCCCTCCCCAAGCAAAAGCCCCTCCCCAAGCTCCCCCGCCGGCCAGATGTTCCCAAAAACGACCGGCGTGAGCTCTCCGGTCTGCGCGTCTATGAAAAAGCTTTCGTAGCTTTGATAATCGTTTTCGTTTATCCCGACGCGCTTGAAAACCCAATAGGGCTTCAGCGTAAATTCACTGTTCGCGAGTGTTTTTGAATCCGACCACGATATGTTCCCGACGCCGTTTTCTTCATAGGGGCAGCCCTTGCAGACGGCGACGTAGTTCAGCTCCGCCGTGTACTCGCGCTCGTACTCTTCCGGCAAAGCGTCGGAAAGGATTTCTCCCGCCTTTGATAGGGTAACAAGCTCTCCGCCGCCGCCCGCTTCGCCCTCCGTAAAGGACCAGTCCTTTGAGAAACGGGTGATTTTCTCCTTTTCGGCGCACCATGCCGTAAGGCCGCAGCCGAAAATAAACGGCTTGCCGTCCCGTATCGCCGCCAAATCTATCGGGTAATGGGGCGACATCTCAATATACGCGCCGTTTTTGTCGGTTTTTTCCATTTCAAAGGAATACCCGTACTTCCCCTCCGCTATTTCAAGGACCGACAGCCGCCGCACCCGATAGCCGAATTCCTCCGGGTCGGAGGGTGCGACATGCTCCCGCCAGAATTTTTCCATGAACTCCGCCGCCTCGCGGGCGTTCCAATCCTCTCCGTCCGACATTTTATATGTCAAATCATCGGGAATCTCCCCGAACGCCGTATCGAAAACGGCAACGGTGTCGAAGTTTCCCGAATACCCCTCAAGGTTTGCCATCGCGCCGGTTTCGGAGCCCGTCAGAAGCCCCGTCGAATGCAGCATCGCCCGCATACTCGGGTCGTTTTCGTCCGGCGCGAAGGATTTTATATATACCTCGAAGCTTCCCAGCTCGGGTCTTTCCTCCAAAAGCGGGACGCCGGGGAGAATTTCGCTGTATAATTCGGGATTTTCGGTATCGAACCTGTCCGAAAAAAGCCTCTCGGCGAGGTCGCGAAGGTCGTAATCTGGGTTGATTCCGACGGCTATATCCCGCTCGGGCATGGCTTCGCAATCCGGAACCCGCACGGCGGCGATTTTGATTTTCGGATATTCCGCCCCCAAATCCTCCTCGAGCCGCTCGCGGATATATAAGAGCGACCCGCTCTCGCCTTCCTCAATTTCGGGAAGCGGCTCGGGCGGAATGGTCGTCCATTCGGGCTGCTCGGTTTCAACATACGGCTTTGCCGGAAAAGTCGTTTTCGGAACCCTCGGCCCCTCCCCCGCGCAGCCGCTCAGCAAAATCGTTGCCGCAGCGAAAAACATCATAAACCGCTTCATAATTTCTCCTTAAAAATCTGATTTCCGACTTCTGACAATCTGTCCTCTGACTGCGCTTCCGCCCGGAAATTTCTCCCCGGGCGGAAGCGTTTCGATTGTCATGAGCATATTGTATCGGTTTGCTTTTTCGGGGATTATCGATTATCTGAAATTGAATTCCATTCCCCTGATAGTGATTTTGTCGACGGTGTTGACGTCGACGGGGGTTTCAAAACCGTAGTAGAAGTTTTCAACCCCGGAGCCGTCCGCGCCGTAGTCAATCCAGCCGCCCTCGGAACAGCATATCGAGTATACGGAATCATAGCTTACGCCGTCGCCGATTACGGTTCCGTCGCTGAGGTAGAACTGCATGTAGTTGATGCCGAGCTCCTTGGAGCCTCTGGTGGCCTTGTTGCTTTCGTATTTCTCATACCACAGGCTGCTGTCGCAGGAGAGAAGAACCCCGAGCGGCGAGATTTCCGCCCTGAACTCGATTCCGTCGAAGGTGGAGGTGTTGAGAGCCTGCGTTGCGGGGATTACCGCTACCTCCGACTTCGGAAGCGTCATCTCGATTTCGCATTCGCGAAGGGTGACGAAGTTATAGTTTTCGTCCGCATAGCCGAGGTTTCTGAGGGTGAACTGCATTTCGTCGGGGATACTCTGCGAGCCGCCCTCATAAACCATCACGGTTAAAATATTTCCGTCGAGCGAAACGGGGCTTACGCCGCGAGTGGTGCCGCTCAGGTTCGTAACGCTCTTTCTCCAGTCGAACGAAAGCTTCGCGCCCTCGGGAAGGGCCGCCAAAACCTCGTCCTCAACGCCGTACTCAACCATCGCGTAGACGAAGTGGTCGGAAACCGACGCGCTTACAAAAGCCGCCGTACCCTCGAGGGGGTGAACGTCGCTTTCAAGGCCGACGGCGTAGTCGGCGGGGTTGACGAGCGCGGGTAGGCGGTCGTATTCCGCATACCGGGCGGAGCGGTTCGAGAAGAAGCCGGAGATTTTCTCGAGCCCGCCCATTCCTGCGGCGGCGGCAACGGTTCCGCAGAGAACAACCGCCGCGACTGCCGCAACGGCGACAAGCCTGCTCTTTTTAAACGCGCGGCGGCCGTTTCTCTTTTCCGCGGCTTCCGCGACAAAGCGGTCGTCGATTTGATTCAGGGCTTCATACGCGCTGTATTTGTTCATCATCTTAATCTGCACTCCTTTTTCTTTTTTAAAACAGGCTTCTTTTGACGAGATAGTCCTTAAGATTCCCCCTGAGCCTGCACAGAAGGGTCTTTACGTTTGCTTCGGAACGTCGGACGCAACGGGCGATTTCGGCAATGCTGTCGGAGTAGAAGTATCGCATCACGAAAATGCTTCTTCGCTCCTCGGAAAGGGTTCCGAGCCAGCTGTTGAGGGCTTCGCCGAGCTCTTTTAGGTCGAGCTCCTCCTCGGGGTTCCCGAAATCCGAAACCGCCGTGAAAAACTCGTCTAAAGGAACGTCGAGCCCGGGATTTCCGCGCTTGCCGCCGCTCCGCTTTCTCAGAATATCTATCGCGCCGCGCCGCGTAAGCTTTGCGAGCCAGCTCCGCAGGTCGGCGGGGCGGTTAGGAGGAATCGCGTTCCAGACTTTAAGCATCGCGTCGTCGAGGGCCTCTTCGGAATCGTGAATGTCGTCGAGGATATTGTAGGCGATTTTGAACATATACTTGCCGTAGGTTTCCTTAAGCGCGGCGATTGCCGATTCGTCGCGGCTCTCAAAAAGTCCGATGATTTTTCCGTCCTGCATTTTACACCACCTTAAGAAGGTTCCCGGAAGCGAAGCGTCAGCCGGAGCCTTCGTTTATTTGGACGTCCGAATAATATCACGCAGAAAAAGGAGAAAGGTTACAAAAATGTTTGCGGAAAGCGCAATCAGGAAACAACGGTTTGGGCGTTATAACCTCTGATTTCCGACTTCTGACAGTCTGTTTTCTGTTTGCGCCGCCCGGGCCGAATCCCGCCCCCCGGAGCCGCAGGCGGAGCGGGGGTGGGTGAGGGACGGGCCTTAGCAGTAAGCCGCGGTTTTTCGCGAAGCCCGGTTAGACTGCCTCTATCCTCCGACCGTCCGACGCCCCAACCTTCAAAAGCCCGTCCCTCACCCATCCCCGCTCGGCCCCGCAAGGGGGCCTCGGGGGACGGGATTCGGCCCGGGCCGGGGATATAAATCCCCCTCTCTATTCCCCATCCGCCCTGTACTCCAGCAAATCCCCCGGCTGGCACCCGAGCTCGCGGCAGATTGCCTCGAGGGTGGAAAAACGGATTGCCGAGATTTTGCCGGTTTTGATTTTTGAAAGGTTCACGTTCGAGATTCCCACGCGCTCCGAAAGCTCGCCGAGGGAGATTTTTCTGTCCGCCATAACGCGGTCAAGCCGTAAAATTATCGCCATAACACCCGCCTCACAACGTTTCGTCGGCTTGCTTCTGCAGCTCTTCGCCGTAGCGGAATATATAGCTCATAAGATAAATCAATATCGCCGCGAATATTCCGTCAACCGAAATTCCCACGTCGTCCGCCGGAATTGCGCCGAGCCGCTCAAAGACAAACGCGAGCACGAGCTGAATAAACCCGCTTATTACCGTCGCCGCCAAGACAAAATGCCCGAATTTCCTGATTACGTCGGAGATTCCCTCCTCGAAGGGCCGCCCCTCCTTCATCGGCGACAAAATCCTGCGAAACAGCTTTACGCCAATCGTCAGTATTGCTATCTCGGTCGCCGCCGTTACGCTGACGGCGAGAATATAGACGACGAGCTGCTGCTTTGTGAGGTTAATCTGCCCGTTTTCGAGCACCACGAAGTCGTTGTCGCTGAAGTCTAAAACCAGTGAAAGGTTGTCGGGCAGGCTTTCCTCCGGAAGTGCTAAGACAAAAATGTTCGCCGCGATAACCATGCAGAACGCGACTATGCAGAAAATAAAGATAATTTTTGCAAAGACGTCGAGCACCCTCGCGCTTTTAATCAGCTTATCCATAAATATACCTCCAAAATAATAGTTCGGCCGATGATGCGATTATACCATGCCTGTTTATGTTTGTCAATAGTTTTTTATCGTTTTTCGATAAATTTTTTATGTTTCAAAAAATCAGCGGCCGGCGTCGTTTCAAAAAACAAAAAAGCCGCAGCATTTTTCGCTGCGGCAATTTTCGGGATTCCGGTATCATTTCGACGGCGCGAGCCAGTATTCCCCGACGTCCTCCATATCCCTGTCGGCGTTCTCCTCAAGCGCGAAAACGGAGGTTTTAAGGTCGTCAAGGTCGTGGTCTGGCTCCTTCCCGTGGACATGGTAATCGAAGTAGTCGGTTATGTATTCTATATCCTCCGGGATAACCGCGTGGCCCTGCTGATGGATATTGATTGCGATATTTTCGCCGAGGCCGAGCGCGTCGAAAACGACCTTCGCGCCCTTATAAGCATACCACATCGACGGCGCGTTCACCCAATCCTCATAGATGCAGGAGCCGATTATAAAGAGGTATCTGTCCGGCTCAGCGACGAGGCTGCAGAGCATATGCTGGTCCATCGGCAGCAAATCGGCGTTTTTGAATTTCAGGAACATGTCGTTGAACCAGCCGCGTTCCGCCGTGGATTGCAGGCTTCCGAGCGGCTCGTTCTGGCCGTAGGTGTATGCGCTGTCGGCGCCTTTGGAGCTGAAATCGTAGGTTTTCCCCTCCGAAACATAGCGGTAAAGGGCGACCCCTCCCGCTCCCGAGCAGGACGGCGCAACCATCTTAAAGCGGCGGTCGAAGGCCCCGCAGACGATTGCGGCCTTCCCCCAACGCGAAACGCCGGTGACTATTGTGTTTACCGGGCTCAGGTTAAGCTCCTCCCCGACGCCCGCTTCGAGCGCGTCAAGAATTTTCGAGCAGCCCCAGCCCCATGCCATCAGAACGCCTGTCTGCTCCTCCGGCTCGGTTCCGTAGGGATAAAGCTCGTAGAACGCGCCAGTGTGCTTCGTGTCGTCCGATGCGACTGGATTCATAAACCCGATTGAATTTATTGCCGCCGTTGCATAGCCGTTTTTAAGGGCGGTATCCTCGCTTATGCCCGCGTGCATTCCGACGATTACGGGGTATCCGCCGTCGGGAGCCTCCAAGGAGGAATCCGGAACCGAAACCGTCGCCGAAAACGACGACGACGCGCCGGTGCTTATTCTTTTAATGTTCATAGTAAGGGTATAGACGTTTTCGCCGGTCGGCGTAAGCTCATATGTAAGCTCCTCGTCCGAGCCGTCGCGCCATGTCCCGTACATGTAGTACTGATACATCGCGCTTATTTCGGCGGCGCGGCGCGTCCATTCCGCCTTTGTTTTAACGAAGCTCCCGTCAAGGTACTGAAACGGGTCTGCGAGCTCATGCGTTGCCGCGATGTCCGCGGGGTCCGCGAAGTCAGAATGTGAAAACTGCGCGCCGGCGGCGGCGTTAAGCTTTTCCGTCATATTATCGACCTCCGTTTGCGCCGCGTCCGCCTTTTCGGCGAGCTCCCTCGCCTCGGCGAGCGCGGATTCAAGATAACTTTTTGTCAGCGAACCGTCGGTATCGGCGTTTTCCGCCGCCTCGACGGCCTCAAGAAGCGCGGAAAAGTCCGCGGCCTCGGGCTCCTCCGGCGGAGCATTGGTTTCCTCCGCAGGCGCGCCTCCTCCCTCCGCCGCGCAGGCGGAAACTGAAAGGGCGAGGGCGAATGCGGCGGTAAGGGTGAATAGGCGTTTGAAAAATTGGCGGGGCATGTGGGGAGCCTCCTTTCGGGGGGTGGGGGGGGGAGAGTGTATATGTACAGTATGACATACTGATTGGAAAATGTCAAGCTTCTTTGGAGAAAATGACAGAAATTTGTTCTTCTGATTTCTGACATTTGACCTCTGTGCCTCTTACCGGATTCGTTCCTCACCCATCCCCGCTCAGCCCCGCAAGGGGGCTTCGGGGGACGGGTTCGTCACGAATGGG
>CANPZQ010000063.1 GCA_947588775.1 uncultured Clostridia bacterium
GGCGATGGGCTTTTACCTTGACGGCAGAGTAACCGCCGTAATCGGCACCCATACCCATGTCCAGACGTCGGACGAGCGGGTTCTTTCGGGCGGAACGGCGTATATAACCGACGCGGGCATGACCGGCCCCGAGGATTCCGTTTTGGGGGTCGATACCGCCGCCGCGACCGCGAAGATGAGGCTCCATATTCCTACCCGCTTCGTAGAGGCGCAGAGCCCCTGCTTCATAAACGGCGTGGTCGTCGACTTCAACGAAAAAACGGGCCGGGCAAATTCAATAGAAAGGATATGTGAAAGATGAAACACGGACGGATTATAACTGCGGTCGGAGTTTTGCTTGCCGCGGCCGCGGCAGCGGGGCTTGCCGCGCTTTTGATAATGAGCCTTGTGACGGAATTTTCACCGAAGCCGACGCGCTTTGCGAACACCGAATGGGTTTCGGAGGACGGCGCGTTTACGCTCACCGTCGGCGAATACGACGAGGATTCGTACCAGTGCCGCGCCGAGCTTGTCTATACCGCTCCCGACGGCACAACCTTCGCCTACACCGTCGCGGACGGCGCGCACAGCATAATCGGGGTGTATTCGTCGGAGGATAACATAGACAAATGGCTCCGCGTAAAATGCAGCGGCGACGCGTTTACCGCGAGGGTGAACCGCACGGCGGAGCTTGAATATTCCGGCGCGTATGAAAAAAACGAAAAGGTTACGTTTAACCGCGTCAGCCGATAATAAGCCTTACCGCGAGCGGTGAAAGAAGCACCGCCGCCAGATCTCCCGCCAGAGCCGCGATTACGGCACGGCGGGAGCCTTTTATTTTCGCCGCGCCGAAGTATACCGCGACGGTGTAAAAGGTCGTTTCTGTCGAGCCCATCATAACGCTTGCGACCCGCCCGGCAAAGCTGTCGGGGCCGGAGCCTTCAAGGATTTCCCCGAGAACGCCGAGTGCCCCGCTCCCCGAAACCGGCCGCAATAGCGCGAGCGGCAGACATTCCGGCGGCAGGCCGATTTTTTCGCATACGGGAGCCAACGCCGCGCATAACGCCTCCGCCGCCCCCGATGCGCGGAACATTCCGATTCCGAGCATCAGAAAGCAGAGCGTCGGCAAAAGCCCGAGGGCGAGCTTTAAGCTGTCCGCCGCACCCTCGCAGAACGCGGAGAAAATATCCGTTTTCTTCCAAAGCCCCCACCCGAGCACCCCGAGGATTATAAGCGGCACCAAAAACGAGCTAATTTTCACGGCGGCCTCCGATATACAAAATTTCCGCCGCCGCCATCGCTATAGCGAGCGAGCAGAGCGATACGATAAGCACGCAGGGCAGTATCTCCATCGGCGAGCGGCTCCCGGCGGCCTGGCGGAGGGCGGCGACCGTCGTCGGGATAATCTGGACCGAGCAGGAGTTCAGCACCATTAAAAGCGTCATGTTTTTTGTCGCAAGATTCGTCTTTTCCTCTTCGGCGAGGCTTTTCATCGCCGAAATCCCGAGCGGCGTTGCGGCGTTGCCGAGCCCGAGAAGATTCGCCGAAACGTTCATCGCTATTTTTTGAAGCGTATATGAGTTTTTATCAATCCCGCGGAAGATTTTCGACAGCATCGGAGAGAGTATTTTTGTCAGCTTTTCGGTGAGCCCCGATACCTCCGCGACCCTCATCACCCCGCCCCATACCGCCATCGCCCCGGCGATTGAAAGACAGAGCTCAACGGCGTTCTGACCCGAGGCCACGGCGGCGTCGCAGAGGCTTGTTACATTTTCTGTAATAATGGAAAAAACTGCCGAGGCAAAAATCATAAAAAACAGCAAATAACCTATCATTTTGGCTCCTTTTACCCATAAATTTGTTATTTTTGAGGTATTGACAAACTAAGGAAAGTATGGTAATATGTCGAAAAATAAATAAATGAGGTGAGAACGTGAGACAGTAAATAGCGGCACGTATCTATTTAGGTTTTACCCGTGGCAGCCCCCACCATACCGAATTTGCCGAACGGGAGCGGAGGCGTTTTACTGAGCAAAACGAACGGACACCAACACTATTTATCGCATCACTTTAAATCAAGGAGGACAATCTTATGAAATCTACGGGAATTGTAAGAAAGGTCGACGAGCTCGGGAGAATAGTCGTCCCGATGGAGCTGCGCAAAACAATGGACATCAAGGAAAAGGACCCCATTGAAATCTTCACCGAAGGCGACAACATCATTTTAAGAAAATTCACCGACGCGTGCATCTTCTGCGGCGGCAGCGACAACGCCATCCGCTACGAGGGCAAAATCGTCTGCAAAAAGTGCCTCGATAAGCTCAAGGCCTTCTGAAAACCTCGGCGGATTACGGACTATACATATGCCGCCGGCAAAAAAATTATTACGCGAACCCCGGTTTCCCCGCGCATACCCGATAAAGGCGTCCGCCCACGAAAAGGGCGGGCGTTGTTTTTAAATTATTTTTAAAATAATCTTGCATAACGCCGCGCGTTGTGGTAAAATAAATCCCGATATGATTTTTAAGGAGCTGTAAGCTTGGCCACCCAACATGAAAGATTTATTTCGGACGGAATAGGCTTTGCCGCCGTCCGCGACCCGAAATTCAAGACGGGGCTTATACGCGTCCGTCTGCTTTTAGAATATTCCGAGGAGGTTGCCGCCGCCGGCGCGATATTTATGCCGGTTCTGACCTCCTGCTGCGAATCATACCCCGATTCGTCGCTCTTTAACCGAAGGCTCAATTACCTCTACGGCGCGACGGTCGGTTCGGTATGCCGCCACCGCGGGGGAATGTTCGAGTTCGCGTTTACGTCCTCTTCTATTTTAAGCCGCTACGCAATCGACGGCACCGACGTTTCGCTTGAAACCGCGAAGCTGCTTCGCGAATGCATTTTCTCCCCCGCCCTCGAGGACGGAGGCTTTATCGGGCGCGAGTTCAATATCTCAAAGCTCAGTCTTTTGGCGGAAATAGACGGCGAGTTAAACGACAAGGCCGCCTACGCCGAATCGAGAGCCGCCGAGGAGGCATACCGGGGCGAACCTGCGTCGGGGCGTTGGTACGGCTCCCGCGAGGCGGTAGAGAACATGACTCCCGCGAGGGCTTATGAAATCTACCGCGAGGTTTTAAACACCGCCCGCGTTGAGGTATCCTTCAGCGGCGGCGGGGATTTTGAAAAGGAAATCGCTCTATTTAAGGAGGCCTTCGCCGAAGCGGGAAGCCGCGCGCGCGTGAATCCATCATACCTGAGCCCGAGCCCCCTTAAGCCGGAGCCCTCCGAGGTCGAAAAGCGAATCGAAACCGAGCAGGCTAACATTGTAATGATATTCAAGCCCGACCGTTACGACCCCGACGCCATGCTTTTATTCAGCTGGCTTTACGGCGAAACGCCCTTCTCAAAGCTGTTTATGAACGTCCGCGAGAAGCTCGGGCTTTGCTACTATGTTTCCTCGTCGTTCGCCGAGGGGAAAAATACCGTTACGGTATCAAGCGGCGTCGCCCCCGAAAAGGTCGATGAGGCGAAAAGCGAGATTTTAAACCAGCTTAAAGCCGTCGCCGACGGCGATTTCACCGACGGCGAGGTCGAAAAGACAAAGCTCGCCCTCGCCGACGCATACCGCTCGCTCTACGGCTCCGCGTCGTCGCTCGACAACTGGTACTTCGGCCAGCTTCTGAGAAATTCCGAGGCTTCCCCCTCCGAGCGGACCGAATATCTTTCAAGGGTCGGCCGCGAGGATATAATAAGGGCCGCGAAGAGCCTTCGGCTCGATACGGTATACGTTCTTACCGACGTTAAAGGGGAGGCGGAATAATGGAGATAAAAAAACTGTCCGACAGCCGCCTCGGGGCGGAGTGCTATAAGATTCTGCATCCGACGGGGCTTACGATTTATGTGATGGAGCTCGAGGGCTTTAACGGCACCTCGGCGATGTTCGGTACAAAGTACGGCTCGGTGAACACCGTTTTCAAGACCCGCGACGACAGCGATTTTGTTACGGTTCCAGAGGGGATAGCCCATTTTCTGGAGCACAAGCTCTTTGAGAACGAGGACTGTCAGGTTTACGATTTGTTTGCCGAAACGGGGGCCTCGGCCAACGCCTATACGTCGTTCGACCACACAGTCTATTACTTCGACTGCACCGAAAACTATATCAAGAACCTTGAAATCCTCCTTGACTTCGTACAGAAGCCCTATTTCACCGCCGAAACCGTCGCCAAGGAGCAGGGGATTATCGGTCAGGAAATAAAGATGTGCGAAAACAACCCCTACCGCCGCAGCTACTTCAATTTGATGCGCGCGCTCTATAAAAATCACCCCGTGAGAATCGAAATCGCGGGAACCGTCGAATCGATTGCGCGAATCGACGAAAAGCTTCTCTACCGCTGCTACCGAACGTTCTACAATCTGAGAAACATGGTTCTGACGGTCGCGGGAAACTGTAAGTTAGACGAGGTAATCGCCGCCGCCGACAGAATGCTTGTTCCCTCCGAGGACAGGGGGCTTGAAATGATTGTTCCCGAGGAGCCGGAGGGGATATGCGAGCCGAAAATCAGCGAAAAGATGTCGGTCGGAATCCCGATGTTCGCAATCGGCTACAAATCCGCGCCGGTTTCGGGGCGGGAGGCCCTTAAAAAGACCTACGCCGCGTCGTTTTTGCTTTCGATGATGTTCGGCACTACCTCGGCGTTCTATAAGGAAAATTCGGAATCGGGGCTTATAAATTCGAGCTTCGGCACCGAAACGAACAACGGCGACGGATACTTTATGTGCGCAATAACGGGAGAATCCCGCGAGCCCGAGAAGGTCCGCGAAAAAATCAACGCCGAAATCGCTCGGGTAAAGCGCGAGGGGCTTTCAAAAGAGGAATTCGAGGAGCTGAGGCGCGCCAGATACGGCGAAACGGTCCGCTCGTTCAATAACGTAAGCGCGTGCGCTTCAAGAATGCTCGGCGCGTATATGAACGGCATAGGCGTGTTCGAGTCGGCGGAGGTTTTGGCTGAGATAACCTTTGAGGAAGCGATGGGGTATCTTAACGAGCTTTTGAACCCCGAGCGGTCGGCAATATCGCTGATTGAGCCGATATAATAAAAAGGAGAGGATATAAATGACAGTCGAATTTGTAAGAGAGGTCATGGATTCGCAGGACGTTATATATTTTCCGTTCTGCGACTGGCTCTTCCCGAACGGAATTAAGATAAACAACGTCCTGTTCACGATTCCGTGGTTCAACGGCTCGAGCATCGAGGTTTACTGGTACGGTTTTTTAATCGCGATGGGAATGCTCCTTGCGGTAATCTATTCCGGCACCCGCGCAAGAAGAATCGGCCTTGAGCCGGACAGGGTTCTCGACGTCGTTCTTGCGGGCCTTGTCGGCGGAATAATCGGCGCGAGGGCGTATTACGTCATTTTCAGGCTCAACGAGCTTTACCTCACCGACGAGGGCGGGCTTGATATTATGAAGGTATTGAACGTCCGCGACGGCGGCCTTGCGGTTTACGGCGGAATTATCGGCGCGCTTATTTTCGGCGGCATCGCCGCGATGATTCGCAGGGTAAAAATCCCGCCGATGCTCGATTTGATGGGCTGCGGGCTTTTAATCGGCCAGTGCATAGGCCGCTGGGGAAACTTCTTCAACCAGGAGGCCTTCGGCAGCAAAACCACCCTCCCGTGGGGAATGACGAGCAACACAATCTTAAATCGCCTCTACTTCTTCTACCACCCCGACGACAACGTCGTCGTCACGAACCAGGCGAGAGAGATGGTCGCCCACCCCTGTTTTCTCTACGAATCCCTTTGGTGCCTCGCGGGATTTTTATTCCTTCACTTTTACATGAAAAAGCGCCGCAAGTTCGACGGCGAAATCTTCCTTATCTACATGGGCTGGTACGGCGCGGGCCGCTTCTGGATTGAAGCCCTCAGAACCGACAGCCTCTATATCCCCGGAACGCCCTTAAAGGTTTCACAGGTCGTCGCCGGAACCTGCGTGATTTTCTCGATTGTAATGCTTATCGTCAACTACATGAACGTAAAAAAGAACGGCTATACGTTCTATTACGAAACCGAGGAATCGCAGTCGCTTATGAAGAAAAAGCCGGTTAAGGTCGACGCCGACGCCGAGCTTACCGAGCATATTTTAGCCGAAGGCGTCGACGGCGATACTGAAGAGGCGGAGGAATCGGCCGATGCCGAAGAAGGGGAGGAAACCGAATCCGCCCCCGAAGCCGAAGAAAGCGGCGATGAAAATAATAATAAGGAGGAACCCGAAGATGGCGCAGCTGATTAACGGGAAGGAAGTATCCCAGCGTGTTCGCGAGAGCGTTCGCGCTGAAACCGAGGCGTTTAAGGCCGAAACCGGGATTACCCCCGGCCTCGCGGTTATTCTTGTTGGCGACGACCCCGCGTCTAAAATCTATGTCGGCAACAAGAAAAAAGCCTGCGCCGAGGTCGGATTCAACTCTTTCGAGCATATTCTCCCCGCCGAAACAACCGAAGCGGAGCTTTTAGAGCTTATTGAAAAGCTCAACGCCGACCCCGCGGTCCACGGGATTTTGTGCCAGCTTCCGCTTCCCCGTCACATCGACGAGCGAGCGGTTATAAACGCGATTTCCCCGAAAAAGGACGTAGACGCTTTCCACCCGCAGAACGTCGGAAGAATAATGATCGGAAGCTATGATTTTCTGCCATGCACCCCCGCCGGGGTTATGGAGCTTATTCATTCGGCGGGAATTTCGGTGAACGGGAAAAACTGCACCGTCGTCGGCCGCTCGAATATCGTCGGAAAGCCGATGGCAATGCTTCTTTTGCATGAAAACGGAACCGTAACCGTCTGCCACTCCCGCACAAAGGACTTAAAGGCCGCCTGCCTCAACGCGGACATTTTGGTGGCGGCGGTCGGAAAGGCGAAGCTCATCACCGCCGACATGGTAAAGGAGGGCGCGGCCGTCATCGACGTAGGAATGAACCGCGACGAAAACGGAAAGCTCTGCGGCGACGTCGATTTCGAGAACGTCAAAGAAAAAGCGTCGTATATTACCCCTGTTCCCGGAGGAGTTGGGCCGATGACGATAGCGATGCTTATGCGCAACACGCTTACCGCCGCAAAATTGTTTAACAGGGGATAAAAAATTTCAAAAACCCCTTTACAAATCGGTTTTTTTGTGATAGAATAGTCGAGGCTTAACGCCGTACCGCACTACGCAGACCGCGGGAAACGCCCGAATCGGGATATACCTGCCGCGGCCTATGTGTGACGGAGAAATTTTACGAAAGGGGTATAGGAATGCTTTTAAAGGAAGAAAAGACCGCGATAATTGAGGCAAACAGGCTGTCCGAAAACGACACCGGTTCCCCCGAGGTCCAGATTGCGATTCTCTCAAAGAGAATATCCGACCTCACCGAACACCTGAAGGTTCACAAGAACGACCACCATTCCAGAAGAGGACTTCTTAAGATGGTAGGCCGCAGGCGCAACCTTCTCAACTATCTCATGCGCACCGACATCGAGCGTTACAGAGCAATAGTTGAAAAGCTCGGCCTGAGAAAGTAACGCAGTCAATAAGGCAGAGGCTTCCCGCGTCTGCCTTTTGATGTATTTCGGTATTTTCGGGCGACGTTTTTTAGTAATAAGCCGAGCGGCCGATATATATTTTCGGCCTCGGCTGCCCGGCTTATTGCTAAAACGCTGCTTGAAAATATTGAAAAATAATTTTCAAGGAGGAAAAAACTATGGCAATGTCAGAAATAAAGACATTCGACAAGTACAGAAAATTTGAAACGACATTTGCGGGCAGACCGCTCGTCGTCGAAACCGGAAAGACCTGCGAGCTGTCGAACGGCTCCTGTTGGGTTCGCTACGGCGAAACTACCGTTATGTGCAACGTTACGGCTTCCGTAAAGCCCCGCGAGGGAGTTGATTTCTTCCCGCTTTCGGTCGACTTTGAGGAGAAGCTCTATTCGGTCGGAAAGATTCCCGGCTCCTTCACAAAGCGCGAGGGCAAGCCCGCCGACAAGGCGATTCTGACCTCGAGAATGGTAGACCGCCCGATTCGCCCGCTCTTCCCGAAGGATATGCGCAACGACGTAAGCGTCGTAATGACCGTTCTTTCGGTCGACCCCGACTGCTCCCCCGAAATCGCGGGAATGCTCGGAACCTCCGTCGCGATTTCAATTTCGGATATTCCGTGGGCCGGCCCGATTGCCGGCGTAAACGTCGGCCTCGTCGACGGCGAAATCGTTCTCAACCCGACCGCCGAGCAGAAGGAAAATAACCACCTCAACCTCACCGTCGCCGGAACTATGGAAAAGATTGTAATGATTGAGGCGGGCGCGGACGAGGTCCCCGACGACTTAATGCTTGAAGCCATCAAGACCGGCCACAAGGAAATCAAGAGAATGGTTGAATTCATCAACGGCATCAAGGCCGAGGTCGGCAAGCCGAAGTTTGAATTTGAATCGATGGAGGTCGACCACGACCTGTTCGACAAAATCGAGGAGATGGCCTCTGAGGACGTAAAAGCTGCCCTTGACACCGACGACAAGAATATCCGCGAAGCAAGGCTCCAGCCCATCAAGGACGCCGTTCATGCCCGCTTCGACGAGGAATACCCCGAGCAGCTTGCGATGATCGACGAGTGCATCTATAAGCTCCAGAAGAAGATTGTCCGCAACTGGCTCTACGAGGGCAAGCGCGTCGACGGCCGCGGCCTCGACCAGATTCGCCCCCTGACTGCCGAAGTAGGGCTTATCCCGCGCGTACACGGCTCCGGCCTCTTTACGAGGGGACAGACCCAGGTTCTTTCGGTAGTTACCCTCGGCCCCGTAAGCGACGCCCAGAAGCTTGACGGAATTGACGACGAGGAAGAGAAGAGATATATGCACCACTACAACTTCCCGTCCTACTCCGTCGGCGAAACAAAGCCCTCCCGCGGCCCCGGCAGACGTGAAATCGGCCACGGCGCGCTCGCCGAGAAGGCACTTGTTCCGGTTCTTCCGTCGCTCGACGACTTCCCCTACACCATTCGCGTGGTATCGGAGGTTCTCTCCTCCAACGGCTCCACCTCTCAGGGCTCCATCTGCGGCTCTACCCTTGCTCTTATGGACGCGGGCGTTCCGATTAAGGCTCCCGTTGCGGGAATTTCCTGCGGCCTCATCACCCGCGACGACGGCTCCTTCCAGACGATGGTTGACATTCAGGGGCTCGAGGACTTCTTCGGCGACATGGACTTCAAGGTCGGCGGCACCCACAAGGGAATTACCGCCATTCAGGTTGATATAAAGGTCGACGGCCTCACCTATGACATCATTGAGGAGGCCTTCGCGAAAACCCATAAGGCCCGCGACTACATTCTTGACGAAATAATGGCAAAGGCCATCGCCGAGCCGCGTCCCGAGGTTTCCAAGTGGGCTCCCAAGATGCTCTCCACGAAGATTCCCGTTGAGAAAATCAGCGAAGTCATCGGCAAGAGCGGCAAGGTTATCCAGAAGATTCAGGCCGACTGCGAGGTCAAGATTGACGTTGAGGAGGACGGAAACGTCTACGTCAGCGGCCTCGACCTCAAGAAGGCGCAGGCTGCCATCGACATCATCAACACTATTGCCTTCGACCCGGAAATCGGCTCGATTTACCGCGGCAAGGTTGTAAGGCTGATGAACTTCGGCGCGTTTGTCGAGATTGCCCCCGGCAAGGACGGCCTGGTACACATCTCTAAGCTCGACATGCACCGCGTCGAGAAGGTCGAGGACGTCGTTTCCGTCGGCGACGAGATTGTCGTAAAGGTTGTCGAAATCGACGACCAGGGCCGAATCAACCTCTCCCGCAAGGACGCGCTCATCGACCTCGCCGCGAAGAAGAACGCGGAGAAGGAATAAGGTTTGGGTAAAGATTGATGTAGTTGATATGATGGAACCCCCGCCGGGATTGAGAGCCGGCGGGGGTGTGTTTATGGTATGGGGGAGGGGAGAAAAGTGGCGGGCGGCTTGCTCCTTTTAAATAACCTTTATATCAGAAAATCCCGCCGTTGAATTTGTTTTGGACGGCTATAAGGCAGCCGAATCCGGCGGCGGTTCCGGCAATAAGAACGGCGACCGCGGCGATTGCGGCGGGGCGTGAGGAGATTGCGAAAAGGGCGATAATTCCGCTTGAAAGCGGAGCCGCGGCGACGGCTATTACCGACTTCCCGAAGGCCTTCGCGTAGGCGGCTTTGTCGGAAACGTTTCTCTGATGATATTCGTGAATCAGGCCGGTTTTACCTCGGTATACCGCGATTCCGAGGGCGAGAATAAGCCCTCCCGCCAAAAACATTATAATTGAGTATACTAACATATTGCTCAGTCCGCAATAATCCTGTCGGCGGCGGGCTCCATCGCGCGGGTTTCGTAGAGCTCAATCAGCCCGCTGTCGCAGAGCTTTGAAAGCTCGCGGTCGAAGGGGAGCTTTGCGAGAACCTCGGTTCCGAACTTTTTCGCGACATCTTCGGCCTTGCTCGGGCCGAAAATTTCATGCTTCTCCTTGCAGTTCGGGCAGACGAAATAGCTCATGTTTTCGACGATTCCGAGAAGGGGAATGTCCATAAGCTTCGCCATGTTCACGGCTTTCGCGACAATCATCTCGACGAGCTCCTGCGGGGAGGTGACGACCACGATTCCGTCGAGGCGGATTGACTGGAAAACCGTCAGGGGCACGTCGCCGGTTCCGGGAGGCATGTCGACGAACATATAGTCTACGTCGTCCCAGATGACCTCGTTCCAGAACTGTTTCACGACCCCCGCGATTACGGGGCCGCGCCATACGACGGGCTGTGTTTCGTCCTCCAAGAGTAAATTAACAGACATAACTTTAATCCCGGTTTTCGTGATAACGGGAAGAAGCGCGTCGCCGGTAGAGCCGGCTTTTTGCTTGATTCCGAACGCCTTCGGGATAGACGGTCCGGTGATGTCGGCGTCAAGGATAGCGGCGTTTTTGCCGCGGCGTTGAGCCTCGACGGCGAGCATAGAGGTAACGAGGGACTTACCGACGCCGCCCTTTCCGCTTACGACGCCGATGACTTTTTTAATGTGGCTCATTTCGTGGGGCTCGATGTGAAAATCCTGCGGCTCGGTTCTATCCGCGCAGTTTTGCGAGCACGATGAGCAATCATGGGTGCATTCTGACATAGTTTAGCTCCTTTATAATATTTTTAATAAAAATTTCAAAAGTTTTCGCTCAAGCCTTTTTCAAAAGGCTTGCAGGGTCAAGGGACAGCGTCCCTTGTCGCGGCCCGCAGGCCG
>CANPZQ010000064.1 GCA_947588775.1 uncultured Clostridia bacterium
GTAAAAAGCTCCTTAAGCCCGCCGTCCTTTTTGAGCATGTCCGCTATGTCCTTGGGCGCATACGACGCATGAACCACCTTTGCGCCCTGCGGCTGCGGGGGAGAGGGGGGAATTTGCTTTGATTCTTCCGCTTTTTCGGGAAGCTTCGGCGCGGGCGGCGTTGTATTTTCCGGAGCGGCCCCGCCGGGCGTTAAAACTCCGACCTCCCGCCAGAACATAACCGCGTCCTCCAGAGCCTCGCGGGAAATCCCCGCTGCGGCCATAATCTCTCCGTCGCCGGGGCAGCCCTCGCAGGAAAGAAGATATAATATAACCTTAAGCGCGGGGCCGTCGGCGAGCTTCAGATAGCTGTCGACGAGCGCGCAGGGAACCGAAAAGAATCTTTTGAACCCGAAATCCGAAAAAGTGTAGCTCAACCCCTCTATGCCTCCCGAAAAGATATATTTTAAGTATATCACAGCCGGCGGCAATTTTCAACATAATTTTTTTGAACGCGAAAAATTCAATATTTAGAGAAAATAGACTTGTATTTTTCAACAGGTTGTGATATACTGACTATAATTGCAGTAATGCATAATAATTTACGGAGGTATTGATATGGATGTAATCGAAATCACACGCGAACTCGGAAAGGCTATTCAGGCTGACGCTCGCTACGCGGCATATGTCGCCGCAAGGGAGAAAAACGACGCCGACGAGGTTTTACAGAAGCAAATCGGCGAGTTCAACATGCAGAGAATGCAGCTCAACCGCGAAATGTCGAAAACCGACAAGGACAACGACAAAATCGCGGAAATGAATCTCAAAATCCGCGAGCTCTACGGCGAAATCATGGCAAACGAGAACATGGCGGCCTTCAACGACGCGAAAAACGCCTTCGACGAGCTTATTATCCGCGTAAACGGGATAATCAACCTCTCGGTCAGCGGCGAGGACCCCGCGACCTGCGAGCCCTCCTCGGGCTGCACCGGAAGCTGCTCGACCTGCGGCGGCTGCCACTGATACCAAATTTTTGATAGGGGTTGAACCGATTTGGCTCTTTTGCTTAAGGACGTCGATATTTCAAAGCTTTCTCAGGGAATGAGGCAGTACGTCGATTTCAAGCTGAAGCATATGGACAAGATAGTCTTTTTCCGCCTCGGGGATTTTTACGAGATGTTCTTCGACGACGCGTATACCGCCTCGGAGGTTTTAGACCTCGCGCTGACGGGAAAGGACTGCGGGCTTTCCGAGCGCGCTCCGATGTGCGGAGTGCCGTTTCACGCCTGCGACGTCTATATAAAGAAGCTCATCGAAAGCGGCTACAATGTCGTAATCTGCGAACAGATGGAGGACCCGGCTCTCGCAAAGGGAATCGTAAAGCGGGATATTATCCGCATAGTCACGCCGGGAACGCTCACGGACAGCAGCATGCTCGACGAGGGCGTAAATAACTGGCTCGCCTCAGTTTATCTTTACGGAACCGGCGGCTGCATCTGCATGGCGGATATGTCCACGGGAGAAGCGCACCTCTTTAGGCTCGAGGGCAGGGAGCTTGAAGCCGAGATAATCGACAGGCTTTCAAGGTTCAGCCCCTCCGAAATAATCTGCCAGCCCGCTTTCACCGTTTTAAAGAAGGTTTCCGACTTCGTAAGGGACAAGCTTAAGGCCGGAGTGAGCGTTTTAAAGGAAAAGGAGTTCGACCCCGAATACCGCCGCGAGGATATTTTGCAGCAGTTTTCCGCCGAAAGCTTTGAAGCCCTCGGGCTTTCGGCCGACGACCCCGCGCTCTGTCCGGTTTCTGCGCTTTGCGGATATATCCGCGACACGCAGTGCGTCGGGGTTTCGCGGTTTACCTCTCTTGAACGTCACGACGGCGAACAGGTCATGTCGCTCGGATATACCGCGCGTTCAAACCTTGAAATCGTAAAAACCATGCGCACCGGCGAGAAAAAAGGCTCGCTTTTATGGGTTCTCGACAAGACGAAAACTTCGATGGGCAAAAGAATGCTCCGGGCGTTCGTCGAGCAGCCGCTAATCAGTCCGTATAAGATAATCAGCCGTCTTGACGCGGTCGAGGAACTCACCAAAAACGGCGCGGAGCTCGGCGGGCTCACGGATTTGCTATCGGGGGTTTACGACCTTGAAAGGCTGATGACGCGGGTTATGTATAAAACCGCCGCGCCCCACGACATAAGGTCGCTCTGCACGACGGCGAAGATTATCCCGGATATAAAGAATATTCTTTCGCGAATGCATTCAAAGCTTTTGGGCGAGCTTAACGCCCAAATCGACCCGCTTCAGGACATATACGACCTCACCGAACGCGCCGTCGTCGAGGACCCGCCGGCAACCTATAAGGAGGGCGGGGTAATCCGCGACGGCTACAGCGAGGAGCTTGACAGGCTCCGCGAAATAAAAAACAACGGCGAGGGAATAATTCAGGGAATTGTCGAACGCGAACGCGAGCGCACCGGCATACGCAACCTTAAAGTCGGCTACAACCGCGTTTTCGGGTATTATATCGAGGTTACGCGCTCGTTTTACGAGCTTGTTCCCAAAGATTACATAAGAAAGCAGACCCTCGCGAACGCCGAGCGTTTCGTAACCGAGGAGCTTAAAAACACCGAGGAGATGATTTTGGGAGCGTCCGAGAAGATTTCCTCCCTCGAGGCGGAGCTCTTCGGCGAGGTCAGGGACTTCATCGCCGAAAGAATGCAGACCGTCCAGCGCACCGCCGTCGCACTTGCGACCGTCGACGTTCTTTGTTCCTACGCGCAGGTCGCGCTCTCAAATAACTACGTCAAGCCCGACATCGCCATCGACGGCGTTATAAACATCAAAAACGGCCGCCACCCCGTCGTCGAGCTGACTTTAAAGGACGAAATGTTCGTCCCGAACGACGCGTATTTAGACCTCGGCTCCAACCGTATGGCGATAATCACCGGGCCGAATATGTCGGGAAAATCCACCTATATGCGGCAGG
The DNA here is from genome assembly GCA_947588775.1 of uncultured Clostridia bacterium. GTDB lineage: Bacteria > Bacillota > Clostridia > Oscillospirales > Ruminococcaceae > Faeciplasma. Next base: position 2,966 of record CANPZQ010000064.1, read on the forward strand.
TCGCGCTGATTGTTCTGATGGCGCAGATAGGCTCCTTTGTTCCGGCGGATTCTGCAAAAATTTCTGTCGTAGATCAGATTTTCACCCGCGTCGGTGCGTCGGACGATTTGACCGCCGGGCAGTCGACCTTTATGGTTGAAATGAGCGAGGTCGCGGAAATCGTCCGCCATGCGACAAAAAACAGCCTCGTCGTCCTCGACGAGGTCGGAAGGGGAACGTCGACCTTCGACGGCATTAGCATAGCGAGAAGCGTCGCCGAATACATCGCCGACCCGAAGCTTATAGGCTGCAAGACGCTTTTCGCGACGCACTACCATGAGCTTATCGGGCTCGAAGGCGAGGTCGACGGGGTTCTGAACTACAGCGTAGCCGTCCGAAGAAGCGGCGACAGCGTAAGATTTTTGCGCAAAATCGTCCGCGGAGGCGTTGACGAAAGCTACGGAATCGAGGTCGCAAAGCTCGCGGGGCTTCCGCCAAAGCTTATAAACCGCGCGAGAGCGATTCTCAAAACCCTTGAAACAAAAACCCCTGAGCCGAAGCGCGACGACTCCGAACAGCTTTCCTTCGAGAAAATGAGCGAGAGCGCGGCGGTTTCAAGGCTTAAAAAGACAAATATCGACGAGCTCACCGACAGCGAGCTGCGCGCGCTCATCGAGGACGTTATAAAGAATGTTTAACTAAGAATTAAGGAGCAGCCGATGGGAGAGATACATGTTCTAAGCAAGGACGTTTCCGAGCTGATTGCCGCCGGAGAGGTGATTGAACGGCCGGCGAGCGTAATTAAAGAGCTTATGGAAAACGCCATCGACGCTGGCGCGACGAATATCACCGTCGAAATCAAAAACGGCGGACGAACCTATATGCGCGTGACGGATAACGGCAGCGGAATCTATCCCGACGACGTCCCCACCGCGTTTTTGAGGCATGCAACCTCTAAAATTCTCAACGGCAGCGACCTTGACGCAATTTTCACCCTCGGCTTCCGCGGAGAGGCTCTCGCCTCGATTTCTGCGGTTTCGCGGACTGAAATCATCACCAAGAAAAAGCGAAGCGACTACGGCGTTCACTACTGCCTCGAGGCCTCGGAGGTCGTCGAGCACGAGGAAACCGGCTGTCCCGACGGCACGACGGTTATCGTCAGGGATTTGTTTTACAACGTCCCCGCGAGGCTCAAATTCCTCAAAAAGGACGTCAGCGAGGGCAATTCCATCGCGAACATGGTTTCAAAAATCGCGCTCTCGAAGCCGGAAATCTCCTTTAAATTTATTCGCGACAACCGCCCCGAGCTTGTAACCCCGGGCGACGGAAAGCCGCTTTCAGCGGTATATTCCGTTATGGGAAAGGCGTTCGCGGGCTCTGTGCTCCCGGTCGACTATTCCCTGAGCGGCGTCAAGGTCAGCGGCTTCGTTACAAAGCCGCTGATGTCCCGCGCGAACCGCTCTTTTCAGAACTTTTTCGTCAATTCAAGATATGTAAAGTCGGTAACATGCATGGTCGCCCTTGAGGAGGCCTACCGCAACAGCATCATGGTCGGGAAATTTCCGGGCTGCGTTTTATATCTCGAAATCGACCCCGCCTGCCTCGACGTAAACGTCCACCCGGCAAAGCTTGAAATCCGCTTCAGCGACGAAAAACCCGTCTACGACGCGGTTTACTTCGCTGTCAAAAACGCGCTGATGATTGGCGACGGAACGATGGAGGCGGAAATTTCCGAAAAGCCCGCCTCGGCGTTCCCGAAGCCGCTTACCCTCGAGGAAATCTACCATAAGCCGACAAGCGACGAGGTCGCGGTTCAGCTTCGATTCGGCTCTTCGCCGTCGGGCGAGAACGCCTCTTTGCCGCAAAATACCGGCGACCCCGAAGATAAACCCGAAAAGCCAAACCCCTATCTCGGAAACGTAAAGCTTACAAAGGAAACCGGCGGGACGCAGACTTCCGAAAATGCGAGAGCCTTGCAAAATTTTGAACCCGCGCCGACGCCGCAAAAAACCGAGCCAAAGCCCGATGTTCCAGAACCTCCCGCCGCGTCTCAGCCTACCGACGAGCCGGAGGAGCGTTCTTTCAGGCTTATTGGCGAGCTGTTTAAGACATACGCGGTCGTCGAGTCGGGGGAGGAGATGTATCTTGTCGACAAGCACGCCGCGCATGAGCGTTACAACTTCGACAGGCTCAAAAAGGGGCTTTCGAGGGTAGATATTCAGGTTCTCGCGTTCCCGTTCGACGTAACGCTTTCCTATGAGGAGTTCACCGCCGTAAAGGAAAACGAGGAGCTTTTCCGAAAATTCGGCTTCGAGCTTCAGCCGCTCGAGCCGCCGGTCGTGAAGCTCTACGGCGTGCCGCTTCTTTTAACCGACGAGGAGCCCACCGACCTTCTTGTATCCTTTGCGGAAAGAATTTCAAAGGGAGATTCGGACGGCTCGGAGCTCTTCGACGAGCTTCTGCACTCCGTCGCCTGCAAGGCGTCTATACGCGCGAACAGCTTTTCGCGCCCCGAGGAGCTTGAAAAAATCTTCGGGCTTGTGATTGAAAACAAGCTTCTATACTGCCCGCACGGCCGCCCAACGGCTGTAAAATTCACAAAGCGGGAAATCGAGAAGCTCTTTAAGAGGATAGTATGAGCGGCCGCATACCTTTGGCGGTAATCGCGGGGCCAACGGCCTCGGGGAAAACCGCGCTCGCGGTCGAATTGTGCCTTCGGCTCGGCGGAGAGGTAGTCTGCGCCGATTCGATGCAGATTTACAAAAAAATGAGTATCGCCACCGCGAAGCCGACCCCGGAGGAGATGAAGGGCGTAAAGCATCATCTCGTCGACTTTCTGGAGCCGTCGGAGAGCTTTTCGGTCGCGGACTATGTTTTGCTCGCGCATAAAGCGGCGGCGGATATATATTCGCGCGGAAAGCTGCCGGTCGTATGCGGCGGAACGGGGCTTTATATATCATCGCTGACCGACAATCTGCAATTCGAGAAAACCTGCTCCGAAACGTCGTCGAGGGCTTCGCTGAAGGCTTTGGCCGACGAAAGGGGAGGCGGGTATCTGCTTGAAATACTCAGAGGCTTCGACCCCGAAACCGCCGAAAGGCTCCACGAAAACAACGTTTCAAGGATTATCCGCGCAATCGAAGTCTACGAAACGACCGGAAAAACGATGAGCGAGCAAATCAAAAACAGCCGCTCCGAGCCTTCGCCATATAATGTTTGCTTCATCTGCCTCGACTACCGCGACAGGGAAATTTTGTATTCGAGGATTTCGGAGCGCGTCGACAAAATGCTTGAAAACGGGCTTTTGGAGGAGGCGCGGGAATTTTTCAACGATTCAACGCTCAAAACCTCCCGTCAGGCGATAGGCTATAAGGAGCTTGCGCCATATTTTGAGGGAACAAAAACGCTTGACGAGTGCATTGAAAGCCTTAAACAGGCCACACGCCGCTACGCAAAGCGTCAGCTTACATGGTTCAGGCGGTGCGAAAACGTGAATTATATTTATCCCGACGAGTGCGGGAGCTTTGAAAATACGGTGAACGAGGCGGCTGAGATTATCGCCGGTTCGGGAATTTGGAATACGGGAGTGAGAATGTGAAATTCAGACGACTTCGCGACGGAATACTTATGGCGGTAATTGTTATTGCGGTTTTCGCGATTTTGCTTTCGCAGATTTATCTCAGCGTCCACGGCAGCGAAAACACCCGCGATGCGGTTTTATACACCTGTAAGGAAAGCATAAGCTTCACCGGCGTTTTTGTCCGCGACGAAACGGTTATTTATTCCCAGCACGTCGGCGAGGGGGTTCTGAATTATTCGGTTGAGGACGGCTCGAAGCTCTCAAAAAATTCCTCCGTCGCGAAAATTTACGACTCCTATCTTCAAATTTACAACCGCTACCGAATCGAACGCCTCGAAAAGGAGCTCGACAACCTTAAGCGCGCCCAGGACCCCGGCACCACCGACTATGCCCAGCCTGAATTCATAAACACGCAGATAGGGGACAGCTACAAGAATTTGCTTCTTAACCTTGCGGGCGGAAATCTTCCCGACGTATACGACGAGAGCCTTGAAATGTTAAAGCTTATGAACATATACAACATCGCGACAAAGGCGGAATACGGCTACGATGCGCGGGTTCAGCTTCTTGAAAACGAAATCGGAAACCTCGGCGCGGCCCTTAAAGACCCGATTGCAACCGTCACGTCGAACGGAACCGGGTATTTCACCTCTGAGGTCGACGGCTACGAGAACGAGCTTACAACCGAAAATATCCCGAACATGACGGTCGACGATATAAAAAATATAATCGCTCACCCCGACCGAAAGACCAAATCCTATAAAAACGCCGTCGGAAAGGTTTTCAGCGACTATGAATGGAAGATGGTCGGCGTTATCGACGTTGCGAACCGATATTTTGTCCACGAGGATCTCACTTTCTCGATTGATTCCTCCGAAAACACCCACACCGTCACCGTGGAGAGCATAACTCCGACCGGAAACGGCAACGAGGCGATTATAGTTATCAGCTGCGACGAGCTCGACAGCGAGCTTGCAAGAACGCGCGTCGCCGACGTTGAGCTGACGTTCGTCGAAAAGACCGGAATATGGGCTCCGCGCGACGCGATACGCTTCTCAAACGGCGTCAAGGGCGTATATGTGATGGTCGGCGAGCAGACGAAATTCAAAAAGTTAGACGTAATCTACGAGGGCGACGACTATGTTCTTTCAAGCAACACTTCCGACAGCGAATACCTGAATCTCTACGACAGAATCATCATAGACCCGATTGCCGCGCCCGACATAGGCGGAATCGAAACGGTTTCGACCGAGCCTCCCGAGGAGGAAAAGCCCCCGGAATCCCTGACGAGCGTTTCGGGAACCGACGAAGCGGCGTCGACCTCTGCTCCCGACGGCGGCGAAGAGCCCGTTACGACGGCTCCTTCGGTGACAAACTGATAAAAATTTACCGCGTTTCGGAAAAAATTATCAATAACACCTTGACAATCGCAACGAAATATAAGATAATGGATATATGATGGATTTATTGTATCTACGCTAAAATCAATATAGAGTATGGAGGATTATCATGAGCATTTTTAAACAGTTCCAGGATTTCATTTTTGGGCCGGAAGAAGAGGAAAGCGAATACCAGCCCCTCTATGAAGACGTCGCTCAGTCGGTAGACGTTGCGGAGGAACGCCGCAACCGCGAGGTTAAAATTGCCACCACCGCCACCGTGCAGATTGTTTTGGCAAGACCCACCGATTTTTCCGAGGTAAAGTCAATCGGCGACGACCTCAACCATCAAAAGACCGTGCTTCTGAACCTTGAACAGGTAAAGTCCGAGGACGCAAAGCGGATTATGGACTTTTTGTCCGGCGTTGCCTACGCGAACGACGCGACCATCAAGATGTCCGCCCAGAAAACCTTTGTTATCATGCCGAAGAACGTCGGCTTCAGCGGAGTCGACCTTATGAGCGAGCTTGAAAACAACGGCTACAGCTTCTGATGTCCCGCCCCGCGCTGCCCTCAACCGACGCCGACAGGCTCACCGTGCGCCATGTCCTCGATTTGGCAAGGCGAAGCGAGGCGAGCCGAAGGCCGCTGTTTTCCGCCTTTCTCGATGAAAGACAGCTCGAAATCTGCGAGCAGTCGCTTCGTTCGGGATGGGGTGGGAATTTTGCGTCATTCGGCGGATACCCCGACGCGGAAAGACGGGTTCTCGGCTTCGGAGATACCGAGGAAGCGGAAAACTGCCTTCCGTTTAAAGCGGTTGTGTTCAACTATCCCGAGGATTCGGGGCTTTCGCACCGCGACTTTCTGGGGAGCCTTATGGCTCTCGGAATAAAGCGGGAGCTTTTGGGGGATATTCTGGTCGGAAGCCGCAGAGCCGCGGTTTTTGTGCTGAATACCGCGCTGACGCTCGTCACGCAGATGGACAAGGTCGGCAGGTGCGGCGTAAAAATTACCGACGACTTCGGCGAGGGTGATATTCCCGCCCGCGAATTTGACGAAATCCGCTCGACTGTTGCGTCGCCCCGCCTTGACGCGGTTCTGGCGAACGCATTGAGGCTTTCGCGGGAAAAAACCGCCGAGCTTATTAAATCCAGGGGCGTTATGCTCAATCGGATTGAAGTATTCAATCCCGCGCTTAAGGTGGCGGAGGGGGACGTTTTTTCCGTCCGCGGCTTCGGAAAGTTTGAGCTTTACGAAATCGGCGGACAATCCAAAAAAGACCGTGTGTTTATTACAATACGAAAATTCAGATAATTTTAGGAGGTAAAATTCATGAACCCGCAGGAAATTTCCAACCGCAAGTTTGAAAAATCAACCTTCGGCTACAAGCCGGAAGAGGTGGACGAGTACCTCAGAGATGTGGCGATTGCCTACGCCAAGGAAGTCAAGGATAAGGAAGAAAACGAGCTTAAAATCGTCAAGCTTGTTGAGAAGATAAACGAATACCGCAGCGACGAGGACGCAATACGCGACGCGCTTCTTGTCGCCCAGAAGCAGGGCAACCGAATCATCGCTGAGGCAAAGGCCGAGGCCGAGAAAATCGTCGCCGAGGCTCAGTCGAAGCGCGATTCGATGCTCGCCGACATCCAGAACGACTGCGACACCTTAAAACGCAACGAGGTCGAGAAAATCGCCAACGCTATCCGCGCCGAAAACGACAAGCTCGCCGCCGTCGAGGCCGCTTCAAAGACAAAGCGAGAGCTGCAGTCCGAAAAGCTCAACGAGCTCAAAAAAGAAGTCACCGACTTCAAAAAGAAGCTCATTCTCATACTTGACGAGCAGATTAAGCTTGCGGTTTCGCTTCCCGAGCTAAGCGACGAGGAAATTTCCGAGATTATGAACGCAGAGCCCGCGAAGGTCCCCGAGGAGAAGCCCGCAAAGCCCGCTCCCGAGCCGGTTTCCACCGGCACAGCCGACCTTCCGAACGTCCACCGCGAGGAAAAGACCGACGCTCAGAAAACAAGCTTCGCGTTCTCGGGCTATAAAAGACAGAGCTATTCCGCCGACGAGCTTAAGTTCGGGCAGAATAATCATAACTGATACATAAGCAAACAGAAAGGAGCATTTTTACAATGCCGCAGGACTATAACAAGACCCTGAATCTCCCCGAAACCGACTACCCGATGAGGGGAAACCTCCCGACGAAGGAGCCGGGAATGGTTTCGGAATGGGAGGAAAGCGGCCTTTATGAAAAAATAATGAAACGAAACGAGGGGAAGCCGTCATACATTCTGCATGACGGCCCTCCGTATGCAAACGGGGATATTCACCTCGGAACCGCTCTGAATAAGGTTCTGAAGGACATCATCGTCAAGCAGAAGAACATGAGCGGCTATCGGGCGCACTATGTTCCCGGCTGGGACACCCACGGGCTTCCCACCGAGCTGAAAGCGATGAAGTCCATCGGCGTGGAAAACGGCGCGATTCCGCCGCTTGAGCTGAGAAAGCACTGCCGCGACTTCGCGATGACCTATATGGCGAACCAGCGCGACCAGTTCATGCGCCTCGGCGTTTTGGGCGATTTCAGGAACCCCTATCTCACCTTAAAGCCCGAATTTGAGGCAAGGCAGATTGAGGTTTTCGGGGAGATGGCGAAAAAGGGCTTTATCTATAAGGGCCTTAAGCCCGTCTACTGGTGTCCCGACTGCCAGACGGCTCTCGCGGAAGCCGAAATCGAATATCAGGACGACCCCTGCTATTCCGTTTATGTAAAATTCAAGGTTGCCGACGACAGGGGAGTGCTCTCCGGCCTCGGGCTTGATATGTCGAAAACCTACTTCGTAATCTGGACGACGACCACATGGACCCTTCCGGGCAACCTCGCAATCTGCCTCGGCCCCGAGTACGAGTACACTGTTGTTCAGGCGAACGGCGAAAACTACATCATGGCGCGCGAGCTCATCGGCCCGACCATGAAGGCCGCCGGAATTGAGGAATATACCACCGTCGGCTCGTTTACCGGCAAGGAGCTTGAATACTGCACCGCTTACCACCCGTTCTTGGACCGCACATCGCTCGTTATCTGCGGCGACCATGTTACTCTTGAAAGCGGTACCGGCTGCGTTCATACGGCCCCGGGCTACGGCGTTGACGACTTGAAATCGGAAACAAATAC
>CANPZQ010000065.1 GCA_947588775.1 uncultured Clostridia bacterium
CGGCCTAAAAGCGCGAAACCTTAGAGGGCGGGCGGGTGGGCGCAGCAAACCAGCCCCATTCGCCGCGCCGGGCTTACGCACAAAACCCGAGCGAACCGCGCACCCAACCCCAGCCTGAGCCGAATCCCATCCCCCGAGCCTCCGCAGAGGCGAGCGGGGGTGGGTGAGGGTCAGGCCTTAGCAGCAGGCCGGCAACATTTTGCCGAGGCCCGGACGCTTACGCCTACTAACCTTTGGGGGTGTTCCATTCGCCCACATTTAAGCCAAAACAGTTAATGGAAAGCGATTAGCAGCGGCGAATTACCAAGCAAAAATTTTTAATAATGTGGTTGGTTGGGACACTCCCACCTTTGGCACGCAGGGCTGTGGCTTTGTTCGGCACCCACCCCCCACCGCTGTCAGAATTCCTCTGTAAGATTATGGTTAAACACACAAAACTGCGGCTCCACCTTTCTGTTTTCTGCACTCTGACATCTGTCCTCTATTCGCGCCGGCACATGGCAGAAAACAGACGACAGAAAACAGAAACCAACCGCCTCCCCCCACCGAAAATTCGCACTGACGGCAGGCAAAGTTCACTCCTCACCCACCCCCGCTCCGCCTCCGGCTCCGGGGGGCGGGTTCGTCGCGAACGGGGCGCGGGAACTCCGCTGATTGGGTATGTCCCACCCACCCACCCTCCCACCCTCCTGCGTTTTCCCCGCTCCGTTCCCGCGCCACCAAAAATTCCCCCTCCACCCCTTGACAACTCCCTCACAATGTGCTATAATACTTCTCGCACCGAAGACAGCAGGCGGCCGTAAGTCCTGCCGAGGGAAACTGAAATTGAGTTTTCATCCTCTTTTGCCATGCGGTGAAGAGGATTTTTGTTTCGGGGCATAATCAACTCATAGGTGGTGAAAATCAGTGCCAAACGAAAGCATTCTTAACCGGAAAAAACAGAAGGTTGCCGAAATTACCGAGATGCTCAAGAGCTCTGCCGCGGGCGTTCTCGTAAACTATTCCGGCATCTCCGTCGAGGACGACACAAAGCTTCGCAAGGAGCTCCGCGAGGCGGGCGTTAAATACGCCGTCGAGAAGAACACTCTTCTCAGATTCGCCATGAAGGACGCCGGGCTCGACGGCCTTACCGAGGTTCTTTCGGGGGCAACGGCTCTTGCCGTTTCCGACGACGAAACCGCTGCCGCGAGGATTCTCGGAAAATACGCCGAGGACCACGAAAACTTCGTCCTCAAGGCGGGATTCATCGGGGCCGAGCTCTATGACGCCGACGGCGTAAAGGCCCTCTCCAAGATTCCTTCCAAGGAAACCCTTCTTGCACAGCTCGTCGGTTCGCTTCAAGGACCCGTCCAGAAGCTCGCCGCGACCCTTCAGGCTCTTGCCGAAAAGAACGAGGAGGCTGCCTGACAGCCGCCCGAACCCGCCCGCGAATGAATTTTCGCCCGCGAGTTTCCAAACGGGATTCATCGCCCCGGGATTGGTTTTTAGTTTTTAGTCTTTAATCAATCATGCCGGCGCGGCGGTTCGGCTTCCTAAAAAAAGGAAAACCGCACGTCATGAATCCGAAAAAGCGGCAAAATCCAATTACGCCGCGTAAAATCTATCCAAATTATTACGTAAAGGAGAAAAATATCATGGCATCTGAGAAGATTATCAAGTTTGTAGAAGATATTAAGGCCCTGTCGGTCCTCGAGCTCAAGGAGCTTGTCGACGCTATTCAGGAAGAATTCGGCGTAACCGCTGCCGTCGCCGCTGCTCCCGCCGGAGCCGCCGCCCCCGCTGCCGCCGAAAAGACCGAATTCGACGTAGTTCTCGCCTCCTTCGGCGACAACAAGATGGCTGTAATCAAGGCCGTCAAGGACATCCTCGGCCTCGGCCTCAAGGAATCCAAGGAATTTGTCGAAGCCGCCCCCAAGACCGTCAAGGAAGGCGCTTCCAAGGCCGAAGCCGACGAGCTCAAGGAAAAGCTCGAAGCCGCCGGCGCGACCGTCGAGGTCAAGTAATTTCCAAAACGCCTTGCTGTCGGACGTTCATGCGCGCCCGGCGAGGTTGGCTCCTTTGTTTCATTTTAGCGAAAGCCGCATCCGGAATGGGTGCGGCTTTTGTTTGGGGGAGATGGGGCGCGGGAACGGAGCGGGGAAAACGCAGGAGGGTGGGAGGGCGGGCGGGTGGGACATACCCAATCAGCGGAGTTCCCGCGCCCCGTTCGCGACGAACCCGCCCCCCGGAGCCGGAGGCGGAGAGGGGGTGGGTGAGGAGTGAACTTTACCTGCCGTCAGTGCGAATTTTCGGTGGGGGAGGCGGTTGGATTCTGTTTTCTGACATCTGACTTCTGGTAGCGGCGGGGGTGCCGAACAAAGCCATAGCTCAGCGTGCCAAAGGTGGTAGTATCCCAACCAACCACACTATTATAAATTTATGCTTGGAGATTCGCCGCTGCTAATCGCTTTCCATTAACTGCTTTGGCTTAAATGTGGGCGGATGGAACGCTCCCCAAAGGTTAGTAGGCGTAAGTATCCGGGTTCGGCAAAATGTTGCCGGCCTGCTGCTAAGGCCTGACCCTCACCCATCCCCGCTCGCCTCTGCGGAGGCTCGGGGGATGGGATTCGGCTCAGGCGGGGGTTGGGTGCGCGGTTCACTCGGGTTTTGTGCGTAGGCCCGGCGCGGCGAATGGGGCTGGTTTGCTGCGCCCACCCGCCCGCCCTCTAAGGTTTCGCGCTTATTTCCGCCCCATTCGCCGCGCCTTAGATGGGAGAAACTTAGGGAGCGCGGCGGGAAAAGCGGGGAAATGCCGCAAAACTGCGGGGGCGGGTGGGTGGGACGATGGAGGCAGCTTTTCCCGCCGCGCGGGGTCAAGCTGAAAGCCCGAACAAGGCGGCCCTGCGCCCAAACTTAACCTCCCCCTCCCCTCGGGGGGAGGGGGACATTCCAAACTTTAATTGCGCAGAAGCTTCGCAGGGAGAGAGGGGCACTTAAAATAGCACGAGCGCAGCGAGTACCTTTTGGGCGAACGCCCGTTCGCGACGAACCCGCCCTCCGAAGTTCGCAGGGCTGAACGGGGGCGGGTGAGGAACGAATCTCCGCCTGCATCGTTACACATAATCTCGGCAAACCACAGAATCCCTCCCCCCTGAACCGAATCCATCCCCCGGAGCCGGAGGCAGAGCGGGTATGGGTAAGGCTCAAACCTTAGCACCACCCCTGCAATTATTCTCAAACCTTGAATATCCCACCCCCTATCCCCTGTCCCCTCCGACCCCCTACCCCCCTAACCGTCCCTCGGCCTCCCTAATCACCTCCGCCAGCCTGACCGTCGGCCGCTCGAAACGCTCGAAATCGACCTCAACAAGCGCGGAATGTGGGAAAACCGCCTCGATTTCGTCATGGTCAAGGCCGGAGGCATAGAATACCGTTTCGGGGGCAAGCTCGAAAAGCTCCTCCTCGGTCGCGGTGAAGTCCGGGGATTCTTCACGTAAATTTGTCCCGAATACCGAGAAAATGTCGGAGGCAAGCGTTCCGCCCGGCGAGAGCATCAGCCCGTCCGGCGTTTCGGCTTCGACAACGACGAACGTCGTGTTGATTCCGAGGGCCTTCGCCTCGGTCATCGCGGCGTCGATTCCCGAAAGAACCGCTTCGGCGGTGCCGGAAGAATCCGTTCCGCCGTAAAAGAGCATCGCGAGCTTTATATAATTCTCGCAAAGTCCGGCGAAGCTTGTCGGTTCATCGAGAGAAAGCACGCGAACGCCGCACTGCCGCAATTTCAGAGCGTCGGTCGAGGCTATCGGAGATTGCGTAATCAGCAAATCCGCGCCGATCGAAAGGATTGCTTCGACATCGGGATTCGCGGGGCTTCCGGCCTTCGGAAGCTCGGAAACGGGCGGAAAATCGCAGTAGTCGCTCGCGGCGACAAGACTTCCCGCCGCGCCGAGGTCGCAAATCATCTCGGAAACGGCCGGAGAAAGCGACACGACCGCCGCGGGGGCATGTTCAAAGGTTTCGCCGTCGAAGGAAACCGGGAACGGCGACTTTTCTGGAGGCAAATCCGCCTCGACGTTTTCGCTGACCACCGCCGGCGGCTCAATCGGCGCGCCGCACGCCGTCAGGCTCAAAAGCATGGCCGCGAGAACTGCGGCGATAATTGGGAATTTCATATAAGCACTCCTTTTTGGGGGTTGGGCTGTTAGAGGGTAGGGGGTAGAAGATGGAAGATGTGGGATAGAGAGGGGGCGCGGGGACGGAGCGGGGGGGGGAACGCAGGAAAGTGGGTGGGCGGGCGGGTGGGACCAACCCAACCAGCGCAGTCCCCGCGCCCCCATTCGTGACGAACCCGTCCCCCGAAGCCCCCTTGCGGGGCTGAGCGGGGATGGGTGAGGAACGAATCCGGTAAGGGTATCAGAAGTCAGATTTCAGAAATCAGACGGAAAGAGCCGTCGTTTTGTGTGCTCAACCAAAATCTGTCATCTGATTTCCGGCTATCTGTTTTCTGCTTTTTTACGCCTGCCCTCCCCCTCCCCTCGGGGGGGAGCGAGGTTTGGGTTTGCAGGGGCTTTTCAGGGGGGTGAGGGTACTTAAAATGGCACGAGCGGAGCGAGTACCTTATGGGCAAACGCCCATTCTCGACGAATCCGTCCCCCGAAGCCCGCAGGGCTGAGCGGGGGCGGGTGAGGAACGAATTTTCCCTCCGGCTTGCGCAAATTTTTGCGGCAGAAGTGCCGTCTGCCCGACGTTCTTCTCAAGCCCTCAAGCGACCCGTGCGCCCAATCCCCCGCCTGAACCGAATCCCATTCCCCGAGGTCGCAGGCTGAGCGGGGGTGGGTGAGGCTCAGGCCCTTTTCGTCGGTTTATCAACCTCGCTTCGTTTTTGCTATGCCACAACCCTCGGTTTTGGGCTTGCAGGCCGCCGAAGCTTTCTGCGTAAGCCCCCGCAGCGGCGGAGAAAGCTACTGCGTCGGCCCCACCCGCCCGCCCCCGCCATTTCGCACTATTTCCCCGCTTTCTCCGCCGCTGCTACTCTTATACGGTTAGACCATCAGAAAGTCAACGAACAGATGGATTTAGCGCGATAACTCGGGAAAGAGCGGGCGCGGGGACGGAGCGGGCAAAACGCAGGGCGGGCGGGTGGGACCAACCCAGCCAGCGCAGTCCCCGCGCCCCCGCCCCGTTCACAACCCCATCGTCGCCACCGCGTTCAAGCTCATATCCCCCCGCTTGCCGCTCAGAAAATCGTAGTACCCCTGCGCGCCAATCATCGCGGCATTGTCGCCGCAGTATCTCAGGTCGGGGAGATAGAGGGTCGCGCCGAGGCTGTCGGCGACGCGCTTCATCTTCTCGCGAACGCCGGAATTTGCCGAAACGCCGCCCGCGACGGCGATTTTTTTATAGCCGGTCGCCTTTGCGGCGAGAGCCGTCTTTTCGCCCAGAATATCGGCGACCGTTTTCTGGAACGAGGCGGCTACGTCCTCGCGGGAGAGCTTTTCGCCGCGCTGTTCGGCGTTATGGACAAGGTTCACGACCGCCGTCTTGATTCCCGAAAACGAAAAGTCGTATTCACAGCCCGAGAGCTTCGGGTGGGTAAACTTATACGCGGTTTTGGAGCCGCTTTTCGCCGCTTCATCGATATGTTTTCCTCCCGGATAGGGGAAGCCGAGAACCCGCGCGGCCTTGTCGAAGCACTCCCCCGCCGCGTCGTCGCGGGACCTTCCCAAAACGTTAAACACGGTATAATCCTTCACCTCGACGATAAGGCTGTGGCCGCCGCTCACGACAAGGCATAAAAACGGAGGCTCAAGGTCGGGGTGGGTGATGTAATTTGCGGCGATGTGTCCCGCTATGTGATGAACCGGTATAAGCGGGAGCCCCGTCGAAAGGCTGAGCCCCTTGGCGTAGCTCACCCCGACGAGAAGCGCGCCGATAAGCCCCGGCGCGTAGGTGACGGCTATCGCGTCGACGTCGCCGTATCCCAAAGACGCCGCCGAAAGGGCTTCCCCGACAACTCCGGCGATGCTCTCGACATGCCGCCGCGAGGCGATTTCCGGAACGACCCCGCCGTAGAGCTTATGCTCCTCGATTTGCGAGGCGACGATATTCGATTCGACCTTCCTTCCGTCAACGACGACCGCCGCCGCCGTTTCATCGCAGGAGGATTCAATTGCGAGAATTTTCATAAGCACCTCGTTTGATAATTCAAATAATTTTTTCCATGACGACCGCGTCCTCGCGGGGGTCGTCGTAGTAGTCCCGCCGCTTTGCTATATCGCGATACCCCTCGCCGGCATAGAGAGCGTGTGCGGCGGCGTTCGATTCCCGAACTTCAAGAAGAATCCTCTTTGCCCCCGAAAGCCTCTCGGCCTCGCGCAGCAATGCGCGGGCAATTCCGAGCCTTCTTTTTTCGGGGGAAACCGCGACGCTGTCGATATATGCCTCATCGAGCCGCGCCGCGGCGATGTATCCGCAAAAATCGCCGTCGTCGGCGACGAGCGTAAGGAAAACCCCGCCGTTTTCCGCACGGTATTCAAAGTCCTCCCTGCTCCACGCGTCGGACGTGAAGCAGATTTTTTCGAGCGCGACGATTTTCGGAATGTCGCCGGGGGTCATGGGGCGGATTGTAAGGGGCATGGGCGGGACTCCTTGTGTTAGAGGGTAGAAGATAGAGGGTTAGAGGGATAGATTTGCGCAAGGCAGGCGCGGGGACGGAGCGGGTGGGGGCGCAGGAGGGTGGGTGGGAGGGCGGGTGGGGCGCAGGAAAACAGCGCAGTCCCCGCGCCGGGCTAATAGATGACAGATGTCAGAAATCAGACGGCAGATTTTGGTATATATAGCCCGGCGGGACAAAAATCTGTTTTCCGGCCTCCGGCTTCTGTCGCCTGTTTGCCCCGCGCCGGGTGTTCGGCAGAAAGCCGCGGCATGACTGCTCCCCTCCAAAGCCCAACCCTCACCCACCCCCGCTCCGCCTCCGGCTCCGGGGGATGGGATTCGGCTTGGGCGGGGGAAAAGGCGCGCTGAACAACAAAATCCTGTCAAAGAAAAGAGGATAAAAGATAGCACGTTAGAGGATAGCGTTGCGCAAAAGCAGGCGCGGGGACGGAGCGGGGGAACGCAAGGGAGGGCGGATGGGCGGGTGGGGCGCAGGAAAACAGCGGAGTCCCCGCGCCGGGCTAATAGATGACAGATGGCAGAAATCAGATGTCAGATTTTGACATACATCGCCCGCCGGAACAAAAAATCTGTTTTCTGTCCTCCGACATCTGTCATCTGCTTGTAGCCGCGCCGTCAATTAGCAGGGGCGGCTCGACTTTCATGAACGACGCGCTGCTGCGGGCGAGGCGGCCCTCAAGGAGAATCAGCCATGCCGGGGTTTCGGCGTTTTTATGGACGGTTTGAAGCCGCTTCGGCTCAATCCCGTTTTCCCGCATCGCCGAAATACAGTCGGCAAGCCGCTCGGGGCGGTTGCAGAGGCAGAGCCTCCCGCCATAGCGAAGCCCTCTTTTTGCCGCCGCGCATACGTCCCGAACGGTGCATTCGGTTTCATGGCGGGCGACCGCCGCCGAATCCCCCGAGGAAACAATTCCTGCGCCAGCGGCCTTGTACGGCGGGTTGCAGACGATTAAATCAACCGGCTTTTCGGGACGCCATTCCCGAAGGTCGGCGTTTTTCGGGAAGAAATTATCCGCCCCCGAAAGCTCCTTTGAGATGAGCGCGAGGCGATGCGCCGGCTCCAAAAGCTCGACGGCCTCGACCGACGATGGCGCATAATCCCGCAGAAGCACGAGCCCGATAATTCCGCAGCCCGAACAAAGGTCGGCGCAGCGGTCCTTCCGGCGCGGCGAGGCGAATTTTGCCAGCAAAAACGCGTCCGTCCCGAAGCGGTGCTCCTGCGAAACGGCGGCAAAGAATCCCCCGCCGAGAGTTTCAACGGTGTAGGGCATGGGCGCAGGCTCCTTTCGTGGGGGATTTGTGGGGGTGGGGTGATGGTGGGTGAGTTTTTTGATGGGTTTCCTCTCCCCCCCTTGGGGGGAGGGGGAAACATCAAGTTTTGATTTTGCAGATACTTTGCAGGGGGAGAGGGGTACTTGAAATAGTATGAGCGGAGCGAGTTCCTTATGGAAAGCTGCGACACAGTACAAAATTTCGTATCGTCGCAGGTCGCCGCCCCCGCCTGAACCGAATCCCATTCCCCGAGGCCGCAGGCCGAGCGGGGGTGGGTGAGGCTCAGGCTTTTTTTGCCGGTTTATCAGCTTCATTTCGTTTTTGCTATGCCATACCCTCAGTTTTTGTCTTGCAGTCCGCCGAAGCTTTCCGCGCAACCGACCGCCGCGGCGGAGAAAGCTCCTGCGTCGGTCCCACCCGCCCGCCCCCGCACCTTCGCGCAAATTCCCCCGCTTTCTCCGCCGCTGCCTTCCGTCAAAATTCCAAAACCCCCTCAATCCTCTCCGCCAGCTCCCCCAGCCTCTCCGCTTCCTCCGCGTCCCCCTCGCCATTCCCCGCGGCAAGCCCCTTCGCGGCGGCCCGAAGCCTCTTCGCGGCGGCGAGATAATACTCCCGGCCGTCGGGGTCGGAGGGGTCGATTTTTCCGACGGCGGCATAGAGTCCGTCGACGGCGCGGGCGGCAGCCCCGTCAAACCGCGCGTTTATAACCGCGTAAACATGCCGCCCGTCCCTGACCGCGCTTTCGCGGAGCGTCCCGTAGCCGTTTTCGGCGAGCCATCTGCGCAAAACTCCGGCGCGGCTGTTCGGCTGTAAAACGAGATTGAGCTTTTTCGGGAAATCCCCCGCTTCCGAAAGAATTTTTACAATCATCTCCCCGCCCATTCCCGCAATGACCGCGTCGGTCGCTTCCGAAAGATATTTTTTGGGGATACCGGCGAATCCGTCCGACTTAGCCGTAAAAACCCTGTCTGAAAGCCCGTTTTCCGCTATCGTTCTCTTAGCGGAGCAAAGCGGCCCCTCCGCAATATCCGCCGCGACGGCATACAAAACCGAGCCCTTTTGCGCAAGAAAGCATGGCAGAAGAGCGTGGTCCGTGCCAATATCAAGAAGAACGCCGCCCGCCGCGACGTATTCCGCACAGCGGGCAAGCCTGCGGTTGAGGGTCATTTCTGCCCGAAAAATTCGCGGAGCTTTTTAACAAGCTCATCGGGGTCGCTCCCGTGTACCTCGCACGCCTCGGCGATGGTTTCGCCCCGCGCCGACGGACAGCCCAAGCAGTGCATACCCATCTCGAGGAACAGCGGCGCGCACCCGAAATCGAGGTCGAGCACCTCTCCGATAATCGAATCCTTAGTTATCTCCATTATTAAACCTCCTTTATACGGCAATCCCGCCTCCCGGCGGCCCGTTGAATATAGTATACACCATTTTTCCGGGGAAATCAAGGGGCAAGACGCTGCCGCGACAAGAAAACAAAGGTCGGAGGACAGATGTCGGAATTGCAGGGCGCGAGTAACGGACAAACCCGGGCGGGTGCTTTGGCGGCGATATAAACCTCCCTTCTAACCCAATTCGGCCTTCGGGGAGAAATTTTGCGGTACCGGCTTCCGGAAATCAACATGATGAACGGGACGGCGGCAATTTAAAGGTGCTGTGGCAGCAATACTAATAACTAAACAACTACCGCCTACCCCTCCCTCAGCCTCTTGTACGCCCCTGTTTTCCGATATTTCCCCAAATCCTCTCTTTCGCGGTATTCCCTGATTTCGTCGATGTCAAAATCAACGTAGTATATCGTTTCCTCGAGCTCTTTTCCAACGAAAATAGTGTTGTCAAAGCCTTCCTTTGTCCATACCGCGGGGCCGAAGGCGCAGGAGTTCCCCATTCTCGGGGCAGGAGGGTTCGCCATCGCTATTCCGACCATGTTTTCCATCGCCCGCACGGAGAGCTCTCTGAGCCTCGGCGGCATGTCGCCGCAGCAGTTCGGGTGCATAATCAGCTCCGCGCCGTTCAGCATAAGCTCCCGCGCGCTCTCGGGATACTCCCTGTCGTAGCAAATCATGCACCCCATCGCGATTCCGTCAAACCTGCATACGGGAAAGGAATCCCCGGGCTCAAGGTATCTCTCCCAGTCGAAATCGCAGGTATGGACCTTTGAATATTTTAAAATTACCCTTCCGTCCCTGTCGATAATCCACGCCGTGTTCCGAGGATATTTCTTCCCCCGGGAAAACCCGGTTATGACGACGCCTGTTTTTAATTCGGCGGCAAGGTTTGTTATTTGAACAAAATTTTTATCGTCCTCCGTCAATGCGTTTTCGCACCATTTTATAAAATCGGGGTGATTCTCAATATCCCGCACCGGCGGCAATTTCCCGCAAATATCCGGCGCGGCGTACGCCGTAAGAAAACACTCCGGGAACAAAACCAAATCCGCGCCGTTTTCGCTCGCTTCGCGAATAAGGCCGAGGGCGGCTTCGGTGTTTTGAGCGACGTCGCGGGCGAGGGGGGAGTGTTGAATTAGGGCTGCTTTTAGGGGGCGCATATTCTTTCCTCCGTATAATAAATTGAATTTTCCGGTTTTCGTCGGAAATTATTGTTATTGTAACATATTTTTCGCTGCATTGCAACCGATGAACGGACGTCCGCGAATGCGAGAATCAACCGCTTACGTTTGCGACGTGGTTTGAAACTCCAAATGCTTTTAGCTGACTTTGCAAAACTTGCGCAAACGGCTAAAATAGGGCATTTAAGATTAGGATACAAAAACCGATTGCTCTGATTTACATCGACTTTTCGCGGCCATAAAGACCAACCCACTCGGCATACCTCCGACAAAACGTTGTATGCCCATTTTTCCGCTCCCCCTTCCCCCAAAAAAGTCTTACGGCTTTGCGGGAACCAATAAAAATCGCCAATGTCATAAAGCGCATTGACGATTTGCATATTAAATGCCGTATTTCGGGCGAACCCGTTCATCACACCGACACCCACGAGCTGCCGCGGACGCCCCCAAGGTCGAACAGGCTGCACCCCGCGAGCACCATCCACACGGCGACCATGCCGGACGCGGGGCAGTAGCCCTCCTTGCCGTTTTTGTCGCG
>CANPZQ010000066.1 GCA_947588775.1 uncultured Clostridia bacterium
ACGATTATTTCGTTTAAGCCCTCGCAGTTGCATGCGACGATGTCGCCCTGACGGGGTTTATAGCCCAAAGTCCAGAGAATCAGCATATCGCGGTCCTTAAGCGTCGGCATCATCGATTCGCCGGATACATAGGCGGTTTTTGCGACGAAGGTCGTCACTAAAATGACGATTAAAATCGCGATTACAAAGGTTTTAACCCAGTCGAGCAGCTCGTCGATGAAAGGCTGCTTTTCCTTTTCTTTTTCTTCGGAGGACTTTTTGTCCGACATATAAAATCACGCACCTTAGATTTAAAATCACATACAGATGTATTGTAGCAAATTTTTTCGGGAAATGCAAGATGTTTTTTGAGATTGGGGGGAAGATGGCGGGTAGGAGGCGCGGCGGGAAAAGCGGGGAGCCAGTGCGAAAGTTTGGGGGGCGGGCGGGGGGGGGGGGGACCGACGCAGCAGCTTTTCCCGCCGCGCCTTCGGGGCGGTTTCGCCCATGCGCATAAATAAGCCGCAATTTTCCCGGATAAAGAACAAGAGCCCCGCAGGGCTCCTGTAAGCTGTCTTAGCGAAGCGCGTCCTTGGTCTTGGCGGCCTTGCCGACGCGGTCGCGCAGATAGTAGAGCTTAGCTCTTCTGACGGTGGCGCGGCGAACGACCTCGACCTTCTCAACGACGGGAGAATGAAGCGGGAAAACTCTCTCGCAGCCGCAGCCGTGGGCAACTCTGCGAACGGTGAAGGTTTCGCTTACGCCGCCGTGCTTGCGGGCGATAACGGTGCCTTCAAACGCCTGGATTCTCGACTTGTCGCCTTCCTGAATCCTTACGGCAACCCTTACGGTGTCGCCGATTCCGAATTCGGGAACGTTTTCTTTAAGACTTGAGTTTGCAATGATTTTCAAAGCGTCCATTTTGAAAATCCTCCTTTTTTGTTTCAGATGTTCATACGCCTCAGCCGTCCGCATTCGGGACGCTTTATTATAAGGCCAGAGGACTATCCGCTTTAGTATCGCAACTAAACCCTACCGGACGCGGAGCGGATGCCCTGTGCATAAAGTCCGGCAGTTCAAATGCCTGAATATTATATCATACTGCGACGGGAAAATCAATAGTATAAAACATAAATTATTGTTTATTTTGCGGAAAAATATTTGTTAAATCTGCCCTAATCAACGTCAAGAAGCGAAGAAAGCAGTATAAACCCGAAGGTAACGACCGACGACGGCGAAAGCTCAAGAGGCAGGGTGAATGCGGCGTATCCTATTAAAAACGCCAAAAAGGCAACCGCCGCCGCGGAAAGAGCTTTTGCGGCTGCGCTCCCCTCTCCGAATAAAAGGGCCGCAAGCCTTCCGCCGTCGAAATAGCTGACAGGGAGCATGTTAAAAAGGCAAAGCGCGAGGTTAATATCGCGTACCGTTCCTCTAAAAACGCACGCCGCCAAGAGGTTCGCCGCGGGGCCGAAGAGGTAAATTACCGCCTGCGGGAGCTTTTTTAACGTAAAAAGCCCGTCGGCCTCGATTTTTATCCCTGCGCCGTAGAGGCGGACCGACGAAGCCTTAACGCCGAAAATCCGCATCGCAAAAAGGTGGGAAAGCTCATGGAGCCCGCAGAACAAAAGCGGCAACGCCCCCGCGCCGCCGCTCAGAGTGGCCGCAGAGAGTATGAAAAAGAAGCCGAAGGTGATTTCAACCTTGCGGGAAAATACGGAAAATGTAAGCATGGTTTATTATATTCGCGGATGGGCGGATTATTCCGAAAAAACGCAGACTGCCCGCCAAAGCGGCGGGCAGAAAGCCTTCAGCATGCGCCTGAGTCCCTCGAAACGCCGAAAATCAGGCGCAGAATTCCCGCGAAAAGCCGGCAGGGCTTTTTTACTATAACTTTCATGGCAAGCCTCCGTAAATTTATGTAGCAGCACCCGTGCCGCTTATTACATTATATTCGCCTGCCCGAAAAATGCTATCGCCGCTTAATCTCCCACGGTTTGAGCTTCATTGCCTCCGCGTACATCATCACATAGGAGCGGTGCCGCGACGGGTTGATTATTCCCTTTTCAACGGCCTCAAGGACCGCGCAGCCCTGTTCCTTTGTGTGGGAGCAGTCCTGAAAGCGGCACTTTCCCGCATAGCCCTCGAGCTCCGGGAAGCAGCCCGCAAGCTCCTCTTTATAGATAATATCGTATCTTTCTGTGGAAAACGCCGCAAAACCCGGGGTGTCGGCGACAAATCCGCCGTCGGGAAGCGGTATAAGCTCGGTGCGGCGGGTGGTGTTTTTTCCCCTGCCGAGCTTTTGGCTGATTTCACCGGTTTCCGCCCCGACCCACGGGCAGAGGCAGTTAATAAGTGAGGATTTTCCCACCCCCGAATTTCCCGCAAGGGCGGAAATTTTCCCCTTAAGCGTTTCATAAAGCTCCGAAACGCCATCGCCGGTTAAGTTGTTTACGGTGAAAACAGGGAAAACTCCGCGATAAATTTCCGCATACTTCTCAGCGTCGCCGACGTCGGTTTTAGTGAACACCAAAACCGGGGAAATACCCTTGAAAACCGCGACGGCGGTGAACCTGTCAAGCATATAGAGGTCGGGCGGGGGCGAAGCCGCGGCGCAGACAAATACAAGCTGCTCAAGGTTCGCAAGGGGCGGGCGGACGATTTCGTTCCGCCTCGGGTAAACCTTAGCTATAACCGTTTCCCCGCCGGAATCTTCCGCCTCGACCGCGTCCCCGGGGACGATTGAACCCTTGGTCCTCAAAACTCCCCTTGCGCGGCAGACGCATTCGCCGCCGTCCTCCGAAATAATCCTGAACGTGTCGCCGAAGGAGCTTACAACGGTCGCTCTCATCAGGAATTCACGAAGTTGTCGAGGGTTCTGAATACCGCGCTGTTGTGCTCGTTGACGTAGTAGCTGCCCTCGTCGAAGTTTACGGTGTATTTCGCGAACTTGGACTTGATTCCGTAGCGCGCGAACGCCTCTATTACCATCGTTCCGGTGCCGCTCAGCGTTACCGGATAGCTCTTTCCGGCGTATGTCGCGGAATCCACCAAAAATTCGGGGATAATCGGCTCGTCGCTTCCGACGGGGCAGAGGTAGATGAAGTAGTCCCCCGTCGCGTATACCGGAATGTCGATTTCAATAGTCACCTGCTGCATGCCCGGAACGACGTTTATATCGCCGGGAACATCGTTATCGCCGCCCCATGGGTCGTCCCACGGGTTCGTGCCGGGATAGATGTTTTCCGGGATATTCGGGTCGCCGCCGTCGATTACTTCGTTGTCCTCGCCGGAGCCGTCGGATACCGAAATCGTTATAACCGTGTCGCGGGCGACGTTGGAGCCGCCGTCTATATTCTGCGCGATAACCTGGTCGCGCGGCTCGCTGCTCGTAACGTACTGGGTCTTTACTTTAAGGAAAGCGTCCTCGATTTCGTACTGCGCGGTTATAACGTCCTTTCCAACGACATACGGCACCGTGGTGTCCTCGGTCGTCGGGCCGAGGGAAACGAGAATTCTCACCGTAGTCCCCTCCTCGGCCTCGGTTCCGGCGGCGGGGTCGGTTGATACAACGTTGTCCGCCGCAACGTCGTCGCTCGCGGTTTCAACGAAGATATAATTAAGGCTTAAATCCTCGAGAGCCCTCGCGGCCGATGATTTATGGTAGTTTTTGAGGTCGGGAATTTTAACGACGCGCGTTCCCTTGCTGACGGTTACTTTGAGGGTGTCGCCGATTTTGACGATTCTTCCCGCCGCCTTCTCCTGGTCGACGATTATTCCGGCGGGATATTCGTTGTTGTACTCTTCCGTTGCGACAAGCTGGATGTCCGTATACTGCGCCCTCGCGTCGTAGAAGTTTTTCCCGATTAAAAGCGGTACAGGATAGTCGTTTGTCGACGAAGCGGTGGTCTTGAACGCCCCCAGAATCACGTTTGCGACAAAGAGCGTCGCGACGATTATAACCGTGCAGGTTACGGCCGCAAGAATCGGCAGGGCGTAGTTGTGCCTGACCTCGATTTCGTCGTCATCGTCGTCGTAATAGTAGTCCTCCGAAACGTCTGGCTCCTGTTCGGGCTCCGGCTCCGCGATTTTAACGGGCTTTTCCTTTTTATCCTTCTTAATCGGCTTGATTGCCGAAATCGCCGAGGCGAGCTTCTCCCTCGCGCCGTCAGTACGGCTCTCGGGCTTGGTGCGGTATGCGCCGGAAACCGAGTCGCTGTAGCCGAAGGTGATGCTCTGGTCCTGCTTGAACGCCTCGATGTCCCGAATCATTCCCGAGGCGGATTGATACCTCTTCTCGGGGTCCTTTTCCATCGCGTGTAAAATTATGTCCTCAA
This sequence comes from uncultured Clostridia bacterium, assembly GCA_947588775.1. Classification (GTDB taxonomy): domain Bacteria; phylum Bacillota; class Clostridia; order Oscillospirales; family Ruminococcaceae; genus Faeciplasma. Next base: position 4,314 of record CANPZQ010000066.1, read on the forward strand.
GCCCCGGGTAAATCGACGAAACTATCTGTGTCGGCGGAACGGGCGCGTCGTGCATATGCTTTAAGGCGACCGCAACCGGCGTATCGCCGTTGAAGGGCTTTCTTCCTGTGAGCATTTCATACATCATAACGCCGACGGAGTAGATGTCGCTCCTCTCGTCGGTGCGCGCGCCGGCAGCCTGCTCGGGGGAAACGTAGTGAACCGAACCCATCGTCTTTTCGCTCGAGGTCGCCTCGACCTCGCGGCTGAACCGCGCGATTCCGAAGTCCATCACCTTGATGGAGCCGTCGGAAAGAAGCATTACGTTCTGGGGCTTTATGTCGCGGTGGACGATTCCGCGGTCGTGCGCAAGCTGCAACGCCCTCAGAATCTGTATCGTAAAGTGAACGCAGTCGCGCCATTTGAGCATTCCCTGCTGTTCGATATATTCCTTTAAAGTGATGCCGTCGATGTACTCCATCACGATATACTGCATACTGTTTTCGTAGCCGACGTCGTAGATTTTTACGATGTTCGGGTGGGAAAGCACGGCTATGGCCTTGCTTTCGTTGCGAAAACGCCTGACAAATTCTTCGTTCTCGGAATACTCGTTTTTAAGTATCTTAACCGCTACGACGCGGTTTTCCATGATGTCCCTGCCGCGGTAAACGTTCGCCATTCCGCCGACCCCGATAAGGTCGGTTATTTCGTATCTTCCGTCGAGCTTCAATCCGATAAATCTGTCCATGTGAACCTCCTGAAAATGTACAACCTCTTTAAATTGCCGCCAGAACGACGGTTATATTGTCCTTTCCGCCGCCGTCGTTGGAAATTTTTACAAGCTCCTCCGCCGCGCTTTCGAGCGGAGACTTATAAACCATCCGGTACAGCGTTTCGTCGGAGCAGTAGTTTGTCAGCCCGTCGGTGCAGATTAAAAGCACCGAGCCCTTTTCCGCCTCGAACTCGAAGTAGTCGACCTCGATTTGCGGCTCAACCCCGACCGCGCGGGTGATGACGTTTTTCATTCCGGCAAGCTTCGATTCGTCGTTCATTCCCCGCGATTTGAGATATTCCACAACGGTGTGGTCGGTAGTAATCTGCCGGATTCCGCTTCCGTCGAGGATATACGCCCTCGAATCGCCGACGCTCGCCACCGAAACCGTTCCGTTATGTATAATCGCCGCGACGCAGGTCGTTCCCATGCCGCGGTTTTCCTCGCAGTCGCGGCTTTTTTCGTATACAAGCGTGTTCGCCGCCGTGACAGCCGAAACGAGAAGATTTTTAACGGCTCTCGGCTCCATTCCCTCGCGCCAGCTTAGGCAAATCCGCTCATAGACGGCGTTTGCGGCGATCTCACCGGCGAGGCCTCCCCCGTTGGTTCCGCCCATGCCGTCGCAGACAACCGCGGCTCCCACACCGTCGCCAAGCTCGCGTATTCTGAACCTGTCCTGATTTTCGGTGCGAACCCTGCCGATGTCCGTCTTTGCGGCAAGTATCATTTCGCCCAACTCCTTACTGTATAATAAACTTAATAGATTATTTCGCGGGCTGTTCCTCTTCCCGCCTGAGCTGCCCGCAGGCGGCGTTTATATCCGCGCCGAGGGTCCTGCGGACGGTCGCGTTCACGCCCATCGAGCAGAGAAGCTTACAAAATCTCTGCGCAGCCGAGCGGTCGGAGCGGTAGCTTCGCTCCTTAATGCTGTTTACCGGGATAATGTTCACATGCGACGGCATTCCCGAAACAAGCGAGCAAAGTGCCTTCGCGTCGGCCTCAGAGTCGTTTTCGCCGTCTATCAGCGCATATTCAAAGGAAATCCGCCGTCCGGTTTTCGCAAAATAATCGCGGCACGCCTTAATAAGCTCCGAAATCGGATAACGCCTGTTTATCGGCATCAGCTCGCTTCGCTTTTCGTCATAGGGGCTGTGAAGCGAAATCGAAAGCGTCAGCCCGAGATTGAGCTCCGCGAGGTCGTATATCCTGTCGACAAGCCCGCAGGTTGAAAGCGAAACGTGCCGAAGGCTCATGTTCTCGCCGTCGGGGCTTGAAAGAATTTTCAAAAATTTTACAACGTTATCGAAATTGTCGAGCGGCTCGCCGATTCCCATCAAAACTATGCTCGAAACCTTTCTTTTGGTTCGGCGTTCGGTTTCGTAGAGCTGGGAAAGTATCTCGCCGGGCGTCAGATTTCTCTTAAAGCCCGCGATGGTGGACGCGCAGAATCGGCAGCCCATCCGGCAGCCCGCCTGCGTTGAAATACAGAGCGAATCGCCGTGCTCGTAACTCATAAGAACCGTTTCGACGTGGTTGCCGTCCGGGAGGCGATAGAGGAGCTTTACGGTGCCGTCGCGCTTTGATTCCAAAAGCCTCACAGGCTCAATCCGCGCGATTTCAAATTCAGCCGAAAGCCGCTCGCGAAGCGGTTTTGAGAGATCGGACATCTCGTCGAAGCCGACGACCCGCTTTTGATGGAGCCAGCGGAAAATCTGCGCCGCCCGAAAGGGCTTTTCGCCCGCCGCTTCAAGCCATGCGGCAAGCTCCTCTTTGGTCAGTGAAAGTATATCGTTCAGTCGTATCACGGCTTTCTGCGGAATTTCGCGATAAAGAACCCGTCGGAATTAAAGATGTCGGGCGTGATGGTCGTTTTCCAGTCTGTAAAGTTATCAAGCTTTACGGGCTCGAAGTCGGTGTGCTCGCACAAAAACCTCTCGGCTACGCCGTCGTTTTCGGCGCGGCGAAGCGTGCAGGTCGAGTATACAAGCGTTCCGCCCGGTTTCAGGTATCGCGAAGATATATCAAGAATTTCGTACTGGGTTTTTATCAGCGCGGCGGGGGCTTCCTCGGCACGGTATTTTATCTCGGGCTTTCGGCGGATTACGCCGAGGCCGGAGCAGGGAACGTCGCATAAAATTCTGTCCGCGGGCGGGATTTCGGGGTTAAACGCCTTCGCGTCGTTCTCGAACGCTTCAATGCACCCGAGCCCGAGCCGCTTCGCGCCCGATTCAATGAGCCTGACGCGGTTTTTATGTAGGTCGCAGGCGATTAGCCTTCCCCGGCCGCCCATCATTTCGGCGACGGTGAACGCCTTTCCGCCCGGCGCGGAGCATAAATCCAGAACCGTTTCGCCCGGCTTTGCGCCGACCTCGCGGCAGCAGAGCTGACAGGACAAATCCTGAATGTGGAGCATTCCTTTTTTGTATGCCGAAAGCTCCTCAACCGACCCGCAGTCCGAAAGCTCGGCGCAGGAATCTGTAAAGTCGGATAGCTTTACATCTATGCCGCCGGCCTCAAGCTCGGAAATTATATCTTCAAGCTTAAATCGGCAGGTATTCAGCTGAGCCGTTACGGGAGCGCGTTTCAAAGATGCTTCAAGAACTTTTACAGCGGTTTGCTCGCCGTAATCGTTAATCCACATATCTATAATCCACTCGGGGCAGGAATATGTGATTGACAAGTCTTTAAGCTTTACGCCTGTCAGCGGGAGCTTTTTGCCGCTTCTGATAAATCCCCTCAAAAGCGCGTTGACAAAGCCGGGCGCGGCGGGATTTTTAAGCGTTCGGGCGAGCTTTACGCTCTCGTTTACGGCCGCGCTTTCCGGCACCGAATCCATATAAAGAAGCTGGTAGAGCCCCATTCTGAGAATCTGCCGAAGCTCCGCGCCGAGTTTGTCAGACGGGCGGCTGAGGCGGGAGCGGATTATTTCGTCGAGGGTGAGCTTACGCTCCAGAACGCCGTAGTAAAGCGCAGCCGCAAAGCGTCTGTCGATGGGCTTCAGGTCGTCCTTCGAGGCTTTCAGGGCCGCGTCGAGGGCGATGTTTGAATATTCCTGCCCGCGCTCGGTCGATACTAAAAGCCGCAGGCAGATTTCACGGGGTGATGACATTTTTACCGTTCCTTAAAATGGATTTAGTTGCGGCGGGTGCGGTTTGTAACTATCAAAAACAGCCTTAGAACCGATGCAATCGAGGAAACAAGCGCGGCCACATAGGTCATCGCGGCGGCGGAAAGCACCTTTTTCGCCATCGGCAGCTCGTCCTCGTTCAGGATATAGTCCCGCTCCAGAGTTTCAAGGGCGCGGGCCGAGGCGTTGAACTCAACGGGGAGCGTCACCGCCTGAAAAACGGCGGTAAGCGAGAAGAGCATAACGCCGATCATCGCGAGGTTGAACGCCGAAAACAGCAGCCCGATCAGGATTATTATCCAGCTGAGGCTCGAGCCGATGTTCGTTATCGGGACGATTGCCGAGCGGATTTTTATCGGAAGATACCCCGTCGCGTGCTGAACCGCATGGCCGCACTCATGGGCGGCTACGCCTATCGCGGCGACGGAGGTCGACGAATACGTCGAATCGGAGAGAAAAACAGTCCTCGCGGAGGGGTTGAAATTGTCGGTGAGCTTCCCCGAAACCCGCTCCACGCGGATGTCGGTAAGGCCGTTTGAATCTAAAATCCGCCTTGCTACCTGCGCGGCGGTAACTCCGCGTGCGTTTGAGTATTTTGAATATTTAGAGAAAGTGGAATTGACCTTGAACTGAGCGTACATCGCGAAAATCATCGCGGGTATCAGTATTATTATCGTCGAATCAAAATAATAGCCAAAAGGCATTGCTGTCACCTTCCTTTATTCGGTTAAAATGATTTCGCCCTTCTTTGCGGGGTGTCCGCGCAGATAATCCGCGGCTGACATTCTCCGCGAGCCCTCGGGCTGGACCTCCAGAAGCTTTACTGCTCCCTCCGAGCATGCGACGGTGAGGGTTTCGGGGTTGGTTATTTCTCCGGGGGCTCCCCTTTTTCCGGTTTCAAAAACAAGCTCGGAGCGGTATATTTTTATCTTTTTCCCGCCAAGGACAGCCGTCGCGCAGGGCCAGTCGGAAAGCCCTAAAATGTGGCAGTGAACCTCCCGCGCGGGGCGGTTGAAGTCGGTCGGGGACATTTCCTTTGAAAGCATCGGCGCGAGCGTCGCTTCCTCTCCGTCTTGGGGAACGGGAGTGACGGTTCCGGCCAAAATTCCGGAAAGGGTTTTAATCAAAAGCTTAGCCCCGACCGGCGCGAGCCTGTCGAAGAACTCGGCGGCGGTTTCGGTATCGCCGTGGCGGACCATTTCTTTTAAAAGCATGTCGCCGGTATCCATTCCCTCGGCCATGAGCATCGTCGTCACGCCGCCGTATTCGTCGCCGTTAAGAACGGTATGCTGAATCGGCGCGGCTCCGCGGTATTTTGGCAAGAGCGAGCCATGGACGTTTATACAGCCGTATTTCGGGATTTCAAGAACCTCGGGCGGCAGAAGCTTCCCGTATGCGACGACGACTATAAAATCGGGACATAAATCGCGGATTATCGGGGTATAAACCTCGGTTTCGCGCTTCAGGGAGGCGGGCTGGTAAACCGTTATTCCGTTCTTTTCGGCAAGCTCCTTTACGGGCGGCGGAGTGAGCTTCATTCCCCTGCCCTTCGGCTTGTCGGGTTGGGTGAATACCGCCGAAACCTTATATCCCGAGGCCAGAAGTGCCTCGAGCGACGGAACGGCGAAATCCGGGGTTCCCATAAATACTACGTTCATATCAATATCATTACTGCTTTCGTCAAAATTATTCAGTCAGGCGCGGGGGGAGCGGGGGTATAGTGCTGAGGGAGGGTGGGCGGGCGGGTGGGGCGCAGGAAAACAGCTCCCCCCGCGCCGGTCAAATTACTCGTCGTCCTTCGGCTCATACGGCTCCTCGATATATGTGGGAAGAACCCTTCCGTCGAGGTGGTCGCATTCATGGCATACGGCCCTCGCAAAGAGGTCGGAAACCTCTTTCTCGTAGGTGTTGCCGTTTCGGTCCTGAGCCCTGAATTTCACGGTTTTCGGGCGGTGGACGTAGCCGTACATCTCGGGAAAGCTGAGGCACCCCTCGGTTCCGTACTGCTGTTCGTCGGAGCGTTCTATAATTTCGGGATTTACAAGCTCAATGAGCCCCGAGCGGTCCTCGGTCACGTCGATGACGACGATTCTGCGGATAATTCCGACCTGCGGAGCCGCAAGGCCGAGCCCCTCGGCTTTATACATGGTTTCCGCCATGTCGTCTAAAAGCTCGGCAAGGCGCGCGTCGAACTTTTCAACGGGCTTGCATTTCTTTAAAAGCACCGGGTCGCCCTCGGTGACGATTTTTCTGAGTGCCATTTATTAAACATCCTTTCAAATATTTTCGGGATTTATGTCCGCCGTAATCCTGACGTTCGCGAAGCATTTATCCTTTGAGGCGGCTATTAAAAGCCCGGATATATAAGCACGAAACGCCTTTGAATTCCGGCATTTTACGGTAAGCGACATTCTGTAGCGGCGGTTTTGCCGCCCGGGGCCGGTTTTCGCGGGGCCTAATACCCGAAGCGGCATTTTTTTGCCGCTTTTTTTAAGGGCTTCCCGCATCATCTCTACAAAGGCGTGCGAAGCGCGGACCGCGTCCGTTTCAATCGTCGAGCTGAAGGTTATCGCGCAGATGTCGCAA
>CANPZQ010000067.1 GCA_947588775.1 uncultured Clostridia bacterium
TCCCTCCCCGTCCCCGCTTTTTCCGCCGCGCCTCCCTCACAATTTAAACCCAAAGGAGCATAAAAAATGAAAGCACTGATTCTTTCCTGCAACACCGGTCAGGGCCACAATTCCGTTTCAGGAGCGGTCGCAAAGGCCCTCGAAAAGATGGGCGTTCGGACCGAAACCGCCGACGCGCTCGCGTTTGTTTCGGAATGGACCTCGAAAACTATTTGCGAATGGCATGTAAGGCTCTACCGATATTTCCCGAAAACCTCAAGCCTCGGCTACAGCTTCACCGAGCAGCACCCCGAGCTCTTCGACGAGCACTCGCCGATTCACCAGCTTCTCGGGCTCGGTGTAGATAAATTGTATAACTATATTTCGGATGGCAGATACGAAATCGTCGTCTGCCCGCACGTCATCTCGGGGCTGATGATTACGGATTTGATGAAGCAGTACCCCGAGGCGCGGCTTCGGACCTGCTTTATCGCGACGGATTACACCTGCTCGCCGATGTGCGACAAGAGCAGGCTCGATTTCTACTTCGTCCCAACCGCCGGGCTGATTCCGGAGTTTGAGGCCATCGGCATTCCCAAAGAAAAAATCGTCGTCACCGACGGAATACCGGTTCGGGAGGAATTTTATTCCAAAAAAGAAAAGGGCGAAGCAAGGCGCGAGCTCGGAATTCCCGAAAACTGCCGCCATGCCGTGATGATGTTCGGTTCGATGGGCTGCGGCCCGATGCCGAGGCTCACCGGGCTGATTCTGAAAAATCTCCCCGAAAACTGTTATCTAACAGCCGTCTGCGGGACGAACGAGGCGGTTTATAAGCGAATGCTCCGCGACTTCGACGACGACTACCGCGTAAGGGTCATGGGCTTTGCCGACGACGTTCCGATGCTCCTCGATTCCGCCGACCTGTTTATTACGAAGCCGGGCGGGCTTTCAACGGCCGAGGCCTCGGTAAAGGGCGTGCCGATGCTCCTCGACAACGAGGTTTCGGGCTGCGAGCAGTATAACCTTGAATTTTTCTGCCGTTCGGGAGCGGCCGTAACCGCCGACGGCGAGGAAAACGTCGCAAAGCTTTGCTGCGAGCTTTTGGCGGACGTCGAGCGGCTCGCGAAGATGGCGAAAGCCCTCCCGAGGACAAAAAACGCCGCCGCCGAAATCGCTTCCGCGCTTCTTTCGGGATATGAGCCGGCGGGCGCACCCGAAAAAATCGAAAACGAGTTCGTCTACTGGCGCGAACGCTGCAAAATCCCCCGCAGCGAGCTCTCGAAAATGCTCGGAATCCCGCTCCGCACCCTGAAAAGCTGGGAGGACGGCAAAACCTCGCCCCCTCCCTACCTCAAGCGAATGCTGATTTCCGAACTCAAGCGAATTGAGCGAAGGGTTAAGAGGGCGGAGGAGGAAGATTAGGGCGTTTAACAGTCCTTTTTGTTGAGAACAGAAATTTCACAAATATTTTTTCAAGTTTTTTGATTACTAACCTTAAATTTCTCCTCTCCGTCCGTGCTCAATTTTACAATGCCGTTGTCCTCCGCGGCCATCTCATCCAACCTCCGCAGGTGCGTCACAAGCACCCATTTTGCGCCTTTTTCATTCAAATACTTCAAAATTTCATGCAAGCCCTCTGCGCCCTCGGTGTAATCCGTCGTCTGAAAAACTTCGTTAAGTAAAACAAGTGTACCTGCCTCGGCCACATCAACTATTTTCTTAATTTCGATAACTTCTTCCTCAAATCTTCCGGTGATGTCGCCGTCGTGATACGCGCGTTCCGCCGATGCAACTTGAAGCAAAAATTTCTTCGGAAGGGCGATTTTGGCGGCATATGCAGGAATCGGCAGACCCGCCGCAGTGAAAATTAACGCCATTGCGGCGGCTCGAAGATATACTGTTTTGCCGCTTGAATTTTTGCCCAAAACTAATATTCCGTTAGTTTCTTTGGATAATTTAAAATCATTAGGAACAACCGATTCGGAATTTGGAAGAGTAAACAGCAAAAACAAATCATAAAGATTTTCAATATCTGTTTCATCACACAAACCAGCATAAATTAAGGGTACACCGCTTTTTTTCAACATATCGCAGTATCTCACCGCAAAAACATAAAAATTAATGTCATAATAAACCTGCATAAATTCATCGCAGATTGACGAAATCACATATTCAAATGCCTCGCACAGCTCTCCTGCCGACGCCGAAATCATAGAGGCGATTTCGTCCGAAAACATCGCAGCACGAACGCCGTCCGGCGCGGGTTTCCTGCCGAAAGTGCGCTTCTGAGCCGTCTGGGGACGCTGCGTAGAAACAATTCCGAGCCCACTGATTTTGACTTTTCCGTCGATAATTAACTCAACCTCGGTAACATTTTCTGCGGCGGAAAAATTGCAAATATTTATAGCTATATTATATAATTGCCGCAAATCCTGCGATTCGCTAAGTTCAGCAATGCGATTTTTGAGCGCATTCAGCCCTTTTGACGTTGGCGTTCGGTCACGCATTAAATCATATAGCTTATAGATTAGTTCTATGAGCTCTTGAAGGGTATCAGCAGCTTTTTTGAGAAGCTCTGAATGGACATTCTTGCCACCAAAAAGGCGAAATAGGTCGCTTTTTTCCTGCCGAAAGCCGTTACAAATATCCGCAAACGTGCCGAAAAGCTCCGAAAGCCGCTCAACCGGCAGCTTTCGCGCGGCAAAATCCCGGACAATTTCCCGCCGAAATTCGGCCTGCGCAGGGTCGCTCAGCGGCCGTTCAAGAACCTCGCGGGCCGCGCTCTGAAGCCGAATATCGGGCGTTACCGCCGCCAAAATCCTCCCAATCATAAGGTCGTCAAGCTGCCCGACCGGCTCACATTCGTCCCGAAAATCGGACTCAAAAAGTAAACTAATCATTTAATCGCCTCCTTAAACTTTCGCGGTCGAGGCCGTATTTTCCGAGAATGTCCTGCGCGTAGGAGCTTCGGCCGCTATTTTGCTTAATTATTTTATAGGTTCGTTTATTGTCGTCGCCCGAAACGACTGTCGTTAGCGACGGAATCTTGCCCTCGCTAACGCCGTGGAAGTGGGTGACAAACAGCGCAAACGCGCCTTGTTCAGTTAGATTATTCATCAAGTTGAGAGATAATTCGGTTCCTTTTCGCTCATCTGCGCCTGTAAACGTTTCATTAAGTAACATAAAGTAATCATTACCGGCATCGTTTACGACCTCTCGCAGCCGCTTCTCTTCGTTTTCAAGTCTGCCGCCGGAATCGAAGCCTTCGTTTTCCGGAAAATGGGTAAAAACGTGCTTAAAAGGATAAATTTCAGCACTTTTTGCAAAAACAGGGCAGCCGTTTAAAAACATGATTAGGTTAATTGCCGCTGCACGAAGAAATGTCGTTTTCCCGCCGCCGTTCGCTCCGCGAATGAAAAACGCGTGCTCACCGGCCGTCATTTCGAGGTCGTTCGGGACGATTTTCGCGCTGTCCTTGAGCAAAAGCGACACGTCGCAAAGGTCGCGCGCGACGTACTTCGGCGCGTCCGAAATCACGGGATAGCACGCCGGAATACCCCGCGCCGCCGCCCGCTCCCGCAGCCGATTCATCGAAAAATAGAATTCCAAATCGCCCGCAAACCGCAGTAAATCGGGGTTTATCAGTGGCTGAAGCCTTTCGCGAAGCTCCGCCATCTGCCGAAATTCGGCTTGGTAAAGCTTTGTCAGTGCGTCGGCGAGGAACGGCGACATTTTTATATTACTAAATTTATTTTCTTCGTGGGTGCCATAGCCGAGCTTTCTGCATATTTCGCAAATTTTTGCGCTGATGGTAGTTAGTTCGTTTTTTAAATTATTGACATATACTCCGTTCGGGCTGAAGTTCAACCGGCTTACAGATATTTTTTCCCAAAGCTTTTTATGCGCCAAGATTCCTTCTTTTAGTTTTCTTATTTGTGACGCTCTTGAAGCGGAAATATCCTTTAAATAAGCCATAAATACGGCATCATAGCTGTTCGCCATACATTCAACTACGCGAACATAGCTCTCGGCGCAACCGCAGAAAAGGGCGCAACGTTCCACCTCATGCGAAGCGTTTTCAAAAAGGAATTTTGATTTATCCAAATATTTCAGATTTACATAAAGTTCGTGAAGCCATTCATAAAATGTTTTATCTTCAAGCAAGCTAAATACCGCCTGTCGTGCAGAAATATCCTCCGGCGTGCAGATGTGCGACAATAGCGCGATTTCCTTCGCGGAAATTAGTTTGTCAAGCGAAATATCAGTAAAAACTGCCGCCGGAATTTCGCCGACCGGCTCGTGCAAATTGAGCAATGATAGCATGAAAATACCCCCTTTGGGTATATCATACGCCGGAAAAATGTTCATGTCAAGCAACTAACTATTGCGTGACAAACGGCGAAAAAACGTGGTATGATAGCCTTTGGGAGGTGCTTTTATGTTCGATATAGATAGGTTTGGAAATTATCTTTCTGGTTTGCGGAAACGGGCGGACATGACCCAATCTGAGCTTGCCGACCGGCTCAACCTGACGCGGCAGGCGGTTTCGCGATATGAGCGCGGCGAGAGCTTTCCGGACGTGTCTGTTCTTGTGAAAATTGCGGAAATTTTCGGCGTTTCAACGGACGAATTGATTAACGCCGGAGGGCCGTCCGCCGGGGAATCCGCGATTCTTGAAAACGTCGTCAACGGCCGTCAAAGCTTTATAGCAAAAGACTTTGCGGACATCGCCGGCCTCGCGCCGATTCTTAAGCCGAGCATTCTTGAAAAGCTTGCGAAGAACTTTTCCGTTAAAGGAATTGATATTTCGGAAATTATCAAGCTTGCTGAATATCTTAATGAGGAAAGCGTTGCTTCGCTGCTTGCGAACGCAGAATTTGATGAACTTAACTATGATATTCTCGAAAAATTCATGCCACTTCTGAGCGCGCAGTCGAAGATGAAAATTTTTGAAAATATCCTCGCCGGCGACATGGACTGGCAGTTTTTGCGCGTGCTGATGCGGTACAACGACGGGTTTTTGCTCGATTCGTGGGTCGAGGCGGCTGTGATTGACGGCGCGCTGCCGGAGGAATGTCTGAAAATTCTGGGGTGCTGCGGGTAAAAGTGTGTTTTTTCGCTGCTTTTGTGTATATTTGAAAACGATTTTAAAATTATTCAGGCTTTATATTTAATTTAAATGATAAGATTGTAATGTAGGATAAATAACTAATAACGCTCACGACGCATAGGAAACGACCTATACGTCGTGCTTTTGTACATAATGGCATTTAAAGTTAAGTGTTGAATTGGGCTTTTATGTGCGGGTACCCTCCCCCCTCTTGCTTTTCCCCCGAAAAATTGCTATAATATCATTGCCATACCCTGTCCGCAGATGAAAGCTGAGGTGATACAATGCCGATTAAACGAATTTTAACGCTGTTTCTCGCGCTTTTGACGCTTGTTTCCTGCGGCGTTGAGGCCGTGCCGGGCGGAGAGGCGGGGGAATACCTCTATCCGACGCCGGACGGCTTTGAAACTTTGGAGGAGCCTGTTTCCGCGGCGGAAACGGCTGCCGAAACGCTGTCGCCCGGGTCGGAGCTTCCCGAAACCGCGCCGCCGGAAACTGAGGCCGCGACTGAGGCGACGACGCTTCCCGAAACGGAGCCTTCCGAAACCGAAAAGCCGCTTCCCGATTGGCTTCCCGAGGAGGGGAGATATTACTACGACCTTGAAAACGTGGTGCTCTATCTCGAGCTCTACGGCGAGCTTCCGCCGAACTACATCAGAAAAGACGAGGCGCGCGAGCTCGGCTGGGAAGGGGGTTCGGTGGAGGATTACAAGGACGGCGCGGCAATCGGCGGCGACCGCTTCGGCAACCGCGAGGGGCTTTTGCCGACAAAAAAGGGACGGACCTACACCGAATGCGACATCGACACCGACGGCTACTATTCAAGGGGCTCGCGGAGGCTTGTGTTTTCAAACGACGGGCTGTATTTCTACACCGGCGACCACTACGAAACCTTCTCGGAAGTGACCGTCACGGAGGATTATGAGGTGATAAGGTGAAAAAGATTCTCGACTGCCGCCGTTTTCTTCGGCGGACGGAGGCGCACGAATACATTTTCAGGGAGCTTTGCTTCCCCGAACACTACGGCAGGAACCTCGACGCGCTCGCGGACTGCCTCGGCGAGTTTTCGGGTATGATTATTCTTGAAAATGCGCGTGTTTTGGAGGAAAATCCCGGATACGGGCTTCGGATTCTGCATGTCTTTCGCGAGGCCGGCGAGGAAAATCCGGGGCTTTCGGTCGCGGTTTTTGAGGGCAGAATCCCGCCCCGGAACCGCTTCCACAAAAACCTCAGCCGCCTCGAATTCGTGATGAGCTACGCCTGCACGGGAAGGTGCATTCACTGTTCCGAAGCCGGGAAGGACGACGGCTCGCGCCTTGACGGCAGGGGAGCGGCGGCGGCGGTCGCATACGCGGCGGCGGTTTACGGCATTGAGTCGGTCATGGCGTTCGGCGGGGAACCGCTTTTGGCGGCGCGGGACGTCGCACGGATAATGAGGGCCGCGAAAAACTGCGAAATTCCCGTCCGCCAGATTATCACGAACGGCTTCTTTTCCCGCAATCCCGACGAAATCCGCAAAACGGCGGGGCTTTTATGGCGAAGCGGCGTAAACAACGTTCTGATTTCCGCCGACGCATTTCATCAGGAAACAATACCGCTCGAACCGGTAAAGCTCTTCGCGGAGGAGCTTCTGCGCCTCGGCGTTCGCGCAAGTGTCAACCCCGCGTGGCTTGTTTCGGAGGAGGACGGGAACCCCTACAATCTCAGAACGCGGGAAATTCTTGCGGAGCTGCAAAAAATCGGACTTGAAGCTTCGAGCGGGAACGTTGTTTTCCGCGAAGGCAACGCGGCGCGCTATCTCGGCGAATATTTCGCCATGTCCGAGCCGCCTGAAAATCCCTACGAGCAGGACCCGGAGGACGTCCGCGCGGTATGCCTCAATCCCGACGGGCGGCTTTACGGAGGGATTGCCTACGGGGCGGGGATTTTGGAGGCTATCGGGGAGTGACACTGAGGGGGAGCGCGGCGGGAAAAGCGGGGACAGGGCAGGAAAGTGCGGGGGGCGGGCGGGTGGGACTGACGCAACAGCTTTTCCCGCCGCGCGGGCGGCTTTTAGAGGATAGAGCGTTAGAGAGATAGAGGATAGACGGTGCGGGACGAGGTTTTGCGGAAACATCGGAGGGAAGCGAGTACCTTTTGAAGCCCGGGCGGTAAGCCGAAGCTTTTAGCCTGCCCCTCACCCACCCCCGCTCCGCCCTGCGGGCTCCGGGGGGCGGGATTCGGCGCAGGCCGGGGAGGGGCGCGCTCGCCGCCGCGGTTTCCTGCCCCGGCGCGGCGAAGGGGGCTACTGCCCTGCGCCCACCCACCCGCCCGCCCCCCTTTCCCGCTCCGCCCCCGCCCCCTTCGCCGCGCCCCCAACCCCTCACCCCCCGCAAAAATCAAAATAAAATATTTGGAGAAAAATCATGTCAAACCTATTCAGCGAAATCCGTAACGGAAAAAAGATTATCAAAAGATACTTCCTCGTGGACTACGAAAACGTCCAGATGCACGGCCTCGTCGGGCTCTCAAAGCTCACCGAAACCGACGCCGTGACCGTTTATTTCAGCAAAAACGCCGACTCGATGTCGTTCGAGCTTCACATGGCGTTGAACGAATGCCCCGCGCGGGTGGACTTCCAGAAGGTTGAAACCGGCGTCAAAAACGCGCTCGACTTCCAGCTCTCCTCCCAGCTCGGCTTCATCATCAACCGCAACATCGCCGCAAACAACAAAAAGGCGAAATATTACATCATCTCGGGCGACAACGGCTTCTCCTGCCTTTCCAGCTTCTGGAAGCAGTTTGACGCCGACGTCGAAATCGTCCGGAGCATAAATTTCGCGGTCGACCCGCCCCAGCGCGGCGAATACGCCGGCGTTCTGTCGGCGTTCACCCTCACCGAGGAGGACGAAGCGATTGTATTCGACTGCCTGACGAGGTGCAAGACGAACTACGACCTCCACAACACCCTCCAGAAGCAGATGAGCTCCCCGCAGCTCGCGACGGAGATTTACCGCGCCGTCAAGAACGTTTTCCTTGAAAATCTGAAGGATGAAGAGGCGGGGGAGAAGGCTTAAATGAGGGGCGGGGGAGGGGGACTGCGCGCCGAAGGCGCGCACGCGGCCGCGCAAGCGGCCGCCCGCCGCGAAGCGGCGAAGGGGGTGCAGGGGGCGGAGCCCTCCTGCGGCCCCGCGGAGCGGGGCAACAAAAAGGCTCCTCCCGCCAAAGCCCTCCGTCCGCGCTTTTTTGCGGATTAGGAGCGCATACCTTGCGCAAACCGGCCGCCGCCCGTTTTTTCGCCCAATTTTGCGCCCTTTTCGGTATATCCTTTCGGCATAAGGGAAAGCTAAGCTAAATTCCCGAAACTGAAAGGACGGATAGAATGCAAACGGTAATTTTGGCGGGAGGGGAAGGAACGCGCCTGCGCCCGCTTACGGCGTCAACCCCGAAGCCGCTTGTCCCGATAGCGGGAAAACCCGCGATAGAGCGGCTTTTAACGCTTCTAAAAAAACACGGAATCCGCTCGGCGACAGTCTGCGCCGGCTTTTGCGCGCAGACCCTGAAGGAAGCTCTCGGGACGTCGCGCTGCGGGGTTCGGCTTCGTTGGTCGTTCGAGGAAACGCCGCTCGGAACCGCGGGCTGTGTGAAAAAGGCGTGGAACGGCGACGACGTTCTTATTCTGAGCGGCGACAGCGTCTGCGAGTTCGATTTGACCTCGATTTTAAAGTTTCATGAGAAAAACCGCGCCGCCGTGACGATTGTGGCAAGCGAGGTCGACGACCCCCGCGAGTACGGCCTTATTACGGCCGACGGCGACGGGCGTATCAACGGTTTTTTAGAGAAGCCCGGCTATGACGAATGCCTTACAAACCTCGCGAACACCGGCGCGTACGTCATCTCAAAGGAAATAATCGCGCGAATCCCCGACGGCGAAAGCGCGGATTTTGCACGCGACGTTTTCCCGCTTCTTCTTAAAGAGGGAAAGCGGCTTTTCGCATTTTCTGACGGCGGAATGTGGCACGACATAGGCGATATTCCGTCGCTTCTTAAGTGCCAGCGCGAGCTTCTCGAAAAAGAGGGTTTGGACGGGATTTCTGAGGGCGCGATTTTGGGAAAATCCTCCGTCGCTTCGGGCGGAACATTCCTCGAAAAGGGCGCGGCGGTCGGCTCTCATTCAAGGGTAATCGGCTCGCTTATTTGCGAAAACGCCTGCATAGCCGAAAACGCCGATATTTGCGAAGCGGTGGTCGGCAGGGGAACGACCGCCGGCCCGGGACTGATTATGAAGCGATTTTCAGCCCTCGGCGAGGGCTGCGTGGTCGGCTCGGGGGTGACAGTCGGCGAGGGTGCGAGGGTCGCCCCATTCACAAAGCTCCCCGACGGCGCGATTGTCCGCACCGATATTCAGCCGGGGGGCTTTTCGTCGTTGGAATTTGGCGACGGCGGCGAGGCCGAGGGGATTTCCGACGTTCGGGACGTTTTACGTTTCGGGATAGCCGCCGGAGCCTCCCTCGGGGCGGATGCCGTTTTAATCGGCGGCTCCGGCGTTTTCGCGGAGGCTCTCGCCCTCGGCGTGCGCGCTTCGGGGACGGCGGTTTTCCGCCTTAAAGACGCGTCTTTCGGGGAAAGCGTTTTCTGCGCCCGCCGCCTCGAATGTCCCTACTGCTTTTTCGCCGACGGCGGGATAAGGCTTGTCGCCGCGGCCACGGCAGAGCTGTCAAGGGTGGACGAAAGAAAAATTTTACAGGCTTTCAACCGCTCCGCGAGGGTATCCGAAAAACCCGCCCC
The DNA here is from genome assembly GCA_947588775.1 of uncultured Clostridia bacterium. Taxonomy (GTDB): domain Bacteria; phylum Bacillota; class Clostridia; order Oscillospirales; family Ruminococcaceae; genus Faeciplasma. The sequence goes on from CANPZQ010000067.1 coordinate 9,857, forward strand.
GGTTATCGACGGCTCGGCGGCCTCCGCTTTGTATCTTAAGGGCCTTGCGCAGAGCCTTCCGAAAGAGCCGAAAATAAAAGCTTCCCTAAGAACCGAAAGCGAGCGCGAAGCGGGGATTTTCGCCGAAATAATGCCGGAGGGCGATGGCGAAAGGGTTACTTTTGCCGTCGCCTCAGACAGACGAACCGTAACCGCGCTGACCGAGGGAGGCGTTGTGCCGTATGAAAGCCTGCTGCTTTTGTGCTGTAAAGCGCATTTTTCGGCGCGCAAGAGCGTAGTCTTACCGCCGTCCGCGCCTCTGCTATGCGACAGCCTCGCGGCGGAATACCGCTGCTCGGTCGTAAGGGGCGGAACGGCCGCGCGCGGGCTTACGATGTTTTCAATCGACCCGCTTACTATGATTTGCGAGCTTACGGCGTGGCTTGAGCGGGAATCGCTGTCGCTTTCGGCGGCAGTGACGGGGCTCCCGCAGGCGGTTTATACCCGAAGCGTAATCGACGCGCCCGAGGGGCTGCCGAAGCTTATGCGCGAGGGATTTTCCGGAACACGCGCCGGCGAGGACGTCGTCCTTGAAAGCGGCGGCGCGCGAGCCTATGTCCGCCCCTCAAAAAACGGCCGCGCCGTGAGAATGTATATCGAATCGACCTCGCAGGAGGCGGCGGCCGAGCTTTCGGCGGATATTGTCAGGAGGATCAAGGGGGTGTAGAATGGGGGCGCGGGGACGGAGCGGGCAAAGTTGCTGAAGCCGGGTGGGCGGGTGGGTGGGACCGACGAAATCAGCGTAGTCCCCGCGCCCCCCATTCGCGACGAACCCGCCCCCCGAAGCCCCCTTGCGGGGCTGAGCGGGGGTGGGTGAGGAACGAATCCGGTCAGAGGCAC
>CANPZQ010000068.1 GCA_947588775.1 uncultured Clostridia bacterium
TCGCGGCCTGCGGGCCGCGACAAGGGGCTCCGCCCCTTGACCCTGCGGCCTTTGGAAAAGGCCGGCGAAACTTTTTAAGTTTTCTCTGTCGGGGGCGGGAGAGTTATCCCCAACCTCCCCATCCGCCCCAGTTGCCCCAATCAAACGTCGGAAGCTCAGCTTCGAGGCGGCGGGTATTATAGCCGCAGCTCTCTTCGTCGTATCTGTCGGCATACGGGTTGTACTTAAGCGCGGTATATCGGTGCGCGGGGCGAAGCTCAACCGTCGAAACCGGGTTCTTGTCGCTGTCGGTAAGGGTGAGAACCTCGCCCTCCTTGAGGTTGAACCCGAGCTCTACGCAGCCGAGCGCGTCGGGCTTCGAGTAGTTTTTCCCTATAATCTTAACGGTCGCGCCGGGGGCAAGGTTCAGTGTCGGCAAGATGAATTCGTTGGTGCCGTCCGAGAGCGTGAGGCCCTGCGTGGTCGCCATCTCGTCGGAGGTGTTTTTCAGGGTGACGAAATCGCCGCCCGCCGTGCCTTTATATGCGGCCTCCCAGACGATTATCCCGCCGGTTTTTTTGGTATGAAGCGCAATCTCGATGTTTTCGCCGTAGAGCTCCTCCGAAATTTCGGTTACGGGGTCGTCGACGCGCTGCCCGTTGATTTCCCAGCAGTCGAACTCAACGCCGTTTTCAAGCGTCGCCGAGAGCGGAACCGTCATTCCCGAGAAGTAGAAGCCGTCGAAGCCCGCTTCGGAGATTTCGTCGGTGGAAGATATTTTCGCGCTGCCGAGGTTAATCTGCGCGCCATCGGCGGGCGGGCAGACGACGTTGAAGCATTCATCTCTTATAAATGTATCCGGGAAAACCTTCGACATCTGCGCGCGAATCGCATACGGGCGTTTTTCAATCCACGTCTTGCAGTTTTGCAGCTCTCCGCCTACGCTCCAGACGCCGGCCTTGCCCTCCTCCGACGCGGCCACAAGCTCATGGAGGCGCATTTCGTGGTATTCGTCGAGATAGTCGGCGACGCGCTGTTTATTGAAGTAGTACCCCGCCATCGAGCAGAGCTTTTCGACGAAGGCTTCGCGCATATCCTCGCGTTTACAGAGCGCAATCAGTAAATCGGAGCGTTTATAGTACATATCGCCCTTGTCGTGGACGTCGTCGCGCCAGTCCTCCGGGAACGTCCCGAAGAAATCCTCCTTAAAGAGCTGCTGCATGTGGGTGGTGAGGAAGTCGTTTCCGTAGAGCCCGAACGCGAAGTCGGTGTCATAGAGCATATAACGCCACTTCCCGTCGAACGGGGCCTCGTCCGACATCGGAACCGAGCCTGACTGATAGCGGAAAACCTTATAGTTGTTATTCGGCCAGTCGCCGTTTCCGATATAGGAGTTGAGCGCATAGTATGTAAGGAAGTTATCTATATCAATCAGCTCCGAAAGGGCCTCGAAGTTCTTGTCGTCTGTCAAATCGGTGTAGGCGTAGTCGTACATCGCGCGCCAGTCTGCGTTTTTGCGCGCCCAGTCGGGGTCGTCCTCGTCCTCTATCATCATATACTCGCAGCCCTTTATAATATCCCATGAGCCGTCCTCGACGTTGTACTTATGGTCGAGGTAGTCCTCCGAGAACACCTGCTGGAGCCATGCGAAGCCGTAGTATTCGCCGTTTAAGTAAACCGCCGCCGGGCGGGAATATTTTGATTCGATACCGGTCTGCTGCGCCATCGCCGAAATCGCGTCGTCGCGGGCGAAGAGCGACCCGTTGTCGTTTGCGCAAGCCCGAAGAGCGAGCTTTTTCGCCGAAGCGAGCTTATTTCCCTCCGAATCCTCCGCCTCGGGGAAGAACTGGTAGCGGAAGCGGTTATTTACGGAATCGTATTCCGAGCGGGCGTAGAGTTTTAAGTTTTTCTGGTCGTTCGAGCGGCTCCATCCGCCGAAAATCCGAAGCCCGCACTTTTGGGAGATAACCGGCGTGCCGTCGTATTCAAAAACCTCGACGTAGGCTTCGCGCTCCCCCGCCCTGCCGCGCTGGTTCCAGTTTGCGGGGTCGGTGGGCTGAATTTCGCGGGTGGGGTTGGTCGCAAGGTAGTCGTCCCGCATCTTTCCCGAGATAAAAATCCCGTCCTCGTAGTTATAGAGGTCGCCTGGGTCGACTGTTATCGAGAAAACAAGGCAGTCGAACCGCTCGGAAATCTCCTTCCCGAGGACATATGAGCGCGTAACCGGCTCGGAGAAGCTGCCGTCGGCGTATTTTGCGCATGCCGTAACGGTTTCGGAGGTTATTTTTCCGCTCTGAGCTTTAAGGTTAATCGGCTTTCGGTAGGTTTTCGCGCCGTCGCCGCGAGGGTCGGAGCCGTCGCGGGTATAGAGAATCTCCTCCGCGTTCTCCGCAGAAAGAGCGAGCGACTGCGAGGCGTCATAGAACCCCGGGTCGACGGAAAAATGCACCGGCGCGGAATCGGTTTCGCCGATTGCGGGCGGGGTATCGGCCTCTTCGACTTCCCCGGCCGCTTCGGGATTTTGTTCCGCCGAAACCTCAACGACGGGTGTCGGGTGTTCGGCGACAAAGCGTTCCGCCCACAGCGTTAAAGCGCAGACAGCGGCAAAAACTATCGCAACGGCCGCGCCGAGCATGGCGCGTTTTTTTCGGAGGGTCATAAACATGCTCCTTTCATTCAGGGCGGAAATATACATTATAATTATAGCATACGAAAGGTGATTTGTCAAATAAAAAGAAAGGCCGCGGCTTGACGGCTGCGCGCGGGCATGATAAAATATATCAAAAAACAAAGGAGGCGCGAAATGGTAACTTTGCGAGAGGTAGATATTACCAATTTCAGCGAGGTGGTGAACCTCAAGCGCGAGAGCGTTCAGTACGTCGGGAGCCCGGAATACGTCCTTGCCGAGGCGTATATCTATCGCGACGACTGCACGGCCTACGCGATTTACGCTGACGAAAGAGCGGTGGGGCTTGTAATCGTCCGCGACCGCCCGGAGGAGGGGCGACCCTATTCGTTCACGGGGATATTCATCGCCGACGACGAACAGCGAAAGGGCTACGGACAAGCGGCGGTAGAGGCGATTATGCGAAAATTCCGCGAGGAACGGCTTCGCGCCGACGTTGAGATTCAGGTTCACAGTCAGAACGAGCCCGCGCTGAAAATTTACCGGCGGTGCGGGTTTAAAGAGGTCGGCAGGGCGAAGTGGAACGGGGATTTTTGGGTGATGAGGGCGGAGGTTTAGGGGGAAGGGAGCGCGGCGGGGAAAGCGGGGAATATGCTGCAAGACTTCGGGGGTGGGCGGGTGGGACCGACGCAACAGCTTTCCCCGCCGCGCGGGCGGTCAGCTGGAAGCCCGATGGGAGCCGCGCGCCCAATTCCCCGCCTGAGCCGAATCCCACCCCCCGGAGCCGCAGGCGGAGCGGGGGTGGGTGAGGCTCAGGCCTTAGCAGCAGGCCGTGGTTTTTGAAAAACCCGATTAGTCTGCCTCTATCCTCTAACCCTCTAACGCTCTAACCTCTAAAAGCCCAACCCTCACCCATCCCCACTCAGCCCCGCAAGGGGGCTTCGGGGAATGGGATTCGGCTTGGACCGGAGTTGGGTGCGCGGGGTGTTTTGGGTTTTGCGCGTAAATCCGGCGCGGCGAAGGGGGCTGATTTCCTGCGCCCACCCGCCCGCCCTCCAAGGTTTCCCGCTATTTTCCCGCCCCCTTCGCCGCGCCTCTCCCTCCAAAACATCAAAGCACCCCTTCTATCCTCTACCCCTATAACCTTCTAACATCTAAAAAGCGGCCCGCCCCCCTCGCGTGCCGCTTCTCCTATTCAATTCACTCCCCCAACAGCCCCTCCGCCGTTGCCGCCTTGACCGCGACGCAGAAAATCTCAATCGCGACCTTCAGCTCCTCAAGGGTCGGGTAGGTCGGCGCGATGCGGATATTTCTGTCCTCGGGGTCGACGCCGTAGGGGAAGGTCGCGCCGGCGGCGGTAAGGGTCACGCCGGCCTCCTTGCAGAGCGCGACGGTGCGCTTCGCGGTGCCGGGCTCGCCGTCGAACGAGATAAAGTAGCCGCCCTTCGGCCTCGACCAGCTTCCGATTCCGAGCGGCAAGAGCTCGCGGTCAAGCGTGTCTAAAACCGCGTCGAATTTCGGCTTGATAATCGCGCGGTGCTTTTTCATATGCTCAAGAATACCCTCGTAGGTCTTGAAAAATTTCGCATGCCGGAGCTGATTGAGCTTGTCGTAGCCGATAGTCTGGTATGCCATCTGCGCCTTCATGAAATTGATGTTTTCTTCACTCGCGCCGATGATTGCGACCCCGCCGCCGGGGAAGCTTATTTTTGACGTGGAAGCGAAAATCAGCACCATGTCGGGATTTCCGGCGTGCTTGCATTCATCTAAAATATTTAAAATTCTCGGAACGTTGTCGTCAAGGCTGTGTACGCAGTACGCGTCGTCCCAGAAAATTCTGAAGTCAGGGGCCTTGGGCTTTAGGTTTGCAAAGCGGGTAACTACGCGGTCCGAGTATACTACGCCGGTCGGGTTCGCATAGCGCGGAACGCACCAGATTCCCTTTATCGCCTCGTCCTCCGAAACGAGCTTTTCCACCATATCCATATCGGGGCCGTCCGGGAGCATCGGAACGGTTATCATCTCGATTCCGAACGCCTCGCAGATGGCAAAGTGCCTGTCATAGCCCGGCGCGGGGCAGAGCCATTTGACCTTTTCGCATCTGCACCACGGCCTCGGGGAGCCCTTAACGCCGAGGAGCATTGCCTTTGCCAGAACGTCGTACATCATCTGCAGGGAAGAGTTTCCGCCGATGATAATCTCCCATCTTCCGACGCCAATCATGTCCATAAAGAGGCGTTTCGCCTCGTAAATCCCGTCTAAGACGCCGTAATTGCGGCAGTCCACGCCGCTTTCGGAAAAGTGGTCGCCGTCGAGGCAGTGGGTGAGCATCTCGTTCGAGAGGTCGAGCTGTTCGGTCGAGGGCTTCCCGCGGGACATGTCAAGCTTAAGCCCGCGCTGTTTATATTCCTCAAGAAGCGAGGTCTGGGCGGCGTAAAATTCCTTAAGGTCGGCCTTGGAAAATTCCCTGAGAGTCATGTCAAATCTCCTTTGCGCTTTTTTATATATTATAGTATGCGCGCCCCGAAAATGCAAGTGTGTTTTTCGATTTATGCAAAAATATCGGCAAAAGGACAGTTTTTGCGGGATTCAGAGGGGGAAAATAACCAAGTTGCACTATAAATATGCAAAGGGAAGAGGTGTTTGGGAGGGGAGGCGCGGCGAAGGGGGCGGGGAGGTCAGAGGGAAGGTTGGGAGGGCGGGCGGGTGGGCGCAGGAAATCAGCCCCCTTCGCCGCGCCGGATTTGCACGCAAAACCCCAAACACCTCGCGCGCCCAACCCCGGCCCAATCCGAATCCCGTCCCCCGAAGCCCCCTTGCGGGGCGGAGAGGGGATGGGTGAGGGTTGGGCTTTTAGAGGTTAGAGTGTTAGAGTGTTAGAGGATAGAGGCAGCATAACCAAGTTTCGCAAAAAATCGCGGCCCACAGCAAAAGCCTGAGCCTCACCCACCCCCGCTCCGCCTGCGGCTCCGGGGGGTGGGATTCGGCTCAGGCGGGGTATTGGGCGCGCGGCTCCCATCCGGCTTCCAGCTGACCGCCCGCGCGGCGGGGAAAGCTGTTGCGTCGGGCCCACCCACCCGCCCCCTCGGGTTTCGCGCCACCTCCCCGCTTTCCCCGCCGCGCTTCCCCTCACATTTTCCAAAAATTTTCCCTTCTCCCCTCTTGCTTTTTTCCTCGCAATATGCCATACTTACCTTAACAACTGCAAGGAGGTAAAATCATGGACAATATCAAAAAGCTCATTTCGGAACTCACCCTTGAGGAAAAGGCGGGGCTGACCTCGGGGAAGGACGCGTGGCTCACCAAGGCCGTCGAGCGGCTCGGGATTCCCTCGGCGAGGGTTTCCGACGGCCCTCACGGGCTTCGGGCGGACGACTATTCCCGCGACGACCGCGCGACCATGCTGGCGGTATGCTTCCCGACCGCCGTTACCACCGCCGCAAGCTTCGATAAAAAAATGCTCTATGAGATGGGCGAGGAGCTCGGCCGCGAGTGCCTTGCCTACGGCGTAGACGTCCTTTTGGGACCGGGGGTCAATATCAAGCGTTCGCCGCTCTGCGGGCGGAATTTTGAGTATTTCTCCGAGGACCCGCATCTCGCCGGAGAGCTCGGCGCGGCGTTTGTGAACGGCGTGCAGTCGCAGGGCGTCGGAACCAGCCTCAAGCACTACTTTGCGAATTCTCAGGAAACCCGCAGGTTTACCTCTTCGTCGGAAATCGACGAGAGAACCGCCCGCGAAATCTATCTCACCGCTTTTGAAACCGTTGTGAAGAAGGCTCAGCCCTGGACGGTGATGGCCTCCTACAACAAGGTGAACGGCACCCATTCCACCGCGAACAAATACTACCTCGACGAGGTTCTTAGAAATGAATGGGGATTCGAGGGGCTTGTGGTGAGCGATTGGTGCGCGACCCACGACCGCCCCGGGGCGATTGCCGCCGGGACCGATTTAACCATGCCCGCCGAGGATACCGACCACCTGATTGTCGAGGCGGTCAAAAACGGAGCCCTTCCCGAGGAGGCCCTCGACAGGTGCTGCGAGAGGGTTCTAAGGCTTGTGGAAAGAGCCGTCGCCGGCCGCAGGGCGAACGCCGAATGCGACAAAAAGGCCGCCCATGCCCTCGCCGCGCGTTTTGCGGAAAACTCGCTCGTTCTTCTTAAAAACGACGGAATCCTTCCGCTTAAAAAATCCGCTAAAGTCGCATTTATCGGCGCGTTTGCCGACCGCCCGAGAATCCAGGGCGGCGGTTCCTCACACATCGTCGAAACCGAGATAACCGGCGCGCTCGGATATGCCCGCGCTCAGGGGCTCGACGTTTCCTACGCCGAAGCCTACGATCGCGAAACCGGCGAAGCGACCCCCGAACAGTTTGCCGAAGCGGTAAAAGCGGCAAAATCCGCGGAAAAGGCGGTTTTGTTCATCGGCCTGCCCGACTGCATGGAGTACGAGGGCGGCGACAGACAGCATATGAGGCTCCCCGACGCGCATAACAGGCTCGTCGAGGCGGTATGCGAGGCAAACCCCGAAACGGTCGTCGTTCTCCATAACGGCAGCCCCGTCGAAATGCCTTGGATTGAAAAGCCGAAGGCGGTTTTGGAGTCATATCTCGGCGGACAGGCGGTCGGAATCGCGCAGGTAAGAATCCTCTTCGGCGACGCTAACCCATCGGGACGGCTTGCCGAGAGCTTCCCGAAAAAGCTCGAGGACAACTCCTCCTACCTCTATTACATCGGCGAGGGCGACAGGGTTACATATAACGAGGGAATCTTCGTCGGCTACCGCTATTATGAAACGAAAAAGACGGAGGTCCTGTTCCCGTTCGGCTGGGGGCTTAGCTATACCGATTTCGAGTATTCGGATTTAGATGTCAAAAAGACCGGGGAGCATTCCGCCGAGGCGACCGTAAACGTCAAAAACGTCGGCGGGGTGAAGGGCCGCGAGGTCGTCCAGCTCTACGTCGCACCCGAAAAGGTGAAGATGATTCGACCCGTAAGGGAGCTCAAGGGCTTCGAGAAAATCGAGCTCGGACCGGGCGAAACAAAGACCGTGAAGTTTGAGCTCGACAGCCGCGCCTTCGCCTATTGGGACGTTGAAAAGCACGGCTGGGAGGTCGAGGACGGCGGCTTCGAGATTCAAATCTGCAAAAACGCGAGCGAGGTTATCCTGAAGCAGAAAATCTGAGGCCAAGTTGATTATCATTAAATAAAATATTCCTCCGCCGCGCATGCCGGAAAGCCGAAAGGGCCCGGTATGCGGGCGGGGGATATTTTTGGGGGAACGCTGCCGGATTCCTAAACAAAAACGCTCCGCGGGGAATATCCGGGCGGAGCGTTTTGCAATAAAAAGGGGAAATTAACCGTTAAATTCCGCAACCCAGAGGCCGTGGAGGTTGCAGTAGGCGTAGATTTTGCAGCCCTTGATGAGCGGGAAGCGGACCTCGGTGGACTGCTCGGGGGCGAGGATAACCTTTGTTTCGCGGTTGCCGGAAACCTGAGAAATCCACATGATGTAGTGCTCCTTGGTCATGGGGTGCTCGACCGAGCCGACCCTTACGAGAAGCTCGCCGTCGTTTACCTCGATGTGCGGGACATGCTTTTCAACGGCGGCGTCGGTGGTGTTGGCGGTGAGGGCCTCCATCGGCTTGCCGCAGCAGAGGACGTTTTCGGTGTTGCCGCATTCGTCGGTGACGACGTTTCCGCAGACGGAACATTTTACATAAGTGAAGTATTCTTTCATGATAACAGCTCCTTTTTGAAATTTGCCGGAGCGGATTTATCCGACGGCGTTAAGGGTAGTATAGCACAGAATCGGGGAAATGTAAAGAGGGTGAGGCGGGAGCCGAAGCGGATAATCGAATTGAGGCGGGCAAAAGCTTCGGGGAAATTCGATTAACCGGCTTAACGGGCAGTAGATTTTTTTACGGTTGGGTGGTATAATGGTAAATGTCGGGTGGACGACTATTCGACAATCGTTGTTTGCAGGAGGTAAATGCCATGAATAAAATAGCTAATTTTACATTGATGATCGTAGGATTGATTATTATTCTGTTTGCTGTATTTTGTCCGTCAATAATAGCGGAAGTCCACAGTGTAACATGGAGGCTTGTAATCGGCTTATTAGGTTGCTTTTCACTTGTTTCAGGTATGTACAGGATGGCTCGTAAAAATTAAGGTACCGTTGTTAAATTTAGGCAGTGAATAATACAAGCTGGTTATAGAACCCTTTGGAACAAAGGGCGCATGTATCGTGCGCTCTGCGGGTTTCCTCTCTGATGGCAGAAAGCCGCCAATCAATCGACGACTGCTTGGCAAATCGAAATTTGCTTAATTTTTGGAAGATTAAACAATGGATGAACCTTTTTACAATAACAAAGCAGGCGGTAAAATGAAATGTCCTTATTGTAATGGCGAAATGACAAAAGGCTTTGTGCAAAGTGCCAGACAAGTTTTTTCACTACGGAGAAACATAAACTTTGGTTTTGGGCAGAGGATAATGAGCAAGTTTTAACACAAAATACTTGGACAGGTCCAACCTGCACGGCTTTTTGTTGTACAAAATGCAAAAAAGTTATTATAGACTATTCTGACAACCTATAATTTTTCAAACGCAGCAACTGAATACCAAAAGATTGACCGTCGGCACACCGGCTCCCCGGTGAAAATGCCGGCGGTTTTTTGTTTTTGGCGTGCCGGCATACAGCGGAAAATCTCCCCTCAAATCCCTTCCCCGTCATGCGGTTTATAGCCCTCCCCGAACACCTCGTTGGCGGTCGTGACAATCGCGAAGGAGCGTTCGTCCTCCGACTTGATGATTTTGAGGGCGCGGCCGATGAGCCACTTTCGCACAACGCAGAGAACAACCCGCTTGTCGCGCCCCGAATACGCGCCGCTTCCCTCCAGAAGGGTTGCGCCTACGTCGAGCTCCGTTAAAAGCCTTTCGGTGATGGCTTCGTGGCGGTCGCTTATGAGAATGATTAGCTTCGCCTGGTCGCGGCCGTATAACATAGCGTCCATCAGCGAGGAGGAAACGACGATGCAGACGGCGGCATAAAGCCCCGCGTCGACGTTTTTAAACACAATCGCCGAGCAAAAGACAATCAGCCCGTCGGTTAGCAGGAAAAATTTCCCCGCCGAGATTCCCCGGAACCTTTTCCGGAGCATTTTTACGATGATGTCGGTGCCGCCGGTGGTTGCGCCCTGTAAAAGGACGATTTCAAGCCCCACCGCCATAAGCGCGCCTCCGGCAAGAGATGCGAGCATAAGGTTGTCGGTTAAAGGGCCGAGCGGCGTCAGCGCGTTCATCATTGCCGAGGAAAACGCCACGGACAAAATAGTCGTTCCGAGGAACTTCGCCCCGAACACGAAAATTCCGACAATCAGGAGCGGGATATTGAGTATCAGCGAGATTGTACCCGTCTTAAGCGGGACGAAGCGGCCGATTATCATCGCGATACCGGTGAACCCGCCCGGGACTATGCCGTTGGGGTCGAGAAAAAGGCTTACGGCGGCGGCGTAAATTGCCGAGCCGAGGCAGCAGAGCAAAACCTGCTTAACGATTTCCGCGTATTTTTTCATTGCTTCCTCCTTGATACAGCGCAGGGCGGGCGGGGCCTGCCCAAAAATTTTCGCGCAGCCCCTTGAAACCCGGCGGCGCATGGTGTATAATTTCAGTGTATGTAGTGTGTGAGAGGGGGGCCGGGAGCTGCGGGCTTGCGGGAGCTGTGGAGCTGTGGCCGGCGCGGGGACGGAGCTAATTTCCAGGGTCCCACCCGCCCGCCCCCATAGTTTCCCGCTTTCTGCCGCTCCGTCCCCGCGCCTGCTTTGGGCGGGCAACGGTTAATTTGGGCTGATGTCGCAGCTTAGGCGTTAAGGGCCTTTTTGTTGGGGCTGCCATGTGCAACCCTTATGTTCCTCCCGCCGCATTCAGAAAGAGGCAGCTTTGGATGCCAGTGCCTCTTTTGTTGGGGGAACCAACGCCAGCGACAAAACTTGCTTTTCGGACTTCGCGGTCATAAA
>CANPZQ010000069.1 GCA_947588775.1 uncultured Clostridia bacterium
TGGAGGAACTGGCAGAACAGACAGGCTTGTCAAAATCCGCGCTTGGAAAGTATGAAACCGATGATTATAAGGATATAAGTCCGTTTGCGATTGTAACTTTGGCAGAGTTCTACGGTGTGTCTACCGACTACCTGCTCGGGCTAACAGAAACAAAAAATCACCCAAACACAACTCTCAGTGAATTGCATTTGAGTGATAGAGCGATAGATATTTTGAAAAGCTGCAAGTTGAATAACAGGCTAATTTGTGAAATTCTTTGTCACGAAGATTTCAAGAGGTTGCTTGTTGATTCAGAGGTTTTCGTTGATAGAATTGCAGAAATGCACACCGAGGAATTTTCCTCAATCATGCATGTCGGCAGGCTTAATGTCTTGAAGAAAAACGGCGATGTAAACAATTTAGACGCTCGGACTTTGGAGATTGCGGAAGATGTTGACAAGCATTATATTGAGGGCGTTTTGATACAGGATTTGCTTTCGATTCTTAACGATATTAGAGGAAAGCATCTGGTGGACAACACGACTGCGGACGCGCCGTACACTGCTGACGAAGCGCAGAAAAAGATTGACGAGGTTATTAATTTCAAAGGGAGTGAACGAGAGAAACAACTGTTTTTAGTCTGCAATCAGCTGCAAATTCCATACAATACGCTGAAGCCGGATGAGAAGGCTGCGCTTTTGAGTGCAATATCAAAGTCAAAGATTTTGGGAAAATTAGGAAAGCATGGTAGGGGTAAGAGGAAGCATAAAAAATAGAGCAAGGATAATCCTTGCTCTATTTTCGCCCTAAATTCCGCTTGACAGTTGCCGTAAATTGAATTTTTTGATTGAAAACTTCTTTATGGACACCCATCATTTACCCCGGGGTTTTTCAAAAATTTACTTTACAATGAGTTTTACAAACTGCTTTTTGCCTTTTTTGAGGACTGCGCCGCTGCCGACGGTGATTTTGTGGTTCACGTCGGAGATTTTTTCGTCGTTTACGCTTACGCCGCCCTGCTGGACAAGCCTGCGTGCCTCGCCCTTTGAGGGTGCGAGCTTCGCCGCGACAAGTGCGTCCAAAACGCCGATTTCGTCCGCTTCAAGCTCGACGGTGGGCATATTTTCGCTCGAACCGGAGCCGCCGAACACCGCGCGCGCGGCTTCAAGGGCCTTTTCGGCTTCCTCGTCGCCGTGGACGAGCTTTGTAAGCTCATAAGCGAGGATTTCCTTAGCCTTATTAAGCTGTGAGCCTTCCCACTTCTCCATCTCATGAATCTCCGAAAGCGGGAGGAATGTCAGCATCTTTATGCACTTTATCACGTCCGCGTCGCCGACGTTGCGCCAATACTGGAAGAAGTCGTAGGGAGAGGTCTTGTTCGCGTCGAGCCAGACGGCGTTGCCGGCGGTTTTGCCCATCTTCATACCGTTTGAATCGGTAAGAAGGGTTATCGTCATCGCCGAGGCGTCCTTGCCGAGCTTGCGGCGGATAAGCTCGGTGCCGCCGAGCATGTTCGACCACTGGTCGTCGCCGCCGAACTGGAGGTTGCAGTCGTAATTCTTAAAGAGGTAGTAGAAGTCGTAGGACTGCATAATCATGTAGTTGAATTCGAGGAAGGAAAGCCCCTTCTCCATTCTCTGCTTATAGCATTCGGCGCGGAGCATGTTGTTCACCGAGAAGCACGCGCCGACCTCGCGCAGAAGGTCGACATAGTTGAGGTTTAAAAGCCAGTCGGCGTTGTTTACCATCATCGCCTTGCCCTCGCCGAATTCGATGAACCTCGACATCTGCCGCTTGAAGCATTCGGCGTTGTGGTCGATGTCCTCGCGGGTAAGCATTTTTCTCATGTCGGAACGCCCCGAGGGGTCGCCGATCATGGTCGTGCCGCCGCCAATCAGCGCGATAGGCTTGTTTCCCGCCATCTGAAGCCGCTTCATAAGAGTGAGAGCCATAAAATGCCCCGCGGTAAGGCTGTCGGCGGTGCAGTCGAAGCCGATGTAAAACGTCGCCTTTCCGCTGTTCACAAGGTCGCGGATTCGCTCCTCGTCTGTAACCTGAGCAATCAGGCCGCGTTCTTTGAGTTCTTCGTAGATTCCCATATATTCATTCTCCTTAATAAAATATGCCCTCCGACAATTGTCAATGCCGGAGGGCGATGATTAACCGCTGTACCACCTCAGTTTACAGGCCGCGCGTGGGCCTGCCTCTAAACGCTGTAACGTGCGCTCACGCGCGTTCCTAATTCCTTTCGGGTTCAGAACGCGGACTCGGGGACGTATTCGCGCGCGACGCCTGCGCCTTCTCGCACCGGCCGAAGGCTCTCTTTGGCTAAGCTTTTCGCGGCTACTTGCTCCCGTCATCGTCGATGAAATATTAACGGTGAGGGTATTTTAGCATAAAACCGGGGTGTTGTCAAGAAAAATTTTCAAAAGCGCAAAATCCCGTTTCGGGCGCGGCTTTTTAGTAGCTTCCGTCGCTCAGGATATTGAACCTGTAGTTATAGTGGTTCCCGGTCAGCTCCTCGTAGTGGTTTGTATCCACGCCGTCGCAGACGATTACCGCATGCTTGGAGTTGTCCGCCTCGGAGGAGATATGGTCGCCCGAGCATACGCCGGGGATATTTGTACGCTTATAGAAGCCGGTCGAGGTCGACGAACAGTTCGGCCCCGCGACAAGTCCCGTTTCGGTGCAGTATTCGCGTTGGACGACCGACGGGGATTCCTTGAAGGTCTTTTCCTCCTCGGCTTCGGCGATGTCGCCGAAAACATTCTTCCAGATTTTGGAGGAGCTTAACGACGTGCCGATGTCGGCAGGGGTGTCGTAGCCGACCCAGAGGCCGGTGACATACTGCGGGGTGCAGCCCATGAACCAGATGTCGCACCAGTCGTTTGTGGTACCGGTTTTCGCAATCAGCTCAACGCCGTCGAGCCTCGCGGCGCGGCCGGTTCCCCGGGAGCTTGAAACTACCGTTTCCATCATTCTGTTCATGACGTACGCCGAGCTCTCGCTGATGGCCTGTTCGCCCAAAAAGCCGTGGGAATAGACTATCTCGCCGGAGTTGTCGAGGATTCTTGTGACAAACGTTGAATCGTAATACATTCCGCCGTTTCCGAAAATCTGGTAAGCGGTCGCCATATCTTTAAGGGAAACGCCGTTTGTCAGCGCGCCGACAGACATCGGCGAGCGCGCAACGTCGGTTCGACCGTCCTGATAGAGCGCGAGCGAGCTCAGATGAAGCTTATAGTAAAGCTGCTCGAAACAGGCCGACGGGGTGAGCATCTCGACTATCTGAGCCGCGGTGGTGTTCAGAGAACGCTGGAGGCACTGGAAGGTAAAGTTGTATTCGTAGGTCCAACCGGTTTTTGTGTTCGAGGTGGAGTAGTTTACCGGCCAGACGAGGTATCCGTTTTCGGCGGAGGGTTCCTCAAAGAGCAGCGGGCAGTCGTAGAACTGCGACGACCAAGTTATCAAATCGCGGTCGACGGCGAGGGAATAGGAGGCAAGCGGTTTTATCGACGAACCGGGCTGCCTTGTGGACTGAGTTGCGCGATTCAGGCAGAGCGGCGATTCCTTTTTGCCGACGCCGCCGATTACGCCCAAAATTCTGCCGTAGTAGTCCATGCATATGAACGCGCTCTGCAGCTCCTCGTCGCCGTCGTCGTCGAAGAGGTTGTGGTAGTCGAGGTATTTTTCCTCAAGCTGCTTCTGAATGTCGAGGTCTACGCAGGTGTATACCTCGTAGCCGCCCGAACGGAGCTTCTGGTACGCCTCGTTCCAGCTGATGCCGTACTTGTCCATGAAAATTTCGCAGCACTGGTTGACGACAGCGTCGACGTAATAGGAAGCAACGTTGTCGAAGTCGTCGTAAACCGACACGGCGGAGGAATTGTAACCCTCAGTATCGGATTTTGTATATGTCATGCTGCCGATAAGGCGCATTTCCTCGTTCAGCGCGGTATCGTATTCCTGAGAGGAAATCGCGCCGTTTTCAAGCATTTTGCCGAGAATATATGTGCGTCTTTCAAGGTTCTTTTCGGGGTGGTCGATAGGGTCGTTCGCGACGGGGCTTCTGGTGATGGCGGCGATACATGCCGCCTCGCCGATAGAAAGCTCGCTTACGTCCTTATTGAAGTAGTAGTTCGCCGCCGCCTGAACGCCGTAGATGTTGTTGTTAAGCGGAACGAGGTTGAGATATGTTTCCAGGATGTCGTCCTTGGTGTAGTGCTTTTCAAGCTGAACCGCGCGGTAAATTTCGCGGAGCTTTCTCGTAATGCCCTCGTATCCGTCAACGTCGTCGTCGCCGGTGACGTTTTTGATGGTCTGCTGAGTGATGGTCGACGCGCCGCGCTTATTGCCGTTAAGAATGTCCTTGACGGCGGCAAGAATACCCTGAAAGTCGACGCCGTCGTGGTTCCAGAAGCGTTCGTCCTCCGAATAGACGAAAGCGTCCTGGACGTACTGCGGGATTTTTTCAAGATTGCACCAGATTCTCTTTTCGCCCTCGTTCGAGAGTATGTCGTAGGTAATCCAGTCGCCGTTTTCGTCCTGAGCGTAGATATATGTCGTATAGTTCGAGGAGAGGTTGTCGAGAGTTATCTCGGAAGTACCCTCCATCATGTTCACAATATAAACCGTGAAGGCCGAGCCGATAATCGTCACCGAAAGCACGCACACCAAAACGATGCACAAAAGCGCGGTGCCGAGGGTTCCGAGAGTTTTCTTGACCGGCCTCATTACCTTTCTCCAGATGTGCCTTAGCCTGCGGAAAATAATTCTTGCCTTTTCCAAAGCTGTCGCTCCTTTCAGAATATAAAACCACGTCCTGCGAAATACATTTTACCACATCTTTGACAAAATGTTAATAGAAAATGCGAAACTGTAACCGTATTTTAATATTTTAAAAAAACGCGGCAGGAGAGGCAAGTCCCCTGCCGCAGTAAAAACGCTTATTCTGCCGCTTCCTCGGCTGCGGGTTCCTCCGCGGCGGGCTCTGCCTCGGCAGCAGGCTCGACCTCGGCTTCGGCGGGAGCTTCAGCTTCCGCGCCCTCCTCGGAAGTGAGAAGAGCTCTGATTGAAAGGCTTACGCGCTTCTTCTCAAGGTCGCACTCGGTGATTTTCGCCTTTACAACGTCGCCTACAGAGAGGAAGTCCGCGACGTTATTGACGCGCTGGTCGGCAATCTGGGAGATGTGAATAAGGCCGTCGATGCCGGGGATAATCTGCGCGAACGCGCCGAAGTTTGTAATAGAAACAATCTTCGCCTCGACAACCTGTCCGAGCTCGTAATTGTTCTTGAAGATGTCCCAAGGGTTCTCGGACTGCTTCTTGTAGACAAGCGAAACCTTGCCGTTCTCGTGGTCGATGTCCTTGATGGTGACCTCGATATGGTCGCCGACGGAAACAACGTCGGAGGGATGGCGAATTCTCGCCCAAGTCAGGTCGGCCTTTCTCACAAGCCCGTCAACGCCGCCGACGTCGACGAATACGCCGTAGTCGGTGATGGACTTGACCTCGCCCTCGACTGTGGAGCCGATAACCGCGTTTTCAAAGAACTCCGCGCGCTTTGCGGCTCTTTCTTCGGCGGCAACCTTGCGGATTGAGCCTACGGCGCGCTTGCGCTGCTCGTTGAGCTCGATAATCTTGAGGTTTACGGTCTGTCTTAAGAGTGTTTCAAGGCTTACGTCGGACTTAACGCCGGTCTGGGAAGCGGGAACGAATACCCTCATTCCGGAAACGACGACGATAATACCGCCCTTGATTACGTTGGTGACGACGCCGGTGACGGTAGAGCCGTCCTCGGAGGCCTTCTTGATGTCGTCATAGCCTTTCTGTGCGTCCACCTGCTTCTTTGAAAGGTAGACAATTCCTTCAACATCGTTGATTTTAGTGACAATTACGTCAATCTCGTCGCCGACGGCAACAATGTCGGAGGGCTTCGCGTTGGGATCGGAAGAAAGCTCAGCCTGAGGAATATATCCGGTGTGTTTTGTTCCGATATCGACGATTACTTCAGTGGGATTAACCGCAGTGACGATGCCGCTTACTCTCTTTCCGGTATATATTTTTTTGAAGGTCTGCTCAATAGCTTCTTCAAAGTTGAAATCTTCTTCCTTTGTCAGAATTTCAGTCATGGTATTTTGTACCTCCTTAATAATATACGCCGGAGTTGACGCGCCGGCCGAGATCGCAGCGGACCTCGCATGGGAAAAATCACAGTCCTTAAGTCCATCGGCATTTTCAACGAGATAGCACCTTGTGTTTTCGCGGCATATGTCGTAGAGCTTCTTGGTATTTGAGCTCGACCTGCCGCCCACAATCACCATCACGTCGTTTTTCAAGGAAAGCGCCCTTGCTTCGGACTGCCGTTTGGAAGTGGCGGCGCACACCGTGTTGTATACGGTTACTCCGTCAAAACCTGCAGCGAGGGATTTACAGTCTTCCCACTTAGAAACATTATACGTCGTTTGTGAGAGAATTGCAACACTTTTTTTGAATTTTTCACAATTTTTTCTTAAAAGTATCATCATTTCATCCGCATCGGCGAAAATATGACGCTCATTTTCGGCGTAACCGACAATTCCCTGCACCTCGGGGTGGTTCGGGTCGCCCGCAATAAGGATAATATCCCCCGCTTTTGAACGCTCCGCGACAATCTGATGAATCTTTTTTACATACGGGCAGGTCGCGTCGACGACCCGCGCGCCCTTTTCCATAAGCGCAGCGTAAACATCCGGCCCGACGCCGTGGGAGCGGATTATAACGGTGTCGCGCTCGGTTATTCCGTCGAGGGAATCGATTGCGCGCACTCCCTTCTTTTCAAGGTCTGCGACAACGTCGGGGTTATGGATAATCGGGCCGAGGGTGCAGACGTTTTCATAGCGTTCTGCGGCCTCGTAGGCGAGCTTTACCGCCCTGTCCACCCCGAAACAGAAGCCCGCCGTCGCGGCGACCGTCACCTTAGACATCGGTTTCCACCAGCTTCGCGATTTTCGCCATTATTCTGTCGCCGGCGGCGCGAAGGTCGGTTTTCGACATCGAAGCGATTTTAAGCTCCTCGGGGCTTATCGGCTCGCCGAAACGGACGGTTATCCTCCGGCGGAACCTGAGATGCCCCTTGTAAGCTATTCCGACCGGATAAACCGGAACGCCGCAGCGCGATGCGATTACCGCAACGCCGCTTCTTGCGCGGCCGATTTTGCCGTCGCGGGAGCGGGTGCCTTCCGGGAAAATAGTGAGATTGTAGCCCTTGCGGATATATTCCTCCGCGACGCTTAATGAGGAAACGTCCGCGCTGTTTCTCCTCGTCGGGAAGGCGTGGACGATTTTTATAATCGTCCGCAGCACCGGAATTTCAAAGAGCTCCGACTTCGCCATGTATGACGAGATGTATTTTACACGAATCGCGATGAGAACCGGGTCGAACCATGTCCTGTGGTTGCCGGCAAGAATTACCGAGCCGCTCTTCGGGAGGTTCTCCCTGCCCTCGTATCTCACGTCGAAAATAATTCCGAAAACAAGTGCCGCAAGCCCGCGCAAAAGCGCGTACGGAACCCTTCTCCACGCGGGAATGGTCTTGAATTCGCGCCTGCGTGCCGCGTCAATAAGCTCCTCAACCCTGTCGACGACCTCGCCGACCTCCATTCCCGTCGAGTCGAGCTCAATCGCGTCGTCGGCCTTTCTTAGCGGGGAAATTTCGCGGTGGGAGTCGTTGTAGTCACGGCGGTTGATGTCGCTTAAAACCTTTTCGTATTCGACGTCGCGGCTCCTCGCCTTCAGCTCCTCGAACCTGCGGCGGGCGCGCTCCTCCGGGGAGGCCGTCAGGAACACCTTTACCTCCGCGTCGGGCAGAATGACGGTGCCGATGTCGCGGCCGTCCATTATAACGTCGTTGTTCGCGGCGATTTCGCGCTGTAAATCAATCAAAAACTGCCGGACCTCGGCAAAGGCCGAAACGTCGGAGGCGGCCATTGAGATTTCCTGCGTTCTAATCAGGTCGGAAACGTCCTCGCCGTTGAGAAATACCCGCTGGACGTTGTTTTCGTGCCGCAAATCAAGCTTGATTTCGTCAAGAAGCGGCACAACCTGTTCCGGAATGTCGGTTATAACGCCCTTGCGAAGGGCGTAAAGCCCGATGGCGCGGTACAGAGCTCCAGTGTCGACGTAGATAAAGCCGATTTTTTGCGCGAGGGTTTTCGCAATCGTTGACTTTCCGGCTCCGCTCGGGCCGTCAATTGCACATTTTAATCCCATGTCTTTTCTTCTTTCCTTTGAATGATATTTTCAGCGGCGGAATATGCCGTTGCAAAGGCAACCGTCAGGTTATATCCGCCGGTAAAAGCGTCACAGTCTATTATCTCGCCTGTAAAGTACAGTCGCTTTACAAACCTTGATTCCATACTCGCGGGGTCTATCTCTCCGACCGCGATTCCGCCCCGGGTTATTATCGCCTCGTCGAACGGCCGAAGCGACTTCGGGGTGAGGGAAAAGCCCTTCAGAAACGCCGCGATTTTGAGCCTTTGTTCACGCGTCAAACCGCTTATCTGCGCGGTTTCGGGGATATTAACGGCTTCGGCGGCAAAGCGGCAAAGCTCTCGGGGAAGAATGCCTCGCAAAAGTGCCGAGAAATCCGCCTTCGGGTCGGATTTTATCTCCCTTAAAAGCCTCGCGTCGAGCTGATCGGGGGTGAGGGCGGGCTTGAGGTCTATGACAAGCTTATATGCTTTACAGGCGATTTTTTCGGGTTCCATGAGGCAGGAGGCCGTCAGCCCGAGCGGCCCGGAAATCCCGTATGGCATAAACGTCAATTCGCCGAACTCTGAGTAAACCGGCTTTTTTCTGCCATCTTCAAAAAGGGTCAAAACGACGTTTTTAAGCGTTAGCCCCGACATCTCCGAAACGTTCTCAACCGTTTCAATCGGCACAAGCGACGGGCTCTGCGGCTTTACGGTGTGGCCGAGCCGTTCAGCGATTTTATAGCCGCTGCCGTCGGAGCCTGTCCGCGGGTAGGATTTTCCGCCCGTTGCGAGAATAACGCTTTCGGCGAAATATTCGCCGCTTTTCGTTTTAACGCCGACCGCCGCGCCGTTTTCGGCGATTATATCCGCAGCCTTTTCGCGGACGACCGTCGCGCCGGTTTTTATGCATATTTCCGAAAGAAGGTCGGCAACGTCGTCGGCTCGTCCGCTTTGCGGGAAAACACGCCTTCCGCGCTCGGTTACAAGCTTTAATCCGCGCGCTTCAAACCACGAAATTATCCTTTCGGGTGGGAGCTTCGACAGCGCGCTGTAGAGAAATTTCGGGTTCCGGGGAACGTTTTTCATTACCTCCTGCGCGGTGCAGTCGTTTGTGAGGTTGCACCTGCCCTTGCCGGTTATTCTGAGCTTTCGGCCAAGCTCGCGGTTTGGCTCCAAAATCAGGGTTTTCAGCCCCGCTTCCCCCAAAACCGCGCCTGCGAAAAGCCCCGACGCTCCCCCGCCGATGATGCAAACGTCGTATTTCACCGGCCGCCGCCGTTCTTTTCGTAGACGTCGTATTCCTCCCAGATTCTGTCAAGCCGCTCGAAGTTTTTCGCGACAAGCTCCTTTTTCCGGACGGAAACGGCGACAATAAGCGCGTTTATGAGGCTAAGAGGCGCGACGAGGGAATCGACGAAGGAAACCATGTCGCTTTTTGCGAGCAACGCCCTGTCCGCCTTTGCGGCAATCGGTGAATCGGCGGTATCGGTTATCGCGACGGACTTCGCGCCGACGTCGCTGGCGTAGCTGACGGCGTAGACAGTCTGGCGGGAGTACCGCGGGAAGGAAATCCCGATGATGACGTCCTCCGAGCACATGTGCATGAGCTGCTCGTACAGCTCGCTTCGGCTGCCCGTTTCAATTACCGTGACGTTCGGGAGCATCAGCTTGAAATAGTATCCCAAAAACGAGGCAAGGGCCGCCGAGCTTCGGATTCCCATTATATAGATACGCTTCGCGTTTACAATCATTTCCACAGCTTCGCTGAAAACCGACGGCGTCGTTTCCTCGAGGGTCCGGCGGATTCGGTCGATGTCGTGCAAAAGTACGCTCTTTAAAACTTCGTCATGGCCGTAGCGGTCGAAACTGACTTCAATCCGCTGGACGGAGGTCAGGCGAGTGCGCATTTCCTCCTGAAGAGCCTTCTGGAACTCAGGATAGCCGTCGAAGCCGAGCTCTGAGGCAAACCTTACGACCGTCGATTCGCTTACGCCGACGCTGTCGCCGAGCTTCGAGGCTGTCATGAACGCGGCTTTGTCGTAGTGCATGAGGATATATTCCGCGATTCGGCGGTGGCCCTTGGAAAATTCGGCCGCGCGCGAGCTTATTTCGGAAAACAGATTGCCCTGCATTTTTATCACTCCTTAAAAAGCGCGTTCGTGCGGGCTGCCATTTCCTCGCGACGCTTTTTGGTTTCTTCCGGCAAAAGCCTAAGCCCGTCCGCCGTTTTTTCAAGAACGCTACCCTCCCGCGCGCCGTCGGGAAGGCTTGCGGCAGGGATTTCGAGCCGTTTTAGGCCGATTTCAAGAACGGCTGTTC
>CANPZQ010000070.1 GCA_947588775.1 uncultured Clostridia bacterium
CCCGCGGAGCCCTTCCGGCAATAATAGCCGTTTCGGCGGCGGTCATAGTTGTTGCGGTCGCGGCTTTTATCCTTCTCAGGAAAAAGGGGAAGGGCGCGGCCTCGGCGGCGGTCTGCCTTGTTATTTTGTTCACATCTATGGGAGGCGCGTTTACCGCGTTTGCCGAAGAGGCGGCGGCCGAGGAGCTGAGCTGCGCCGTTACTTTTGACGGCGAGGAAATAATCTTTAAAGCGGAGGTATCGTATATGCAGCCGGTAGACAATTCACCCGAGGTGGTGCTGGCGACGGCGGAAAAGGCCGCGCCGATATACATCGACTCAAAGGGGGCGGCCTACGACGGGCTTTCTCTCGTCGCGGAATCGGTTGCCGGCGACTTTGAGGCACTTGTCGGCGTTCGGCCCGAAATAACCGAAACCGAGCCGTCGGACGGCGTTTACATAATGGCTGGGCTTGTCGACGACGAGCTTATAGCCTCTTTGAACCTCGACTGGAGCATTGAGCCGAGCGGCGGGGATTTCAAGTCCGAAAACTGGGAGAGATACGAAATCAAGGTCGTTTCGGACGGCGGAAAGACAAAGGTCGTCGTCGCCGGCGCGGACAAGCGCGGCGCGATTTACGGGCTTTTCCACATAACTCAGGACATTTTCGGCGTAAGCCCGTGGATTTGGTGGGGCGACGTAAAGCCGGAGCCTCTTTCGCGCATGACCGCGACGGCGGCGCAGCTTGAAACCGTTTCAAAGCGGCCGTCCGTCAATTTCCGCGGAATATTCATGAACGACGAAAACCCCTGCTTAAACGGCTTTGCCGACAGCCACTTCGGCGGCCTGAACTACATGTTCTACGACAAGATTTTCGAGCTCATTTTAAGGCTTAAGGGCAACTACATGTGGCCGGCGATGTGGTCGAACAACTTCTCGAACGACGGAATGGAGGGCGTTACCGGAAAGTTTGCGGAGCTCGAAAAGGAGTATCACTACAAGCTCGGCGGGGTGATGTATGTCGATCAGCCCGGCAACGAGGGCGCGTCGAATTCCACCCCCGCGACGAATATCAACGCCGACCACAGCCTTGTCTTAGGGCCGGGTGAATACCCGATGACGCTCGCGAACGCCGTTCTGGCGGACAGATACGGCGTTACGGTCGGAGCTTCGCACCACGAGCCGATGGCGAGAAGCGGCGGCGAATGGGGCGGGCTTCAGGGCTACTGGGGGTCGAATATCACATACCGCGACCCCGAGCTTACTAACGCGGCCGACCAGAAGGTCTGGAACTATCTTCTGAACCCGAACAACCTTGAGGCGTTCTGGAGCGACGCTATCTACCGGAACGGAAGCTTCGACAACCTCTTTACCATCGGCATGAGGGGCGAGAACGACTCCGCGCTTGTCGACGCTTCGGGAAGAACCCTCGACACCGAGGAAAATATCGAGCTGTTAAAGGGCGTACTCCGCGCGCAGAGCAAAATTTTAGAGGAGCACGGCCTCGAGGACGCGCCGTCGCTGATTGCAATATATAAGGAAGTCGAGAACTGCTGGTACGGCGGCTCCCGCGATAACCCGAAGGCCGCCCTCGGCAAGGGACTTCGCGACGACCCCGACGTAAAGGAGCTCTTGGGAGCCGACACCCACCGGATAGTAATGCTCTGCGAGGACAACAACGGCTATCTGAGGACGCTGCCGGAGCTCGACGAAAAGGAAAAATTCAACTGGGGGCTTTACTACCACTTCGACTATGTCGGAAGCCCGAAAACGTCTATGTGGATAAACACCATGCCGCTTCAGAGGACGTGGGAGAACCTCACGACCGCCTATGAATACGGCGTAGACGACGCATGGATAGTGAACGTCGGCGATTTGAGGCCGATGGAGCTTCCGATAAGCTACTTCATGGATTTGGCGTATGATTTTGAGAAATACGGCACGTCTAACCCCAACAACTGCGACGACTATCTTGTCAAGTGGGCAAGGGAGCAGTTCGCGGCGGAGGATTCTCTATCCGATGGGGATATTCAGACGATTGCGGATTTGCTCTACGACTACACATGGATAAACGGAAACTGCAAGCCCGAAACGCTTAAGAGCTCGGGGGATTGCAGCTACAGCATCCTGCACTATAACGAGGCGGCGGAAATGCTTAAGCTGATTGACAGCGTGATTGAGCGCGCCGACAGCTTAAAGGACAAAATCGGCGAGGATTCGGAGTGCTATGTGCCGTACTACCAGCTCGTATACTATCCCGCGGTTGCCTCGGCGAACGTCGCGAGAATCCAGATAATGAGCGGGCTGAACAGCACCTATGCCGCGAGAAAATCCACCCTCACGAACACCTACGCCGACCTTGTCGAGGAATATCTTAAGTACGACGAGGAGCTTACCGAAGCATATTCTTCGCTCGGCGAGGACTTAAACGGGCTCAACAAGTGGTACGGAATGATGATTGCGTCGCCCGACTACTGCAAGAAGTACAACGACCCCGTCTTAGGGAACGTAACCGCGCAGGCGCATATGAACTATGCGAGCTGGAACGGCGAGTCGGCGGTGAAAATCACGACTCAGCGGATTGAGCCGGAGGACGGCGCGCTTATGATTGTCGACATTCCCGCCGAAAAGAGAGGCTATAAGGGCGGAACGGCAGAGCTTCCCGACTTTGAATCGACCGAGAAGCAGGCGTATGTCGTTAATCTCACAAACGGCGGAAATCAGCCGGTAAATTACACGATTTCCTGCGACGGCGATTTCATCAAAATCGACGGCGATATGAGCGGGGAATATCTTGTAAGCGAGAGCTTCGCGGTATCCGTCGATTGGGACAAGATAAGCGGCGACGCTTCCGGGAAGATAACCGTTTCCGCTGGCGACAGAACCGTTGAAATCGCGGTAAACGCGAAGGTCATCGACGCGGATTCAAAGCTTGCGAAAACGCACTATCCCTCCAACGGAGTTATTGCGATGAACGCCGACCAGTATGCCGACAAGGGCTCGGCCGACGGAATCGGCTGGACGGTTCTGGAGGGATACGGAAAGCAGAAAACATCAATCAAAATGCTTGAGAGCTACTCGAAGCCCTTCAAGGAGGGACAGGGGCCGTGGATTGACTACAACTTCTCTATCCCCGAGGACGGCGACTATAAGCTCGTTATTTACGCGGGACAGGGGAACAACGTATCCTTCGACGACGGCACCCACCTCAACGCGGGTTTCCAGATTGATTCAAAGAACATCGAAACCGTAAATATTCAGGGCGAGGGATATGTTTCCTTCGTGAGCGGCGGCTGGTACGCGACCATCGAGCAGGGCGGAAGAACCGCGGAGCTTGCGCTGAGCCTTTCAAAGGGCGAGCATACCCTGAGAGTATGGGGAATGGACCAGAATCTTGTCCTGCAGAAGTTTGTAATCCTCAAGCAGGACGACAAAATCAGAACGTCGCTGATTGGCCCGAAGCAGACTTATAATACCGGCATGGGCGAGCCCGTGCAGAAGGAGCCGGTAAGGTTGATTTTGACGGATTGATTGGTGGTTAAGTAATTGATAGTGAAGGGCGCATGTGGGGTGCGCCCTTTTGGGTTGGGTGGGAGGGTAGCGCGGCGGGGAAAGCGGGGAAATGGCAGGAAAGTGTGGGGGCGGGCGGGTGGGACGCAGAAAAGCAGCTTTCCCCGCCGCGCGGGCGACAGCAGAAAGCCCGATGGGAGCCGCACGCCCAACCCCCGCCTGAGCCGAATCCCACCCCCCGGAGCCGTAGGCGGAGCGGGGGTGGGTGAGGCTTAGGCTTTTGCAGCCAAGCTTAAATTTTTTCCCACTCCCCAACTTTCTGCACTTTCTATCTTCTAACTCTCCACCATTCCCGGTTCAGACCTGCACCGAAATCGCTATTCTTCGCAAAGCCCGGTTAGACTGCCTCTATCCTCTAACCCTCTAACGCTCTAACCTCTAAAAGCCCAACCCTCACCCGTCCCCGCTCAGCCCCGCAAGGGGGCTTCGGGGGACGGGATTCGGCTTGGGCCGGGGGTGGGCGCGCGAGTTGTTTTGGGCTTTGTGCGTAAATCCGGCGCGGCGAATGGGGCTGGTTTCCTGCGCCCACCCGCCCTCCAACATTTCCCGCTCTCCGCCCGCCCCATTCGCCGCGCCTTGATGCATTAAGCTTGTAACAACCACAATTTTTCCCAAAACCTCTCTCTATCCTCTCACCCTCTAACTCTCTACCCGAGAGTGTCCGAAACGGCTACATTTAAATGGAAAGTATAAATTGGAAAGCAGATAGCAACGCTGAATCATCAGAAAAAGAGTTTTTATAATATGGTCGAAATGTACAGCTCCCCTCCCTATTTTCCCTCTTGAATTTCCTGCGAAAATGTGGTATCCTATACTATATATTATTCCCAAGGAGGTTTATATGAAAATTTGCGTATTCGGGGCGGCGTCGCCGACTATCGACGCGGAATATATCAAGAGGGTCGAAGAGCTCGGCGAGCAGATGGCGCGGCGCGGGCATTCGCTTGTTTTCGGAGGGGGAGGAAACGGCCTCATGGGCGCGGCGGCGCGGGGCGTTCGCCGTGGCGGAGGAGAGATTGTCGGGGTTATCCCGAGCTTTTTTGAGGACGAGGGCGTGGAGGCCATCTGCGACTTCTGCACCGAGCTTATTTTTACGGATACAATGCGTGAGCGCAAGCAGATAATGGAGGACCGCGCCGACGCTTTTATCGTCGTGCCGGGCGGCATCGGCACCTTCGAGGAATTTTTCGAGATACTCACCTTGAAGCAGCTCTGCCGCCACCGCAAGCCGATAGCGATATACAACATCCGAGGCTACTACAACGAGCTGCACACCGCGATGGAAAAGGCAATTGAAAAAAAGTTCATTCGCGAAAACTGCAGCGGGCTTTATCACTTAAGCGACGACCCGGAGGATATTCTGAGGTATGTCGAGATGCCGGTGGATACCGGTAAGACGGTCAGGGATTTGAAGGACGGGTGAATTTGGGGGCAGGGGAAGTGCGGATTTGCGGGGATTTGTGATGTGCCGCGGGGGTTTGTAAGGTACTCGCTTTGCTCGTGCTATTTAAGTTCCCTCTCCCCTGCGAAGTGGCTGCGTTGTGAAAGTCGGGTTGTCCCCCTCCCCCGAGGGGAGGGGAGGCGGGGTTTGATGTTGTTGGCTCGCTCCGGGCTTTCTGCGTGCCCGCGCGGCGGAAAAAGCTGGTGCGTCGGTTCCCCCCCCCCCCGCAGTTTCCTGCCATTTCCCCGCTTTTTCCGCCGCGCTTTCCGTGCTGCACCCATCAGGGCGCGGCGAATGGGGCGGGGAGGGTGGGTGGGTGGCGGGCAGGAGCTATGGCGGCCGCAGGAAACCAGCCCCATTCGCCGCGCCGGGCTTGCACAGGAAACGCATAGCAAGCGCGCGCCCAATCCCCCCGCCTGAGCCGAATCCCACCCCCCGGAGCCGCAGGCGGAGCGGGGGTGGGTGAGGTTCAGGCTTCAGCAGTAGGTCGCAATACTTTCCCATCCCAAATTTCTGCGCACCCCATCTTCTGACCTTTCGATTCCAAACCCATTAAGAGCCGTGCAGAGCGGTTCGGGAGAATCTCACCCCCCATAAGCCTGCAATCTCCTGCCGGCATGAGTTTCAGCGCACTCCAATCCTCTGCATTCTCCCTAAACTCCATCAAATCGAGTACATATTCGCCCCAACCCTCAGCACCACTCCCCAACTTTTGCCAAAACCAATCTTACACCACTACCCCCACTCTCCATCACTCCCCCCAAAATCACCCAAATCACCCCCACACAAAAAAGAATCGAGGTACCACCCCATGACCCCAAAAACAATCTACCCCAACACCCTCCTCTTCGACGAGGGCGGCGTGAAATTCTTCCTCCTCATCGGAACCGAGCGCGCAATCCTCATCGACAGCGGAATGCAGACACATAACGCCCGCGAGCTTGCCGGCGAGCACACCTCCCTCCCGATTTCCCTCATTAACACCCACGCCGACGGCGACCACCTCGGCAGCGTCGGCGAATTTGAAAGCTTTTACATGCACCCCGCCGAATGCGCGAATTTCTACCGCTCCGGCAGAACCGGCAAGGTCGACCCCGTCTGGGACGGCGACGTAATCGACCTCGGCGGCCGCCCCCTCAGAATTATTCACACCCCCGGCCATACCCCCGGCTCCGTCGCGATTCTTGACATGAACGCCCGCCGAATCTTCACCGGCGACCCCATTCAAGACGGCAGAATCTTCATGTTCGGCCCGATGCGCGACCTCAACGCCTACGTTCACTCCGTCGACCGCCTGATTTCCCTTTCTGGCGAATTTGACGTGATATACCCCTCCCATGCCTCCGAAACCGTCGACCCGAAGGGCCTTCCGAAATTCAAGGAGGCCGCGGAAAAAATCCTTGCGAAAGAGGCAAAAGGCCGTACTGAAAGCCTTTGGGGAAATGAAATCGTCGCCTACGACTTCGGCTTCACGACGTTTTTATGTGACAAATAAATTATAAAGGAGTCTATCAACAATGAAAGCTAAAATATTAAGTATTTTTTCCGTTATACTCATCGTCGCCGTTTTCGCGGCGGCATGCGGGAGCGGCGACGTATCCGCAAAAATAATCTCCCAAACCGAAACCGAGCTCGCAATCGAATGCACCGCCGACGGCGGAACGCTCGAGGACGCGCTGACCGCCCTTTCGGAAGCCGGAAAACTGAGCTTTTCGGGCGACGACGGCGACTTCGGCCTCTACATCACCGAGGTAAACGGCAGAAGCGCGGACCCCGCGAAAAACGAGTACTGGGCCATCTACACGACCCTCGGCGAGCTCGACGGCGTGGCCTATTCGAGCGCGGAATACGGCTCCCGCGAGTGCGGCGGCAGGACCTGCGCGAGCGCGTCCTACGGCGCGTCCGGCCTGCCGATGGTCGCGGGCGAGCTCTACGTCCTGTCGCTTGAAAGCTACTGATGGGAGCGCGCCGCCTGACCGAGTGCGCGCTGATGGCGGCACTCCTCGTCGCGGTCCAGTACGCGCTCGGCTTCGTCGCCGGGATCGAGCTTGTAACGGCGGTTTTCGCGCCGTTTTGCGCCGTTTTCGGGGCAAAATCGGGGATTCTGACCGGCGCGGCGTTCTCGCTTCTGCGGTGTCTGATTTACGGCTTCTACCCGTCGGTCGTGCTGCTGTATTTAATTTACTATACTTTGTTTTCACTTGTTTTCGGACATGTCGGCGGCCGCCCTCCGGCTCCTGCGCCGACGGTTTCCCTGCTTCTTGCAATGTCGGCTTCGGCCGCGTTTTTGGGAACCCTCGGCGTGCGCGTGAGCGTGGTATACCAAACAAAACTGAGAATAATGCTTTACGTTTTATCCGCTCTGCTTGCGGCTTTAGCAATATTTTATATAGCGGTATCAATTAAATACAAGGGCAGCTCAAAGCGCGAATCGTTTTTGGAAACCGCGACTGCAGCAGCCATCGCAGCTGCGCTTACGGTATGCTTCACACTCCTTGATGATTTAATAACTCCACTAATGATGGGCTATTCAAAAGAGGCGGCGGCCGGATATTTTTACGGCAGCTTTTTGGCGATGATACCGCAGGCGGTATGCGCCGTAGTGAGCGTTTCGGCGTTGTACATGCCCCTGAAAAGATTATTTTTAATGATTAAGTCAAAAACGCCGCCGTTTTGACAGCTTACTTAATAAAAAAGAGGAAAAACGAATGAGAATCGACGACATTCTTAGGAAAAAGCGGACGCTTTCCTTCGAGGTTTTCCCGCCGAAAAAGGGCGGCGAGGAGAAGGCGGAGCTGATAAAAACGATTGAAAAACTCCGGAATCTTCGCGCGGATTTCATCAGCGTGACCTACGGCGCGGGCGGGAGCAATGCCCGCGACGCGACGGAAATTTCGGGCTGCATCAAGGCGATGGGAATCGAGCCGCTTGCCCACATAACCGGCGGCCCAAGCACGCCTGCGGACATCGACAGGGTTGCGGGCGAGCTGAAAAAGCTTGGCGTCGAGAACGTTCTGGCACTTCGCGGCGACCGACCGGCGGACTTTGCGGAGGACTACTGCAAGCATTTCGCCCACGCAACCGATTTACTAACTTACTTAGGCGATAGCTTCTGCCTCGGCGCGGCGTGCTACCCCGAGGGCCACACTGAATGCGAAACCCTCCGTGACGACATAGTTAATTTAAAAAAGAAACAAGATCGCGGCGCAAAATTCTTAATTACACAAATTTTCTATGACAATTCCTACTATTATCGTCTCTGCCACGAGGCCGAACGAATGGGCGTTACGGTGCCGATAATCCCGGGCGTAATGCCGCTTATAAGCGCGAAAAATATTTCACGAATTAAATCAATGTGCGGCTCCGCGATACCGCTTGATTTCCGAAATATGATTGAAACCTACTCCTCAAACCCGCTTGTCATGCGGGAAATCGGGATAAATTATTCAGTTTATCAGATAATCGATTTGATTGCGAAAGGCGCGCCGGGAATCCACCTTTATATAATGAACCGCGCCGACACGGCGATAGAAATCTGCGGGAGGCTCGAAAACGTTTTCCATGAACTCTTCTGACATTGAAAGATTAACTCCACAAATTTATAATTACCTTGGCTATCACGGCGTTCAAAGGAGCACGGAAACCGATGAACTGATAGCCAAATCGCTTCAAGAAGTTGAACAAACAGCTCAATTTAATTACATATATAAAATCATGGACGAACTGCCGGATTTTTTGAAAAAGCAGCCTTATTTGGGCTTTTTTGAGGGTTCAACGGGAGTACTGCTATGCGCGATGACGCTCGGAACAGAGATTGACAGGTTAATTAACCGTCTTTTCAGGACGGATATTTCCCGCGCAGCCGTGGTCGATTCCTGTGCGAGCGCGTACCTCGAATTTTGCTCCGATAACTACGAAAAAAGCCTCGGAATGGTGCTCTCACCGCGCTTTTGTCCGGGCTACGGAGGAAGCAGCGTTGCTGACTTACCGGAAATTTTCGGAATTTTGAAGCCGGAGCGAATCGGAATAAAGCTTAACGAATCGAACTTTATGCATCCCTCCAAGTCGATGGCCGGAGTTATCGCAGTAGGAAAAGTCAATAATCGCTCCTGCAGCGGCTGCTTTATGCTTAATTCGTGCAATTATTTAAAGGACGGTGTAACATGCTACAGCCGGGAGAAAAAATAATAGTCTTTGACGGTGGATTCGGAAGCGAGCTTGAGCGGCTCGGCGTGACCGAAGTTCCGGAAGAGCTGAACATTACGCATCCGGGAATTATTAAATCGATTCATCAATCATATTCGTGCGCTGACATTATTACCGCGAATACTTTCGGCCTAAATCCGATAAAATATCATGGCAGTTATTCATTAGCTGAAATAGCAAACGCTGCCGTTGAAAACGCAAAAAGTGTCGGAAAACCGGTGTTTTTTGACGTTGGGCCGACCGGTGAAATGATGGAGCCGATGGGGAAGTTGACTTTTGAAAATGCTTATGCAGCTTACAAAAAGGTCGCCGAAATTTCGCGGGATTTGGTCGACGGATACATTCTTGAAACGTTTTCCGACTTATATGAAATGAAGGCGGCGGTGCTCGCGTTCAAGGAAAATTCCGATTTGCCGGTGTTCGCAACGATGACGTTCGACGCGTCGCAGAGGACGCTTTGCGGGTCGACGCCCGAGATTGTAGCAAACACGCTTTCGGGGTTGAATGTCGACGCACTCGGCGTAAATTGCTCGCTCGGGCCGGAGGAGCTCATGCCGATTGTTCAAAGGATAATTAACTCAACGGACAAACCGGTTATCGTTCAGCCGAACCGCGGGCTGCCGGTTATTGAGAATGGCCGCGCGGTTTATAAGCTGAGCGCGGGGGAGTTTGAGCGTTACATCGGCGAAATGATTGAGTTGGGCGTTGCGATTGTCGGCGGGTGCTGCGGGACGACGCCTGAATTTATTAAAAGGATTAGCAGATATTCAGGAGAAAAGGTCAATCGTAAGCTATGTAAAATTTGCACAGCGATTAATTCTGCAAATAATCTATGTGTGATTGAAAATGTTAAGGTTTGCGGCGAGCGGCTGAACCCTACCGGGAAGAAAAAGCTGAAGGAAGCGTTGCAGGCCGAGGACCTCGACTACCTCGTCGACGAGGCGTTGAGGCAGCAGGAGGCGGGTGCAGACCTTCTGGACGTGAACGCCGGGGTGCCCGGACTGGACGAAAAAAGGTTAATGCCGAAGATTATCAAAAAGGTTCAGGAATACTGCGACTTGCCGCTTCAGATTGACTCGTCGGACCCGGAGGCAATTGAGGCCGCAGCGAGGGTATATAACGGAATACAGCTAATTAACAGCGTCAACGCCGACGACGAGGTTATGGCTAAAATCTTCCCGATTGCAAAAAAATACGGAGCCGTTGTGCTCGGGCTGGCGATGGACAAAAACGGCGTGCCGGACACAGCCGAAAAACGTGTAAAGTTAGCTGAGAAAATTATTCATACTGCTGAGAAATATGGCATTCCGCGG
>CANPZQ010000071.1 GCA_947588775.1 uncultured Clostridia bacterium
AGGACTTTAACCGTCCTAACTATAAACGCCTTTTACGAAAGCTGCGCCGCGACGAACTTTTATACATCAAAAGCATAGACCGCCTCGGCCGCAATTACGAGGAAATTCAGCAGCAGTGGCGGGTGATTACGAAGGACAAGGGGGTCGACATCTGCGTTATCGACATGCCGCTTCTGGACACGCGGCGCGGAAAGGATTTGGTCGGGACTTTTCTTAGCGATATTGTTTTGCAGGTTCTGTCGTTCGTCGCGGAAAACGAGCGAACCAACATACGTCAGCGGCAGGCGGAGGGCATCGCCGCCGCAAAGGCGCGCGGGGTGAAGTTCGGCCGCCCCGCCGAACCGCTTCCTGACTGCTTCTACGACAGCTATTTAAAGTGGCAGTCCGGTAAAATCACCGGCACAGCCGCCGCCCGCGCCTGCCGAATGCCGCTGTCGACGTTTCGGTACAGGGCAGAGGGGATTAAGAAGGGAGAAGGGGAAAGGCAGGGGTGATTGGATGGGATTTGCGGGAGGATTATTTTTTCGAGGGTTGAGTAGGGGGATTTTGTTCTGTGATTTGATAACGAGATAAACTCTAAAAGTATGAGCCTCAAGCGTATCCGTTGCTGTCAGAAAGCAGAGGGCGGAGGGCAGATGACAGTTTTTTAGGGAAAGGTTGGGTGCGGTTCTGTGGGTGTGGGGTTAAGTTTGAGTTCTGGAGTTGGGAACGCTGTTGCTTCGGGTTTTGTGCGTGAGCCCGGCGCGGCGAATGGGGCTGATTTCCTGCGGCCGCCATGGCTTCTGCCCGCCACCCACCCTCCCACCCCGCCCCATTCGCCGCGCCTTGCCGGGTGCAACGAGGGGGGGGGGGGGGGAACCGACGCACCAGCTTTTTCCGCCGCGCGGCCTCATCACAACCCCCGGAGCGACCCGCCATACCCCCAAACCTGCCTCACCCCCTTTGGAAGCGGTGGACAAACCACCCCCTCACAAAGCAGAATCTTCTCATGAAAAAATACCATTTAAAATAGCAAATCTCAATAATCACCATATAAAAGCCCCCACCCTTCCGAAAAATTTCGTATACCTTCCCCCCTCCCCACCTTGACATTTCCCTCTCTTTGCCGTATACTATCAATTATCCTGCGGAAAATATTTCAGGCCGTTGTCACGCAATAATCATATTACGGTACTAAAATAATACGGAAATTTATTTTTGGGAGAATTGCAAATGAATATTAAAAAAATCGCCGCGCTGCTTCTTGCGCTTGCCGTTTCGGCGTTATGCCTGTGCTCATGCGGGAACGAGGGAGATACGCCTCTCGTTTCGGGGGATACCCCCGCTTCGCTTCCCGCGGAGGACGGTGAAACGCCCGTCGGCGAAAACCTTCTTGCCCTGAATATCGACGGCGAGGAAATCGACGGCACCAACCTCACGATGATGACCGTGAACGGCCTCGAGGTCCCCTACGACGAGTTCAGGTATATGTACAACTTCCTCGACGGCTCATATTTTTCGGGAGGCGACCCGAGCTATTGGGAAACAAACGGCTCCGACTTCCCGACCCTTCTTGAATACACCGAGATGTATATTCTTGAAAATAACTGGGGCAACCTGATTGCGAGGGACTACGGAATCGAGCTCACCGACGACGACCTTAAGGACGTCGCCGACAACCTTGCCGCTCAGGCGAGCTATTTCGATTCCGAGGAGGAGTATCAGGAAGCCCTTGCGGAAACCGGCATCACCGAGGATTTGCTTGAAAGGTTAATCAGCCAGACCGTCATGTGCAGCCGCGTTTACGAGGACCTTTTCAACGGCGAGGGGAAGGAGCTTTATCCCACCGCCGAGGAGCGCGACGAGTTTGACGAAAGCTACGTCAGGGCATACCACGTTCTGATTTCAAACGACCACTTCGCCGACGAGGAGGGCTATGAGGACGCCACCGACGAGGAGCTTAAGGCCGCCGCGTATGAATATGCGCAGGAAATCGCCGAAAGAATCAAGGCCGGCGAAAGCGTCTATGACCTTGCGCAGTCGGACGGCGACGACCCGAGTATGATTGACAACGTCGAGGGCTATACCTTCAGCTTCGGCGAGATGGTGGAGCCGTTTGAGAAGGCCGCATTCGCGCTCAAAAAGGGCGAAATCAGCGACATAGTCGAAACAGACTACGGCTACCACATCATCGAGAGGCTTGAGCCGGACTACGCGTCCCTCGCGCTCAACGCCTACGTCGACGACATGCTTGCGGACGCCGACGTCGAATACTGCGAATATTACGACAAGCTGACCTTTGACAGCATAAAGTAAACTCTGCGGGAGGTGTTTTGCCGTGAGGCTAAAAGCTGTGGCGGCGGCCGCCGCGCTTGCAGTCGTTCTTTCTTCCTGCGGCGCGCATGAAAGCGAAGCCGCCTTTGCGCAAAACCCGTCCCGAGAAACCGCCCGCGCGCCGTCCATTTCCCTCATAGGCCCTCTCACCGAAAAAGAGGAGCCGACCGAACCGCTGCCGACCGCGCCGCCGACCGAAATCCCCGAAAACACCGAGCCGGCCGCGCCGGAACCTCCCGAGGAAACAAAGATGCGGGACGATTTTGAAATGCCGCCCGAGTTTTATTCGGGAATGGATAAAATCGTCGAAAAATACGGCATGAACGCGGGCTGCGACGGGACTGCGGAATGCGTATGTCAGCCCGAGCGGGCAAACGCCGACGGAACGGCGGCGGAAAGGGTTATGTCGGTTTACTATCTCGACCTTAAGAGCGGTTTTGAGTATGAACTTAACCCCGGCGCGCACTACCCCATCGCGAGCACGATAAAAATCCCGTTCTGCACCCTTATTTATAAGAAGATGACGGCGGGGGAGCTTGACCCCGAAATGATTCTTACCTACGAGGAGCGGCACTATTTCAAAGGCTCCGGGGTTATAAATCAAGGGAATTTCGGCGACGAATACACCCTTCAGGAGGTCCTTACATACGCCATCACAAGAAGCGACAACACCGCCTACGAGATGCTTAAGGACCTTGTGACGTGGGAGGAATTTTCCGGATTTCTGGCGGATGCGGGCTGCACCCACCCCGAGGATTTAAGGCAGTCGAAGCAAAAGCTCTGCTGCGAATCGGCGGGGGCTTACGGAAGAATCCTCGCGGATTTTCTGACGTCGGACAGCGAATATGTCGGCGTGTTCAAGGACGACCTTGTGAATACGCGGATAAAAATGCTGAAATCCGACTGGCCGATTTACCGGAAATACGGCTGGGCGGGGTTCTCCTTCCACGATATAGCCTACGTCGACGCGCCGAGGCCGTACGTCCTTGCGGTTATGACCAACCTCGAGGGCGAGGCGGCGGAGGACTACAGCCTTTTCGCGGATATTTCAAAGCTCGTTGAGAGCTGCTCCCAAAACTCCGCCGAATAAATTATTGACAAAAAGCGAAAAATATACTATAATAACATGCGGTTTTGTTCCTTTCGGGGCAAAAGCTTTAATATGCGAGTAAGCCATGCGGTAGCGGTCGCCGTTTCAGGCGAATGAGGAAAGTCCGAGCACCGAAGAGCAAGGGTAGCTGCTAACGGCAGCCGAGGGCGACCTTAGGGAAAGTGCAACAGAAAATTACCGCCGTTTTTAACGGTAAGGATGAAAAGGCGAGGTAAGAGCTCACCGCGAAACCGGAAACGGCTTTCGGGTGTAAACCCTACCCGGTGCAACACCGTTTGGTTCGGTATGTCAACGTCTGCTCGGCGGACATGCCGTTAAAGGTGGCTAAAGCCGCGCGGCGACGCACGGCTCAGATAGATTACCGCACACGACAAAACTCGGCTTATCGGCTTAGTCGCATGAAAATAATCCCGGATAAGAGGGCGTATATACATGTCAGGAAAAATTTTATCGGTAATTCTGGCGGCAGTCTGCCTTGCGTTTTCGCTTTGCGGCTGCGGCGACAAAAACAAACTCCCCACCCCAGAGGAGCCCGTTGCGGGAACCGCCGCCGGCGAGTTCGAGGGCTATTATTCCCAGCTCAACTATGAGGTTTATAACGACGACGGCACCGTCGCCGAGCAGATGTACTATCTTTGCACCGACGAGGACTATGTCCATATCGCGGGGCAGAAAAACGTCTATTTCGGCGAGGACGGCAGGGTGCAAAGATACGTCGTTACGATGGGAATGCTGAATATCGAGTATGTGATTAACTATTTCTCCGACGACAACGGCGGCGAATATCTCACAAAAATTTATTACAACGACGAAACCGTCGTCGAAAAGGGCGAGTGGGACAACAACTACACCACCCCCGACGGCGTTAAAATCCACGAAACCGGCTATCAGGAATACTATTCCGACGGCAAAACCGTAAAGACCTTCTACCTCGAGGAATACAGCGACGGCGAGCTTATCCGCACCACCTCCCGCGAATACGACGAGGAAGGAAACATGACGTCGGAAACGGTGGACGAGAAGTAAAGGGTATATAGATGATTGAACCCGGGGCAGGGAGGACTGCTCCGGGGTTTTTGTTTGCATATTTTTCGCTAAACCAACAAATACCCCAGTGCCAGCAGAAGCTTTATATCCGCTTTATTTTTGTAAAGCACGAAAAGCATCAGCAGAATCAGGGCCTTCTCGGAGTCGATTTTCATGTCAGAAAAGAGGTTTCCGAAGAGGTCGGGGCGGGGCGCGGGTTGGTGGGGCTGCTGATAATTATGTTGATTGTTTGGCTGATTATTTGGTTGGCTGTGGGGTTGGGGATTCGGCCGAGGGGGTGGGGCGGGGTTTTGGGGAGGATTCGGGCGGTTTATCGCGGTTCGGGAACGCTTTTGCATCTCGCGAAGGCGCGAAAGGGCTTCCTCCTGCATCTTGTTGAAATCGCCGCTAAATTCCGCCAAATAGGTCGCCTCCCAGAAGCCCGCTGTCCCGAATTATCGGGAGCAGGTTAATTATTTTCAGAAGCCGGACCGCGCGGTCGAGCTTCGGCTGTTTGTCCTCGCCGAGGAGCGGCCTCAGCGCGAGCAGAAAGCGAATATTGTCGTCGTCGCCGCCCGCCTCGCGCAGCTTTCCGGCGAGGCTCATCAGCGCGCCGACGTCCGGCATGTCGGGCTGCGGCGCGGGCTGTCCGGCAGGCTGTTCCGGCGAAAAGCCGAGCATCTGGGCGAGCTCGCCGAGCTGTTTTACCGACTCGGGGTCGGAGAGAACCGAGGATATTTTTTCGGCGAGGTCGTCCATGGGATGGGCTCCTTTCGATGGGGGATGGGGTGGGGAAGATGGGATGGGGAGGGAGGGGGCGGGGACGGAGCGGGGGTGGAGCAGGAGGGTGGGAGGGCGGGCGGGTGGGACTGACGAAAGGAGCGGAGGCCCCGCCCCCATTCGCGACGAGCCCGTCCCCCGAAGCCCCCTTGCGGGGCTGAGCGGGGATGGGTGAGGAACGAATCCGGTCGGAGGCACAAAGTTCAGAAGTCAGAAATCAGAGGGAAAGAGCCGCCGTTTTGGCTGTTCAACCAAAATCCGGCCTCTGACTGTCTGTCATCTGTTTTCTGCTAAGCTCCGCGCGGCGGAAAAAGCTGGTGCGTCGGTCCCACCCGCCCGCCCCCGTAATTTCCTGCCATTTCCCCGCTTTTTCCGCCGCGCTTGTTTGGCCTTCTGCTAACCTCCGGCGCGGCGAATGGGGCTACTTTGTGCGGCTTTCACAGCTCCTGCGCCCCGCCCGCCCACCCACCCCGCCCCATTCGCCGCGCCTGCCTTAACCAACCTTCACGCTACCCGCTATTTACCTCCCGCCGTATTCCCCTTCTCCCCGAAAATCTTCCTCATCAGCTCCTTCGCCTGCGGGCTTGCGAGCACCGCCTGCGCGGTCGCGGGGTTCGAGAGTGCGGCGGTGAGTTTCTGTTGGTCGCCCCTCGGGAGGGTTCCTAAAAGCCTGTCGAAGGTGCCGTTCTGAAGCTCACGCCTCAGCTCCGCCTCGGGGACCCCGAGCTTTTTCGAGGTCATCGACACCAGATACTCCTGCTGATTCTTGCTTATGTTCATAAACTTCGGCTCCTCTATTGAAAAAATTTCCGGAATGTGCTATAATGTTATGGATTTCACCGAAAGGACGGTTTTATGAGAATTATTGTTTTTTCCGATTCCCACGGCTCTTTCAGGAATGTTAAGAAGATGCTTGAAAGCACCGCTTCAACGACCGACGCATACATTTTTCTCGGCGACGGCGAGAGCGACGTTAAATTCGCCCGCGAGGCATATCCCGACAAGCTGTTTTTGTGCGTTTCGGGGAACTGCGATTTCGGCTCTTCGGAACAAAAGGTCGGCGTTTTTGAAGCAGCCGGCAAAAAAATCATCTACACTCACGGCCATTTTCAGCATGTCGGATTCGGAATGTCCTATCTCGAAAATCTCGCGAAGGACAATGCCGCCGACGTGGTTCTATACGGCCACACCCACGTCCGCAGCTGCGAATATAAGGACGGGGTATATTACATAAACCCCGGGAGCATAGGAAAGCCCCGCGACGCAAAGCCGCCGTCCTACGCCGCCCTCGACATTATTCCTGCGGGGATTTTATGCACCCACTGCGACGTCGAGGAAGGGTTTTAGCCGCTTCTGAAACAGTATATGATAACGGCGGGCAAAAGTTACCCGCCGATTAAGAAAGGTTGGATAAAAATGCTTGAAAAACTCAAAAAAGAAGTCTACGAGGCGAATATGATGCTTCCCCGCTACGGACTGATTACGTTTACATGGGGAAACGTTTCGGGAATCGACCGCGAAAAGGGCCTGATTGTAATCAAGCCCTCCGGAGTTGAATACGACGAGATGAAGCCGGAGGACATGGTTGTCGTGAGCCTTGACGGAAAGGTCGTCGAGGGCGATTTGCGCCCCTCCTCCGACACACCCACCCATATCGAATTTTATAAGGCTTTCCCGAATATCGGCGGCGTGACCCATACCCATTCCACATTTGCAACTTCGTTCGCTCAGGCCGGAAAGCCTGTTCCCGCCCTCGGCACCACCCATGGCGACTACTTCTACGGCGCGGTTCCCTGCACGAGAAAGATGACCCCCGAGGAGATCGCCGGGGAATATGAAAAAAACACCGGCCTTGTCATCGTCGAAACCTTCAAAAACCTTGACCCCGACGCGATACCCTGCGTTCTGGTTCATTCCCACGGCCCGTTCACATGGGGCAAGGACGCGGTCGATTCGGTCCACCACTCGGTGATTTTAGAGGAATGCGCGAAGATGGCGATGTACTCGAAAATCATCAACGGCGGCGACGTTCCGACCATGCAGCAGGAGCTCCTTGACAAACACTACCTCCGCAAGCACGGCGCGAACGCGTACTACGGGCAGGTCAAGAAGTAATTGATGAGGTATGATAATGCCCCCTCTGTCTTTTGCGGGACGGAGGGGGTGTTTTTGTGTGTTGGGGCGTCGGGCGGCTATGACCGCGCGGCGGAAAAAGCTGGTGCGTCGGTCCCACCCGCCCGCCCCCGCAGCTTCCCGCCATTTCCCCGCTTTTTCCGCCGCGCTTTTTTTGCTGCTGCCATTGAAGGCGCGGCGAATGGGGCGGGAGGATTGCGGGGAGGTATAGGGGGCGGGTGGGTGGGCGCAGGAAAGCAGCCCCATTCGCCGCGCCGGGGGTTAGCGGAAAGCCCCGTTATACGCGGCCAAAAACCCCGAGCCTCCCGCTACGAATCGGAGGAGGTATCGTTTTCCGGCAGGTATTCGATTATATCCTCGACCCGGCAATCAAGGATACGGCAGAAATCGTCAATTTTAACGGTGCTGATTCCGCCGCCTTTTTTCATTCTGTCTATCGTCGCGCTGCTGATTCCGTATTTGTTTATCAGTTTATAGGTAGTTATGTTACGAGCTTTAAGAGTTTCCCAAAAAGGTTTATAGCTTATCAAACATATCACCGCCTTAATCCATACTTTAGAATAATTTGTCTTGATATGCTTGACAATAGTCATAATTATGACTATAATATCTATTATGACGAATTTTGGAGGGCGGACTATGACCTTCGGGGAGCTTTTAAAAAAACAGCGGCAGAAGAGCCTTGAAAAATCCCTCGCCCGGCGGCGGGAAACCTTTGAAAAAATGGGCGGGGAGCTTATAGACGACGGTGTTCGAGCCGTCAGGGAAAGCTGCATTTCGGCGGCGGAAAACGGCGGGGAACGATTGGCGGGATATATTTCCGAGTATCAGCGCGGCGAAAAAATTCTTCCGACGGTGGCGGATTTCAATTTCGGTGAGGTTTTCCGGGCGTATAGCGGCGGCGCGTATGTAATGCGGAATTACGGCACCGACGGGGAATTTGCGGAATATATCCGACGCGGGATTGAAAAGGAGCTTCGCGCGCTCGGCCTGACGGTTTCGGAAGTCAGAGCCGAAAAGAGAATGTTTTTCTCGCTTTCAAAGGACGACGGAAAGCCGTCGGGAGCCGAGCGCATGACAATGGCTCAGGACGGAGAAAAATATGTGATGTACATAAGCGTGCGGTGGTAAAGAAGGCTATCGGCGCAAAAACGCCGTCGGCGAAGGGTACCGACGGCGTTAAAAATATGCTGTTGCAGGAAGAGCGGCACAAATAAAGGAGAGAGTGAAGAAATCAAAAGCCGGATTTTGTCAAACTCACTAAGCTTTGACTCTTTCCTTCTGAATTCTGACTTCCGACCTCCGTGCCTCTTACCGGATTCGTTCCTCACCCGTCCCCGCTCAGCCCCGCAAGGGGGCCTCGGGGGACGGGTTCGTCGCGAAGGGGGCGCGGGGCCTCCGCTAATCTCTGCGTCCCACCCGCCCACCCCCAACCCTCCTGCGTTTCCCCCGCTCCGTCCCCGCGCCCATCTATCCCCACACCCTACTTATGATACAACCCTTTCTTCTGATAAACCGGCTCGCAGGTGACGTTCACCTTAAGCCGACGGAAGGTTCGTAAATCCACCGACGACAGCATCACGCTCGAGTGCATTTCGCAGCCCTCGAGCTTTTTGAGCTGTTCAAGCGCGAGGCGCGCGTTTTCGTCCTGAGAGGCGCAGATTGACAGCGCAATCAGAATTTCGTCGGTGTGAAGCCGCGGGTTCTCGTTGCCGAGGTGGTTTACCTTTAACTTTGTTATCGGCTCGATGACCGACGGGCTTATAAGAAGCGTTTCGTCCGGGATTCCGGCGAGTGCCTTAAGCGCGTTCAGGAGCATAGCAGAGGACGCCCCCAGAAGCTCCGAGGTTTTACCGGTGATAATTTCCCCGTCGGGAAGCTCGATTGCGGCTGCGGGCTCGCCCGTGACCTCCGCCTTTACAAGCGCGGGGCCGACTGGGGCGCGGTCGGCGGTCGTAATCCCGGCCTTTTTCATCAAAAGCTCAATGCGAAGGATTTCGTCATCATTCGGCGCGCCGCGTTTTTTCTCGCCGAGTGCTTTATAGTATCTGCGGAGGATTTCCTGACGCGAGGCTTCGGCGCATACGTCGTCGTCGACAATGCAGAAGCCCGCCATATTTACGCCCATGTCGGTCGGGGATTTATATGGCGACTGCCCGAGAATCATGTTGAAAATCGCGTTGAGAACCGGGAAAACCTCGATGTCGCGGTTGTAGTTGACGGCGAGCTTTCCGTATGCCTCAAGGTGGTAGGGGTCGATCATGTTTACGTCGGAAAGGTCGGCGGTGGCGGCCTCATAGGCGAGGTTCACGGGGTGGTTGAGGGGTATCGACCATATCGGGAATGTTTCAAATTTTGCATAACCCGCTTTAACGCCGCGCTTGTGCTCATGGTAGAGCTGAGAAAGGCAGGTCGCCATCTTCCCGCTTCCCGGGCCGGGCGCGGTTATTACGACAAGCTCGCGGGTGGTTTCTATGTAGTCGTTTCTGCCGTAGCCGTCGTCGCTGATGACATGGCTGAGGTTCGAGGGGTATCCCTCAATCGGGTAGTGGCGGTAAACCGTAATCCCGAGCCCCTCAAGCTTTGTGATGAACGCCTGCGCCGCCGGCTGTGCTTCAAACTTCGTCAGAACTACGCTCCCGACGTAGAGCCCGTAGCGGCGGAAGCTGTCAATCAGCCGTAAAACGTCGAGGTCGTAGGTGATGCCGATGTCCCCGCGAATTTTGTTCTGCGCGATGTCGTCCGCGCTGATAACGATTACGATTTCCGCCTGCTCCTTCAGCTGCAGGAGCATCTGAAGCTTGGAATCCGGCTTGAACCCGGGCAGCACCCGGGAGGCATGGTAATCGTCGAAGAGCTTCCCCCCGAACTCGAGGTAGAGCTTCCCCCCGAAGCCCTCAATGCGCTCTTTGATGCGCTGCGACTGCATTTGCAGGTATTTGTCGTTGTCAAAACCGATTTTAAACATTTTGTCCTCCCGATTATTTTTGTCGGAATATAGTTGTCAGCTGTTATTATAGCATTTTTCGCCGCGCTCTTTCAAGTGGGGCGCGTGACAGAAATATCGGTGAAAATTTGGGGGATATGCATAAGGGGGTGAGGGGAGGCGGGGGTGCTTTGGGGGTTGATGAGGGGGTGGTGAG
>CANPZQ010000072.1 GCA_947588775.1 uncultured Clostridia bacterium
TGCGTCGGTCCCACCCGCCCGCCCCCACACTTTCGCGCAGCATTCCCCGCTTTCTCCGCCGCGCCTGTCCTAAAACAAAAATCAGAAGAATCCCCAACCCTCCTCACCCCACCTAACTTTCCGTCAATTTTCCCCCATCAAAACGCCAGTATTATCAAAATACTGGCATTTTTTGCACAAAATACCATCATTTTTCACAATTTGTGAGGCGATAACTTGTAAACCATGACAATTGTAAAAAGCTTTGATAGATGATATAATAACATTATAAAACAGGGAAGGCTGCCGGCGAACGTCGCAAAATAGGGAGAGCACCTGTTTTAATATTTACTTGGAAAGGCGAAAAGAAAGATGAAAAGAATTATCGCGCTACTGCTCGCGGCCTTAATGATGATGGCCGTGACGGGCTGCGGCAAGCAAAAGCGGCAGCCGATTCAACTCACACTTTCAACGGAGGACTCGGAGGCAATCATGCGCGCCGCCGGAATCCGTCTTCCCGACGAAAGCACCGCCGCCGGCGCACATTCCGTCGTTCAGTGGTTCAGCTGGATAGATATGTTCCAGAACTACAGCGAGGACGAAATCGTCCAGACCGGTTACTACACCTTCCAGCAGAAGTACGGCGGCTCCATCGACTGGATTCAGACTACATACGACACGAGAAATACCGACCTTGCCGCGCTTTTGGTTTCCGACAATCCTCCGGATATGACAAACGCCGGAACCGCGATGCACGCGACTTTCCCGATGAACGTCGTAAGGGGAATGTACCGCCCCGTCGACGAGTGGATTGATTACGAGAACGACCCGCTCTGGAAGGATATGAAGGACGCGGGCGACTACTATCTTCTCGGCGACAAGCACTTTGCGATTGTTTACGACCTTACTTTTAAAGACGTTATCCCCTACAACCGCAGAGTTATGAACGAATACGGTTACGACGACCCTTGGGAGCTTTATCTCAACGACATGTGGACATGGGACGTTTTTGAGGAGATGTGCCTCGATTTCAACGACCCCGACGACGAGAGATTTGCCGTCGACGGCTGGTATGTGACATGCAGCATCGTCGAGGAATCCACCGGACACTACATAATCGAGCGCGACGAGGAGGGCAACTATATCGCCAACCTCGACGACCCGGTAATCGAGCGCGCGCACGATTTGATTTATAATCTTGCGAAAAACGACTGCATCTACAGAATCGGAAACGACTACTGGGGAATCAACTCCTACGGCGGCTCGGCGAGCAACTACGGCTACCGCGTAAAGGATGGCAAGACGCTGTTCTGGCCCTGCGACGACGAAGGCTTTATCCGCCCTGTTGAGGAGCTTAAACGCACCTTCGGCGACGTAACCGACGGCGAATTCATGATTTGCCCGCTTCCGAGGGACCCCGACGGCGACGGAATCTACTATCTCAACGCGATGCCCGACGCCTATAACCTCATCAAGGGCGGCTCCAACCCCGAGGGCGCGGTTCTTCTTGCGATGTGCACCCGCTTCAAGATTATGGACCCGACGGTTGTCAATATCGACCGCAAGCAGCTCAAGGAAAAGTACCTCTGGAGCGAGGA
Source organism: uncultured Clostridia bacterium (assembly GCA_947588775.1). Lineage (GTDB taxonomy): Bacteria > Bacillota > Clostridia > Oscillospirales > Ruminococcaceae > Faeciplasma. The sequence goes on from CANPZQ010000072.1 coordinate 1,578, forward strand.
AATGCTGCGCGCGTGGGACGAGTGCATGGACCTCGTCAAGGCGAACGTGCGCCTCTACTACAACGGCAACCTCACCGACCGCGTCGAGCAGCTCTACAACGAGTTCGACTGGGGCGTAATGCGCACCGGCGGCGCGAGCTCCTTCACGCAGATTCGCGAGAGAAACCGCGATTCGCTCGAATACTACCTGCAGGACCTCAACGACCAGATTAAGAATTATATTAATTCGGATGATTTTGGGGGATAGAGAGGGGATTTGGGGGTGAGGGGAAGGGAATAGGTGGAGGAGGCCCCCCTGCTTTGTGGCAGGGGGATTTTTTTGGAGAAAAGGGCGGGGCTTGGCTTTCAGAACCTCAGAGCACATCTACAGCAAACCAAAAAATCCCACTCCCCCGCAAAATCCCACTCCTCCCCACCCCCGCTCCGCCTTCATCTCCGTGGAACAAGATTCACCGCAGCCCGGCGCAACCGCCCATGCCTCCCATTTCGCGCCATCATCCCCATTTTTCCCAAACCCTATTGAAATTTTCCCGCAAACGTAGTAAAATAATCTCAAATCCACTTGGAACGGAGATGTGCTATGACAGTTAAAGGAACATTTTTGCAGAACGACCCCGAAAGGCCGATTGTCTACGGCGACGTCGAGGTTGAAAACGTCAGACGAAGGCGGCTTCGCGGCGAGCCAGAAAAGGAGGGCGTTTTGTGCGAACCCGTCGCGGTCGGGTTCTGCGGAACCGACTTCGAGCTGATGAAAATGGGTTCAAAGGGGCAGCTCGGACCGAAATTCCCCGAAGGCAAAAACCGCCTCATCAACGGCCACGAGGGCATTGTGTGGGTGCCGTCCCAGAACCGCTTCGCAATCGTTCTGATTCGCGGCGGCGACAGCTATGACCCCACCCGCTACGCCGACGACGAAACATATTTTGAATACGGCTGCGACCGCGCCGACGGGCTTTTCTGCGACGCGCAGTACTTCAACCCCGACATGCTCCTGAAAATCCCCGACGGCTACGTCCACGGCGGCAGGCTCGACCTTGAATTCGTGAAAAAAATGGTATTTCCCGACCCGTTCGGCTGCATGCTCTTCCAGCTCGAGCGAATGGAGGATCTCGGCTCGGCGCACCTTTTCAGGGTCGTGACGGCGCGTGAAAAATGCGGCGAGGAGGAGGCCCGGAGGCTCGCGCGGGAGGAAGTTTTCGCGCGCACCGTCATCTTCGGCCTCGGCACGACGGGCATGTTCATGGGCGATTTAATCGCGAAAAACCACCCTGGCGCGAAGATTCTCTTTGTCGCCCGCAGCTCGCCCGACGCCCAAAAGGTCCGTTTTGCGGTTCGGGAAAGCGGCGCGGACTACCTTCAGAACGATTTTGAGAGCGAAGCCGACCTAGCGGACGCAATTCGGGAACGCATCGGCGGACGCGCGACGCTTTTCATCGGCGTGAGCGGCTCAAACGTCGAGCACCGCGTCGCCTTTGAGCACCGCGTTCTCGGCTGCAACGGCGTTTACAACAGCTTCTCACTCGGCCCGCGCGTCGAATTTGACACTATGCCGTTCGGTTTTGAGAATCATCTGATATTCGGATCCATCAATTTCCGGCAGTGTCACATGGAGCGGGCAATCGAGCTTTTGGCGAAGAGCCGCTACAATGAGATAGTTGAACTAATTGATAAGGATGAATTTATATCCGACCCGATGAATGCATACATTAACAAAATATATTCCAAGGCCGCGCCGATGAAAACGGCCGTAATCTGGAACAAAAAATATGTAAATTTATGAATGGAGATAATAATCAGCCATGAAAACAGTTTTAATACAAAAGCCCTTTGAAATAGCGGTTACGGATACCGAAAAACCGGTTGCAAAAGAGGGCGAAGCACTTCTCAAAATACTCTATGGGGGTATATGCGGCGCGGACGTTGCGAGCTATACCGGAAACCAGCCGTTCACAACATATCCCCGCATTCCCGGACATGAATTTTCGGCGCAGATAGTGACTGTCCCCGAGAACAAAATGGGTCTGAAGGCGGGCGACGTCGTAACCGCGAACCCGTACTTCAACTGCGGCGAGTGCTATTCATGCAGAAGAGGATATGTCAATTGCTGCACCGACAACCGCACGATGGGCGTCCAGCGCGACGGCAGCTTCTGCGAGTACGTCGCGATGCCCGTGGAGCGGATTTACGCCGGAAAGGGCCTCTCCGCGAAGGAGCTCGCCCTCGTCGAGCCGTTCACAATCAGCTATCACGCACTGAACCGCGCGCCCGTGAAGCCCGGCGACAAGGTGCTGATTGTCGGCGCGGGGCCGATCGGGCTGTTTGCCCTGATTTCGGCAGTTAATAAAGGTGCTGAAGTATATGTGTCCGATATTTTGGACGGAAGGCTTGAAAAAGCAAAGCAGTTCGGCGCAGCGGGAGTTATCAATTCATCAAAAGTAAACATAGTTGATAAAGCAATGGAAATCACCCATGGCGACGGCTTCGACGTCTGCGTCGAGGCGTGCGGCCAGTCGGTCACGTTCCTCAATTGCATCGACTGCGCGGCGTTCGCGGGGCAGATAATCCTCATCGGCAACGGCAAAAAGGAAACGACTTTCCTGCACTCGGTGCTGCTGAAAAAGGAGCTGAACGTCCACGGGAGCCGCAATTCATATCCTTCGGACTTTAAAGCGGTAATAGATTTAATCGCCTCAGGCAAGGTCGATGTACTTAAGATGGTTAGCGATATTTATCCGATGGAGCGTGCCGACGAGGCCTTTAAGGCCCTCGCGAACAACAACGGCGACCTCTGCAAGGTGCTTGTGAAAATCGGGGAGGAAGACTGATGAAGGAGAGAATAGTTCAATTCGGCGAGGGCGGTTTTCTTCGTTCCTTCGTTGATATGTTTGTCAACATAATGAATGAAAAGGACCTTTTTGACGGAAAAGTCGTCGTCGTTCAGCCGATAGAAAAGGGCCTGATTGATGTTTTGAATCAGCAAAACGGCGTGTATCACCAGTATTTGCGCGGCTATGAAAACGGAGAAATCGTCAATACCTGCACCGAGGTTCACTCCATCTCAAGAGGGGTAAATCCTTATACCGATTATGCTGAATATCTCGCTCTCGCACAGAACCCCGACATGCGTTTTATCGTTTCAAACACAACCGAGGCAGGTATCGAATACTTAGGTACAGAGCGGCTTTGCGACGCTCCGCCGAAGTCTTTCCCGGCAAAGCTGACCGCGTTTTTGTACGAAAGATTCAAGTGCAATCTGCCGGGATTTATCATTTTCTGCTGCGAACTGATTGACCACAACGCCGACCTTTTAAAGGAGTATGTGTTAAAGTATGCCGAGCTATGGCAGCTGCCGGAACAGTTTATTGATTGGATAAATAATGAGAACAACTTCTGCAACACCCTTGTCGACCGAATATGCACCGGCTATCCGAAGGACGAGGCGGCCAAACTATGTGCTGAACTCGGATGTGAGGATAAGTTAATAAATACTGCCGAAATTTTCCATCTCTGGGTAATCGAGGGCGACTTTGAGAGCGAATTTCCGCTCAAAAAAGCCGGCGTGAACGTCATCTGGACCGATGACGTTACACCTTATAAAAAGCGTAAGGTGCGGATTCTCAACGGTGCGCATACTTCGATGGTGCTTGCGGCGCGGCTCGCGGGACTTTCGACCGTTAAAGAGTGCCTTGACGACGAAAAGGTCTGCGCGACCCTGAAAAAAACGTTAAACGAGGAAATTATTCCTACGCTCGGCGGCTCAGATGAGGACGTAAAATTCGGCGCGGCTGTTCTCGAGCGATTCGCGAACCCGTTTGTTAAACATCAGCTTTTATCAATTGCACTTAATTCAGTTAGTAAATTTAGAACAAGAATATTGCCGACGATTATCGAGTATAACGAGAAATTCGGGCGGCTGCCGAAGCTTCTCACGATGTCGCTCGGGGCGTTGATTGCGTTTTACCGCACCGACGAGGCGAACGACAGCCCCGAAATTCTGGAATTTATGTGCTCGGCAACCGTTCCCGAAATACTTAAGCGTACTGACTATTGGGGCGAGGACCTCAGCTTTATGCTGCCCGAGGTCGAGCGCACCGTTGAGCTGATTTCACGCAAGGGTATGGCTGCGTATTACGAAGAGGCGTTGGCATGAGTCTGATAAAAATTCAATCATCGGACAATGTAGCCGTTGATACCGAAACCGGGCATAAAGTCGCGCTGAAAGCCATTTCATGCGGCGATAACGTTATTAAATACGGTTATCCGATTGGACGTGTTTCTCAGGATATATCAATCGGCGAGGCGGTTCATACTCATAACCTCAAGACAGCTTTGCGGCTTCGGGAGGAGTATGTTTACAGCCCTTCGGGGGAGGCGGAGGAGCCGCTGGAGCCCGTGAAAATTTCGGCGTTTGTCCGCGAAAACGGCGACATCGGTATCCGCAACGAGATTTGGATTATCCCGACAGTCGGGTGCGTAAACGGCGTCTGCAAGCGGCTCGCGGAGCTTTCGGGGGGCGTCGCGCTGACCCACCCATACGGCTGCTCGCAGCTCGGCGGCGACCACCTTACAACGCAGCGAATTATCTCAGGATTAGTCAATCACCCGAACGCGGGCGGCGTGCTTGTCGTCGGGCTTGGGTGCGAAAATAATAATTTAACCGAATTTAAGAAAATTCTCGGAGAAGTCAATCCGCGGCGTGTGAAATTTTTGAACTGTCAGGATTTTGACGACGAAATTTCGGAGGGAATGCGTCTTTTGGCGGAGCTTAAGGGCTATGCCGACGGCTTCAAAAGAAGCGAGGTTCCGATTTCGCGGCTTCGGGTGGGACTAAAATGCGGCGGGTCGGACGGATACTCCGGAATTACCGCAAACCCGCTTATAGGGCGGTTTTGCGACCGATTGACCCGAATGGGCGGGGCGGCGGTTTTGACCGAGGTCCCGGAGATGTTCGGCGCGGAAACAATTTTGATGAACCGGTGCGCGGACCGGGAAACCTTTGAAAAGACAGTGAATTTGATAAATAATTTTAAGGACTATTTCACCGCTCATGGGCAGACCGTCTATGAGAATCCGTCGCCGGGAAACCGCACCGGAGGCATCACAACTCTTGAAGAAAAATCCCTCGGCTGCGTTCAGAAGGGCGGAAGGGCGACCGTCACCGACGTGCTCGATTTCGGAGAAAAAGTCAAAAAAAGCGGCCTCAGCCTTCTCAACGGGCCGGGCAACGACATTGTCGCCGTTACAAACCTTGCCGCGAGCGGCTGTCACATGATTTTGTTCTCGACAGGGCGCGGAACACCCCTCGGCGGGCCGGTTCCGACAGTGAAAATTGCCACTAACAACGCGATTTTCCGCAAAAAACAGGGCTGGCTCGACTTCAACGCCGGCGGAATCATCGACGGGGAAAACTTAGACGATAGTTTTTTCAACTATATTATAAATGTTGCTAACGGTGAGCCGACAAAATCCGAGATAAACGGTTTCCGTGAAATCGCAATTTTTAAGGACGGTGTCACGCTTTGAGCTATACGATTATTGACGCGCACCTGCATCTTTGGGAGCGGCAAAACGGCTTGGTAGGCGGGTTTGCGGTACATCACACCGAACACGGAAGGTCGACTTTTTTGGGCGAAGAGCGGCAGATGATGCCGCCGTACATGGACGACGGTGTGAACACCGCCGAGCGGCTTTTGGGGAACATGGACTACGCGCGGGTCGCGGCTTGCTGCGTCACGCAGGAGTACATGGACGGAAACCAGGACGAGTACCTTTTAAAAGTGCGGCAGAAATGGCCGGAACGGTTCCGCGTCTGCTCGCTTTTTTGGGAACGGCCCGACTACCGAACCGAGGGGTTCGACGGGCTGAAAATCTGCGCCTCGAGGCTTTCGGACCGCGATTTGAAAAAGCTTTTGCCGGTTTTTCGGGATATTGAGCGGCGGGGGATGTATATTTCCATCGACCTTGCCGACGGGGCGGAGCAGACCGACGACATGCGTTATCTGATTGAGCAATGCCCCGATTTGAGGATTGCTGTCGGGCATTTCGGCATGGTGACAACGCCGGGCTGGCAGGAACAGATTAAGCTTGCGCGTTACCCGAACGTCTACATCGAGAGCGGCGGGCTGACATGGCTATTTAACAAGGAATTTTACCCGTTTCCGTCGGCGGTGGAGGCAATCCGCGAGGCCGCCGACATCTGCGGAATCGAGAAGCTTATGTGGGGAAGCGACTATCCGCGAACGATGGTAGAAATTACCTATAAGATGGCGGTGCGGTTCATTCTTGAAACGCCAAGGCTTACCGATGATGAAAAACGGGCGTTTTTGGGGGAAAACGCGAAAAAGTTTTATGGGTTTGGGGAATTGCCGGAGATGGGGGAGATTGGGAATATGCTGTAGGGTGGGGGAGAGATGGGCGCGGGGGCGGAGCGAGGGGGATTTGCAAAGGGGGGAGGGGCGGGTGGGTGGGGCCAACCAAGACAGCGGAGCCCCCGCGCCCATTCGCGACGAACCCGCCCCCGAAGCCCCCTTGCGGGGCTGAGCGGGGGTGGGTGAGGAACGAATTTTACCCGCTGTCATCGCAATCTTTCGGTAGAGGCACCGTCCGGCTTTCGTTTTTTTGGCCGGCTGTTTTCTGCGTAAGCCCGGCGCGGCGAATGGGGCTGTCTTTCTGTGCCCGCCCACCCGCCCGCTCAACTTTCCCACTACCCACCCGCCCCATTCGCCGCGCCTTGACGGCAGTATCAAGGGCAGCGCGGCGGAAAAAGCGGGGAAAGGGCTGGAAACTGCGGGGGTGGGCGGGTGGGACGAAGAAGGCAGCTTTTTCCGCCGCGCGGGCGGTTCAAAGTACAGAGGCTGCAAAAAACATAGCTTTAAAAAAGCCGCAGCTGTCTGCAAAAGCCCGTCCCTCACCCGCCCCCGCTCCGCCTGCGGCTCCGGGGGACGGGATTCGGCCCGGGCGGGGGGAGGGGCGCGCGATTTTCTTGGGCTCCTGCGCAACCCCGGCGCGGCGGAGAAAGCTACTGCGTCGGTCCCACCCACCCGCCCCCCTCACTTTCGCATTTTTCCCCGCTTTCTCCGCCGCGCCTCCCCCAAAACCACAAAAAATCCACCCTCAAAGGAGAATCCACATGCTTAAAAACATACCCGCAATAATCCCGCCGAGGCTTCTGATGGTGCTCGACGAAATGGGCCACGGCGATACAATAGTCATCGGCGACGGGAACTTTCCGGCAGCGTCGGTCGGCAAAAACGCGGAGGTTATCCGCCTCGACGGCCACGGCGTTCCGGAGGTTCTGGAGGCGGTGCTTAGGCTCATTCCGCTCGACCAGTACGTCGAAAGGCCGGTAATGCTGATGGACCGCGTCCCCGGCGACAGCGCGGACGTTTCCATATGGCAGACATACACGAGGCTCCTGAAGGAAGCCGAAAACCGCGATGAAAATTCAATTGAGTTTCTTGAACGCTTCGCATTTTATGAGGAAGCAAAAAAGGCGTATGCCGTCGTCGCGACGAGCGAAACAAGCCAATACGCGAACGTAATTTTGCGAAAGGGTTGCATTATTCCGGGAAAATAACCGGGTCGGGGAATGGCAACGCGGCAAAAAAGGCAAATCAGACTAACAATCCGATATACGGAGTATGAGTTTCAAAAGGGAGATAATAAGCTTTTGATTATCGGAAAATAATTTTTTCGCTCCCGGCTTGCCTTTCGTCCCGTTTTTTCGCCGTATTTTCGGACATTTCCATAAAACGAATTAACAAAGCCGCGGGATTGCGCATAAATGCCCAATAATTTTCCGCCGATACTTGACATGGCGGAGAAAAAGAGTATAATGTTTTTGTATCTTCAGGATACCGAAAGGAGATTATTTCAAATGAAAAAGATTTTCGCGCTTATTCTTGCGGCAACGCTCGCGCTTTCTCTTGCGGCCTGCGGGGACGGCGGCGCAGACGCCGACGAGAAGTCCGAGGGCGTTATGACCCATGATGAGTACATCGCGGCGGACGTAGACACTCAGGTTGTCGTAGAAACCTATGTTCAGGCAAAGCAGTCGTGGTGGGAGGACAAGGCGACCGTCTATACTCAGGACAAGGACGGCGCGTACTTCCTCTATAACATGGCATGCTCCGAGGAGGACTACGCAAAGCTTACCCCCGGCACAAAGATTAAAGTCACCGGCTACAAGTCCGAATGGTCGGGCGAGGTCGAAATCATCGACGCGACCTTCGAGATTCTGGAAGGAAACTATGTTGCCGAGCCCCTCGACGTAACCTCGCTTCTCGGCACCGACGATTTGATCAAGCACCAGAACGAGTATGTAAGCTTCAAGGGCATGACCGTTGAGGCCTCGAAGGACGCCGACGGCAACGACGTTGCGTTCCTCTACAACTACGACGGCTCCGGACAGGACGGCTCCGACCTTTACTTCAACGTTTCGCTGAACGGCCAGACCTACACCTTCACCGTCGAGTCCTACCTCTGCGACAGCTCGACCGAGGTATACAGCGCGGTCAAGAACCTAAAAATCGGCGACAAAATCGACCTCGAAGGCTACCTCTACTGGTACGAGGGCGTAAACCCACACATCATTTCCGTGAAATCTGCGGGATAAGGATTTAGAGTTGATATGATGAAACACCCCCCCGGCTGCGCTGAATTGGCGCGGGCGGGGGTGGTTTTTGATAGAAGATAGATAGTTAGATAGTTAGATAGTTAGAAGATAGAAATTTGCGATAAAAGGGTTTAGCACGACAATTTGGGAACACGAGGGACGCGGGGACGGAGCGGAAAAAGCCCGCGAAACTATGGGGGCGGGCGGGTGGGACTGACGAAACCAGCGTAGTCCCCGCGCCCCGCCTGAGCCGAATCCCGCCCCCTCGGAGCCGCAGGCGGAGCG
>CANPZQ010000073.1 GCA_947588775.1 uncultured Clostridia bacterium
AACGTACATCATTATTATAAATGCGTTTCGGTCAAGAAGAAGCGCGCCGAATGCCATAAAAAACCTGTCAAAAAGGACTGGATAGAAGATTTGGTAGTCAACGAAACTATGAAGATGCTAAACGATGATAAATGCTTAACTGCACCAAACCTTCAAAAAAATCACCCGGTTAAGGGTGATTTCTTTTTTATGCGCGGAAATTGTGTCCGCAGTCGTGGCAGTAGTAAATTTTTCTGCGGTTGGAGAACCACCGGTTGCATTGCCAGACATGCCCTTTTTTCGCAATTGCATGGACTATTGCCATCCACCAGTCGTAGAACATAAAAATCATTATTCCGATTCCCCATTTAATCATTAACCAAAAAATGTAGATAAATCCGAACAAAATGGTGTAAAGACATCCGTGCTTGCTCGTTTCTCCGGACAGCTGCACATTTGTGCTTCCGCATTTCGGACATTTGACGTTAATGCCCATGTTTTTCCCTCCCTTCAACAAAAAAGTGCGCAACCGAAGCTACGCACGAAAAACGCATAGCCTCTATGCTGCGACACATCTTTTACGCCATAAGGGTGCAAAAACGAGGATGCATTTTTACCGATGTAAAATGCACCGTTATGGCTTAAAATATTCAGATGTGTCGCAAATACATTATAACATATAACTTTTAAATTTGCAATACTTTTTGATGAGGCGAAAGGCACAAGCGGAAAGGACGAGATTTGTACAGATTGCCTTAAAATACTTTGCGAAAAGAGCCTTCACCACTCTTTCTCTTGACTGCGCCCGGAAAATATGCTATATTATTCTTGAGAAATTTCTCGGAAAGGATGACGATTTATGAAAATTTATTCGGTTTACGACAGGGAATTTGCCCCTTACGGGAAGGTTTTGGAAGGCTTCGACACCGCCTGCCTCGTAGGCGCGATGAAAAAAATCCCTCTGCCGGCGGAAGGAACCGCCTATGAGCCGAGCATTGTCGGACTTGAGGCGACCTGCGTCTATGGCGACCTCCAGAACAGAGCCTACGGCGGTATGCCCATTCAGCTCGGAATGTGCTGGGGCCATAACACTAAACTCAACTGCCTTGAATATCACCGCGACAGCGAGGTAAATGTCGGCGATACCGACTTCGTCCTCCTTCTCGCGAAGCAGGAGGAAATTATCGACGGCGTTCTCGATACCTCCGTCGTAAAGGCGTTCAAGGTCCCTGCGGGCGTTGCGGTAGAGGTATACGCCACTACCCTGCATTATGCGCCCTGCCACGTCAACGCCGAGGGCTTCCGCGTAGCGGTTGCTCTTCCGAGGGGAACGAACACCGAAAAGCCCGCGTTTGAGCCCAAGTGCTTCGAGGATAAGCTCCTCACCGCCCGCAACAAGTGGCTCATCGCCCATGCCGATTCGAGCGAAGCCAAAAACGGCGCGTATGTCGGCCTTGTCGGGGAAAATATCGATATTGCCTGATTCGGGAAATAAACAGAGCCGTCGGTTCGTCCGGCGGCTTTTTTTCAGCTTATTCTGAAATGCCCGAGGATTTTTTTCTGCAATCCGAGGACGTTTTCTTCATAATTCGGGCGCAAGGGACAGCCCTCGCCGTTCGCGCCGCCGTGGTGGATAAGGTACGGCACGCCCTTTTCATTTCGCCTGTCGCTGATTATCCCGATATGCCCCTCAAAGACAACAACGTCGCCGCCCTGCCATTCGCCGATTTCCCCGAGGTCGCAGGTCAGCGAAATCGCGTGGCGTTCAAAGTATACCAAAAGGTTCCTGACGCGGCGAAAGTCGATGTTTCGGTCGCCGCAGTCGCCGTCATACGCCTCGGGAGAACGCGCAATGTCCTCGGCGACGAGCTCTTGAAGGTCGTAGCCCGCGCTTTTTAGGGCGTTCGCGACAACGTCTGTGCAAACGCCGAAGCCGTCGTCCGGCCAGCCGCCGCTGTAGTACCTGCTCTCATAAATCGGCCGCGTTGCCGTATATGCCCTTGCCCCCGCTAAAATATCCGTCTGGTCGTCGACGCCGTCGCCGTCCATGTCTGTTCGGCTTATGTAGTCCGAAATCCCGAAGTCGGCGTTCCCGTAGTATTTATTTCGGTTAATCAGCCATCTTACCGTCAGAAATACCGCGGCAATTATAAATGCCGCCAGCGTGGCAAAAAGGATTTTTCCCGCTCTCGTAAGGCGGAATTTTCTCTTTGAAGGCCGCAATTTAACCACCTCCCGGCAATTTTCGGGGAAGCCTCTCCCCTGCCCTTTAATTCTATTTTGCCGGAGGGCGGATGTCAATATTTATTAACGGTTTTTAATAAAGACTTAATAATTTTTAATAGGGGCTTAATATTTTTTTATGATTCTTAAGAGAATATTAAAAAACCGCCCCCGGTTTCATGGCCGGAGGCGGATTTTTTTGTTTTAGTGTACATAATTCGGGTTCCCGGTGACTTCGCGCATCTTGGTGGTCTTGCGCTGAGCCATGACGAGCTCGTAGTATACGCCTTTTTTCTTCATAAGCTCCTCATGGGTGCCGGTTTCGGCCATTCGTCCCTTGTCGAGAACGATGAGCTTGTCGGCGTGCGACAGCGTCGAGAGGCGGTGCGCGATTGCAATCGTCGTGCGGCCCTTGCAAAGCTCGTTCAGGCCCTCCTGAATCTGGCGTTCGGTTTCGGTGTCCAAAGAAGCCGTCGCCTCGTCGAGGATTATAATCTTCGGGTTGTGAAGGATTGCTCTTGCAATCGCTACGCGCTGGCGTTCGCCGCCCGAGAGGGTATAGCCCTTGTTTCCGACGCGGGTATTATAGCCGTCGGGGAGCTTTGTAATAAACTCGTGGCAGTGGGCGATTTTCGCAGCCTGGATTACCTCCTCAAAGGTCGCGTTCGGCTTCGCGTATGTGATATTTTCAAGAACCGTTCCCTCGAAGAGATAGGTTTCCTGCAAAACTACGCCGACCTGAGAGCGAAGGCTCTGCTGGGAGATTTTGCGAATATCCACGCCGTCTATCGTGACTGAGCCTTGGGTTACGTCGTAGAGCCTCAGAATAAGGTTTATCATCGTCGACTTTCCGACGCCCGAGTGGCCGACTATTCCGTACATCTTCCCCTGCTCGAAGTCGCAGGTTATATCCTTTAAAACGGGGTTATAAACCTTGTAGCCGAAGTATACGCCGTTGAACTTGATGTTTCCCTTTATATCGAGGTCTACGCAGTCCGCGTCGTCGCGAACGTCGGTGTTTTCCTCCAGAATCTCGAATACCTTTGACGCGCTGATTGAAACGTCGGCAAGCTGCCTCGGCAGCTGCATAAGCCAGCGCAGCGGGTTATAGAGCATTCCTATGTAGCTTGTGAAAAGCGTAAGCTCGCCCAAAGTCATTTCGCCGAAGGCGGGGATTTTTGAGAGAATCATCAGCGAGCCGAAGTAGAGAACGAAGTAGTTTCCTACCGTCATAAGGAAATCGCTGAACGGCCAAATCAGGTTCCAGACGATTTCGGCCTTAGAAGCGGCCTTCGCCCAGTTTTCGGAGGCGACGCGGTATTTCTCGATTTCCGCCTCCTCGGTTCCGCAGGTCTTTACGACCCGGATTCCGTCGAGCGCGTCATGCAGAAGCTTCGAGTGGTTGTTCGAGAACCTCCACGAACGGCCGTAGTACATATGGATAACGTTGTAGGCTCGCTTGATGATTAAAACGACAAGCGGTATCGGGACGATTGCCAGAAGCGCGAGCTTCCAGTTCATCACAAAGAGCATAACCGCGACGATTATAAGCGAGAAAATCCTTACTATCGCGTTCTTGCCGTTATCCGTAAGAAAGCTCTGGAGCTTGTTCGCGTCGTTTGAAACGCGGTTTATAAGGTCGCCGGCGGTTTTCTTTGAAATCGACGACATCGAAAGCTCGAGGGTCTTGTCGAAAACGTCCTGCCTTAAATCCTGACCGAGGTTGAGCGAAACATAGTAGCTGCACTTCATATTCACCCAGTTAATCAGGGTATTTAAGATTATTATTCCGAACATCGCGGCGCAAAGAAGCCCGAAGCCGAGCCAGTGTGACATGTTGTGCGGGATTACATAGTCGTCGATGAGGACCTTGTTTATCTGCGGGGATAAAACGTTTAAAAGCTCGCCCAGAATCGTGCAGCCTATGGCGATTGCGAACACGCCTTTATAGGGCTTCAGCCTTCCGAAGAGCTTCGCGAAGGTCTTTACCTTTGACGCGCAGTAGGGACATTCGGTGTAGCCGTCGAGCGGCAGGCCGCATTTCGGGCATTTCGGCTCGTCGATGTCCGATTCCTCTACAAGGTGGCCGGTGGTAAGGCAGTGGTTGATTATCTTGCAGAGCTCGGCAAAGGCTATGAAGCTGTCCTGGGTGAACGCGCAGATGCATTTTTTATCGCGGTCGTCAATCTTTCCGACCATCATCGAGCAGCCGACGAGCTGTTCGCAGGCGTATTCCTCATAGTCCGAGAAGCCGAAGCGGTCGATTTCCTCGCCGTCGATATAGACGATTATCTCGCTGTGGGTGACGGAGAGGGTTCCGTCGACCTTTTTGGCCTTGCCGTAAAGGTTGAACGGCAGGGAGTAGACATACTCCGAAAGCTCGTGGCCCTTTGGCGCAGACAGAAGCAGATTCAAAATCACACTTCCTTTCTATATGGTTGTATAGGTGGTGGGGGTTATACGAATATCTCGAGGGTTGCTATGCTCTTTTTATCGAGCTTCTCAACGTCGGGGCAGAAATACTTGTTTCCGTCGACGTCAAGGGCGTAGAGCATTTTTTCCGTGAGCATTCTGAAGTTTGAATACCAGTCGCGGATACAGATTGTCTTTCTTCCCGAGGTCGTTTCAATATCGACAAAGATAAATCCGCGGGAGTTGTCCTTAATTGAGTAAATCTTCGTTATCTCGGGCATGTAGTATTTATACTCCAAATACTCGTCGAGCATTTTGAACTGGTCCTCCGAGAGCTCGGCCATGTCCTTGATTACGCCGATTTCCTTGAACTCGTTGTCCTTGTTGTCGTAGGCCACGCTTATATATGTGGTCTTGGAATAAAAAGGCACAAGGCGCGTAAGACGGACGTTAAAGTAGGTTTCGCCGTTGTATTCAAGGGAGATGAAATTGCCCTCGTCCTTATAGAATCTCAGCTTCGAGCAGTCGAGAATTTCAAGGCGGTCGATTTCAAATCTCTCGTCCTCGAGAACGTTTTTCTCGGTTTTTTGTTCCATAATCCTGCCTCTTTTCTTTTTATGAATTGGGAATAGGGGTTCAGCCTTCTTCGATGAATTTGAGAGCGTCGGCCTGGAGGGTGTAGAGGTCGTAGTATTTTCCCTTCGATTCCATAAGCTCGTCGTGGGTGCCGATTTCCTTAAGCTCGCCGTTTTCGATAACGCAGAGCATATCCGCGTCGCGAAGGGTAGAGAGCCTGTGGGCGATGGCGATAATCGTCCGTCCCGCCTTAAGGCCGTCGATTGCGACCTGAATCTTGCGCTCGGTTCTCGTATCCATAGAGGCCGTGGCCTCGTCGAGAATTAAGATATTCGGGTTCTGGATAATCGCGCGCGCAATTGAAATGCGCTGTCTTTCGCCGCCGGAGAGCGAAACGCCGCCGCGCCCGATTTTTGTATTATAGCCGTCGGGGAGCTTCGTTATAAACTCATGGGCGTTCGCGGACTTCGCGGCCTCGATTACCTCGTCGATTGTCGCGTCGGGGTTCGCATAGCGGATATTGTCGGCGATTGTTCCCATAAACAGGTAGGTTTCCTGGGAAACGATGCCTATATTCCGCCTCAAATCCTTTATCGGAATGCTCTTAATCGGCACGCCGTCGATTGTTATCTCGCCGCCGGTAACGTCGTAGAGGCGGGCGATGAGGTTTATTATCGTCGACTTGCCCGCGCCGGTCTTTCCGACGATTCCGAACATCTGTCCGCCGGTGATGCTAAAGCTTACGTTTTTAAGAATCGGGCGGCCGGCTTCGTATTCAAAGGAAACGTTTTTGAACTCAATATCGCCGCGCATGTTTTCGATATGTACGGGGTCTGTCGGCTCCGCGACGGTCGGCTTCGCGTCCAAAATTTCAAACATTCTTGAAGCCGCGTCGATGCACCTCGCCCAGCGGTCGCCTATCCACATGAAGAAGTCCATCGGGTCGTAAATCATGTTGGTGTAGCTTAAAAGCGCGGTAAGCGCGCCGTACTTGATATGCCCGGTGATTACGAGGAAGCACCCGAAGCAGAAAAGTCCGGTCGAAACAAACTGATAGAAGCTCCAAAGAAACGGCTGGGTCGACGTGATTTTGTCGTTGATTCTCGTATTTACATCGTAGGCGTTGCGGTTTTTCTTGCGGTAGCGGGTCTTTTCCTTTTCTTCCTTCGCGAACGACTTAACGACGCGCTGGCCGTTCATAACGTCGGAAAGAACCGAGTTTAAGCTTCTCATCGCGACGTCGAGCTTTCGGTAGAGCTTTCTCTGGGAGTTGTAAAGATAGTTGTCAACCCAAAGAATTACCGCGATGATGACTATAATCGCGATTGCGATAACCGGGCTAAGATAGAACATTACCGCGCCTACGCCGACAAGCTTGATTATATTCGCGATTCCGTAGGGAACGATGTCGACAAAGAAGTTATAGACGTTCTGGCTGTCGCGGTCGACGCGGGACATCAGCGAGCCCGTCTGCTTGCTCGTAAAGAACGCGAGCGAGAGGTTCGACATCGAGGCATAAATCCTCGCGCGAAGCTTATGCGTTACAAAAGGAACGACCTTCGCCGTAATTATGCCCGAAATAACGCCGGTGAGCTTTCCGATGAAGTTCGTAAGAAGCATAAGGCCGATGACGAAGAGAACCTGGCCGTAGTATTTTCCGCTTTCGTCCAAAACGTCGTCGAAGAGCATCTTCGAGCCGAACCACGGGGAAATTACCGCGAATATATTCGTCATCAGAATCGTCAGGCAAATCAGCAGAACCTCGAGCTTGAAGTCCTTGAACATTCCGACGAGCCTGTCGAAGATGGAGCGGCGGTCGATGCATCTCGGACATACCGGACGGTTGGGGTCGGGATAGGGCATGTGGCAAATCGGGCAGTTGAGCTCGACCATGTCGAGAAGCGAATCGTCAATCGGCTGGTGCTTATGGGTGAGGTTCAGCCTCTCGCAGAACTTTTCAAACTTCTCGGCAAAGCCCAAAGAGAACCTTGCGACGATAATATTGGGGCGGTTTTTGTCGTATGCGCTGCCGAACGCGCCGTGGCGGTGTCCGCCGTGGAAATGTCCCGCGCGAATCTGCATTCCGCCGATATTGACAAATTCCGCAGGCCGTCCCCCGCGCGGGGGCTCCTTCGGAGGCGGGGCGGGAGCCTCTTCCTCCTTCTCGACCTCGCCTTCGTTAAGCATTGCGAGAACGAGGCGGGCGGTGTTCTGGTGGCGGTCGATGTACGCCGTCTTGATTTTCGCAACGTCGAATTCCTTAAAATCGTTTACGGTATAGGTGAGCATTTCGGGAACCTTAAGATAGCTCTTTCTTAAGTGCTTCGGAACCTCGGAATACTCCTCGTAGCCGCTTATAACGTAAAGGGTCTTTTCGGTGAAGGTGACGTAAACGTCGTAATAGCAGCCTTCGCCGTCGAGGTCGGCCTTTACGCAGTACAGAAGGTCGTCGACATTGACGCCGCGCTCCTCGAGCCTTTCGGCGACAAGCCGGGGAAGCACGTCAAAGTATTTCATTTCAGATACATCTCCTTTCGGATTAGTTAATCGGGGTTAAACGATGTCATTTAAATAACTATTTGGTAATCACTTCCAACAGAAATAGAAAATCGCCCAAAAGATGATGTACTCATCTCGGACGACCTGTAGACATAACTAAATAATTCCCGAGGGCAGGGACGCCGCCTGAATGGCACATTCGTATTAAGTTGGGTTTTGGCTTCACTGCGGTGAACAGCATTTTAGGCGCGCTCCTTTCCTTGAAATTTGGATTTTTGTAAAAGCCTGTGTAATTATATATCTATTTTCTACCCTTGTCAATAGTTTTTTGGCAATTTTTTATTTGTGGATTTCGCGCAAGGTTTCGGAAACGGCGCAAGGACAAAAGCCCTGCGCCGCCCAAATCCCACGGAAAGGAAAAGAGCAGCTTTCGCCGCCCTTTTCCGATAATTTAAACGAGCTTCGCAATAATTTTTTGCATTTCTATTCCGTCGGCTACGTCGATTTTTCCGTCGCCGTTTAGGTCGGCGAACGCCCTCAGCTCGGGCGAGATTTCAATCCCCGCGAGGATTTGCTGGAACCTGACGCCGTCGCTTACATCGGGGATTCCGTCGCCGTTGAGGTCGCCCTTTACCGCCGCGCGTCTGGTGTGGCAGTAGCGGCATACGCCCTCGCCGTCGTAGTCGTGGTCGACCTTCGAGCCGGGCTTCTCGCGGGTATCCGTAACGTCGCAGCGTTCGCACTTCGCGGTTTCGGTTGCGTCCTTCTCGCAGGTCGCGTTGCCGTCGTCCTTATACTCGCCGAAGCTGTGGCCGAGCTTCGGCATTACCTCCGACTGAATGGTTATTCCGCATACGTCGCACTTGATTGAGCGGCTTCCGTCCTCGGTACATGTCGGGTGCTGGTCGACCGTCCAGTTGTTCTCGGTGAATTTATGTCCCGTAGCGGCAAGGCCGTTTGTTTCGGTAACGCCGCAGCGTTTGCAGTGGCGCGACTGGGTTCCGCTGTCGTCGCAGTCGGGCATATCCACCGTCGCCCACTCGCTCCAATCATGGCCGAGCGCGGAATTGTCGATAACTCTCGTATCCGTCGCCCCGCAGCGCGAGCAGGTCGCGGTTTCGGTGCCGTTTTCGGTGCAGGACGCGCTCTTGTCGGTCGTATAGGGGCTGTAGCTGTGGCCGAGGGCGGTTCCGGGGGCCTCTCTTTCCGCGACGGAGCCGCAGCCGTTGTCGCAGTAAGAAATTTCCATCGCATTCTCGGTGCAGGACGCGTCGGTGTAAATGCTCCACTTCGTAAAGGAGTGAACGGTGAGCATTGTTCCGGGCTTCGTGCGGGAAATCGAGTCGCCGCACTTTGAACATGTCGCGGTTTCGGTTCCGTCGGATACCTCGGTCGCGTCGTTATTGTAGACATAATCGCCGTAGCTGTGTCCCAAAGGCTCGACGGGGTCGTCGTAGTACTCCATGCAGTTGGAGCAGGTGTAGCGGACGGTTCCCTCGTTTACGCAGTCGGCTTCCTTGACGGTGACGATGATGTCGTATCTGTGACTAAGGGCGGTGCCTTCCTTGGGACGCCTGTCGGTTGCAACTCCGCAGACGTCGCAGACGGCTTCTTCGATAGCGTCCTTGCCGCATGAGGCGGCCTCGACTATCTTATAAACGCTGAACGAATGGCCCTCCAAGGCGGTTCCGGCCTTTGTGCGGGTATCGGTTGTCCCGCAGCCGTAAATGCATTCGGCGGTTTCGGTGCCGTCGACTTCAATTTTTGCGTCGTTGTTATAATAGTAGGTGCCGAACTCATGGCCGGTCATGGGGTGCTCGGGGTCCGGCTCCGTTTCGACCTTCTTGCAGAGATTGCACTGCCTCGACTTATGTCCTTCGCGCTGGCAGGTAGCGTCGCCGAGATATACATATTCGGTCCACTCGTGTTCAAGCTTATCCTGAACCTCGGTCTTTTCGGCCGTGCAGCCCGGGGTGCTGCATCTATAGTGGCTCTCGCCGGGAGCGTCGCAGGTCGCCGCGACGGAGGCGTAGGGCTCGCCGTAGACATGGTTGCCGGTGGCGGGGACTGTTTCAAAGTCCTTGGTGGAGCTGCATCTTGTGCAGTGAATCGACCTTGAACCCTCGGTATAACAGGTCGGCGCAACATCTATAGCATACGCCGCGTCGCCCAAAACGGCAGGGTCGGGGAAGTCATGCTGTGAAACGCCGACAGAAATGATGTTCTTTGTTCCGCATACGTCGCAAACCTGATAGCTTCCGGTTTCGGTAACGCAGGGGCTGTCGGGGTCCTCATACTGAATATCCCCCCACTTATGGCCGGCAAGGTCGACGACGTTTCTTTCGGTAACGGTTCTGTAGCCGCATTTTGCGCAGTATTTTTCAACGTCGTGATGGCCGTCGGCGTCGCAGGTCGCGGGAACGACGTTTATCCACCCCTCGACAAACTCGTGGGGTTCAAGCTCCGAAGTCTGGCGGCAGAAGCGGTTGCTGCACTCCATTCTGTGGTGGGTCGAGGTCGTCGCGCTGACATGGTCGAACACATGCTCGTCAGCCTTTTCAAGCAGCACCTTTCCGCAGGTGCATTTAAACTCGGTCAGGCAGTCGCCGTCGTCGTTGAGTACAAATTCGAGGTTGGTGGAGAAGT
>CANPZQ010000074.1 GCA_947588775.1 uncultured Clostridia bacterium
TAGCGGGGTGGGTGAGGAACGAACCCCGGTAAGAGCCGCAGAACTCAGAAATCTGAACTCAAAACGAAAGAGCCCGCAACTCAGCACATTCAGCACCCCCGCCCCTCCCCTGCATGCCCCAAAACTTCAGCTAATCGTCCCCTTAAACCCAAAGAACGCAATCGCCATCAGCCCCGCGGTGACAAGCACTATCGGCATACCCTTGAAGCTCTCTGGAATGTCGTTGTGCTCGATTCTCTCGCGGATACCCGCCATCAGCACTATCGCAATCAAAAATCCGACCGCCGTTCCGACCGAGTAAATCATCGTTTCGGAAAACGTATAGCTCTTCTGCGCCGAGTCGATTGCAACGCCCAAAACCGCGCAGTTCGTTGTAATCAGCGGAAGATATACGCCGAGAGCCTTATAGAGCGCGGGAAGCTTCTTTTTAAGGATAATCTCGACAGTCTGGACGAGCGCGGCGATTATGAGGATAAACACAATCGTGCGCAGGTAGCGGAGATTTTCCCGAAGAATAAGGTGGTCGATTACATATGTTATCGCCGAGGAAAGGGTAATTACCGCGATGACGGCGGCTCCCATGCCGACGGCGGTGGAGGTTTTCTTCGATACCCCCAAAAACGGACAAAGCCCCAAAAAGCGGCTCAAAACCACATTGTTGACGAGTGCCGCGGAGATTATTCCGAGAAAAAGCGTCGTCAGAAAGTCCATTATTCACCGCTCCTTTCCGAAATGTGGCAGGATTTGTCCATGCACCCCGCGCAGTTTCCCGAGCAGAACTTGTCGCCGTGATTTGTCGCCGACGGAGCGTGGAACCTGTTCTGCAGGGCCGTCAGCACCGCGAGGACGAAGAACGCCCCCGGTGCCATAACCATAATCGAAACCGGCTCGAAGCTCTCGGGCATGACCCTGAAGCCGAAGATTTCACCCGCGCCCAGAAGCTCGCGGACCGCGCCGATTACCGTCAACGCGAGGGTGAAGCCGAGACCCATTCCGAGGCCGTCGAAGAAGGAAGCGAGCGGCGGGTTCTTCGAGGCGTAGCTCTCGGCGCGGCCGAGAATAATGCAGTTTACGACAATCAGCGGAATATAAAGCCCGAGCGCAGTATAAATCGGCCTTACGTATGCCTGCATAAGCATTTCCACAAGCGTTACGAACGACGCGACGACGACTATGTACGCCGGCATTCTCACTCTTTCGGGAATGAATTTTCGCAAAAGCGATATAATCAGGTTCGACATCATAAGCACCGCGCAGGTCGAAAGCCCCATTCCTACGCCGTTAATCGCGCTCGTCGTTACGGCGAGGGTCGGACACATTCCGAGCATCAGGACAAACGTCGGGTTTTCCTTTAAAATGCCGTTATAAAGCCGTTCGGCCGGTGAATTTTCTTTAAGTGCCATCAGTTATCGCCTCCCGCCGCAATCTGTTGAAATTTCGCGAACGCCGTCGCGCCGTTTACCGCCTCGGTAACGGCGCGCGATGTAAACGTCGCGCCGGAAATCATGTCTATTTCATCTGGATCGTCCGCGCCGTCCTTTACAAAGGTAAGCTCGCCGCTCTTCCCCGTGAACTGCTCCTGAAACTCCTCGTCCTGACAGTGCGCGCCGAGGCCCATTGTTTCCGTCATCGCCGTAACCGTCATTCCTGTGATTTCGCCGCCGTTCGTGATTCCGACCGAAAGCGTTATGTCGCTGACGTAGCCGTTGGCGGAGGTCGAGGAAATCACGCAGCCGAGAGTGTTTCCGTCGGCGTCGAGAGCGTATTTCGCCTCCCCTATCGTTACCCCCGCCAGGAGAATTCCCCCGTCGGCGGCCTTTTCGAGAATCTCCTCGAGCCCGTCGATGTCCTTAAAATCTACGGCCTCGGGGAAAACCTTTCTAAACGAAGCAGAACGCTCTTCTGCCTCGGCGGCGGCAATGGTGTCCGCCGTGAGCCCGTGGACAAACGCGAGGCACACTACCGATACAATCGTTATCACGACGAGGGAAAGGGTGTCGTGGATTATGGATTTAATCATTTCGCATCGGCCTCCTCTTCGCGTTTTTTCTTTTCCTTTACAACCCCGAACGGGCGCGGGGCCGTCGCCTTTTCAATTAACGGGGTCAGGATGTTTGAAATTATAATCGCGTAGGAAACGCCTTCTGTTCCGCCGCCCACGCATCTTATAAGCGCGGTTATGAATCCGACGCAGCAGCCGTATACGACCTGTCCCCACGGCGTAACCGGCGTAGTCGCATAGTCGGAGGCCATGAACACCGCTCCTAAGAGCAGTCCGCCGCCGAGCATATGGACCATCAGGTAGTCGAGAGTTACCTCTCTTCCCTGAATAAGGTTAAAGACTGTAACGAATATTCCGGTTGAAATAATAACCGAAAGCGGCTCGCGGGGCTTTATTATTTTTCTTGCGCAAAGATATACCGCGCCGATGATTATCGCGACGGCCGAGGTTTCGCCGATGGTTCCCGAGTGGGTCCCGAGAAGGAGGTCGCTCACCGGGGTATATACCCCTTCTTTGGCGAGGGCGAGCGGTGTCGCCTTTGAAACGCCGTCGAGCGACGGGAAATCCGTCATAATCCGCGAAAAGGAAAGAAGCAAAAAGCACCTTGCCGTCAGCGCGGGGTTCATAACGTTCTGGCCGATTCCGCCGAAGAGCATTTTAACGACGATTATCGCGAACGCGCCGCCGAGAACCGGTATCCACCAAGGGGCGGTCGAGTAAAGGTTCACGGCGAGAATAAGGCCGGTTACGACCGCGCTCAGGTCGGTTACGGTTATCGGCTTTTTCAGGATTTTTTCGTATATGTATTCGCTCGCGACGCAGCTCGTAACCGAAAGCATCGTAATCGCGAACGCCCTCGCCCCGAAAACGCAAACCCCGACGATTACCGACGGCAGCAGCGCGATTATGACGTCGAGCATTATTGTCGTCGTCGTTTCGCGGGAGCGGATATGCGGTGAAATCGAAACATTGAACTTGCTGCTCATTTTGCCGCTCCTTTCTTCTTTTCGGCGAGAACGTAACGCTTCGCCATCGTGATGGTCTGTGAAAGCCTCCGCCTCGCGGGACAGACGTAGGTGCAGCAGCCGCAGCCTATGCACTCAAGCCCGTGCGCCGCCTCGAAAGCCTTGTAATCGCGCCGGTCGGCGGTGTTTTTAAGCTCAATCGGCATGAGGTGCTCCGGACAGGCGTAAAGGCACTTTCCGCACCTTATGCATTCCGTCGGCTCAAGGCCCTTGGTTTCGTCCCGTTTGAGGGCAAGTATGCAGGAGGAGGTCTTTGTAATCGGCAAATCCTCGGTATATACCGCGGCACCCATCATCGGGCCGCCGAAAATAAGCTTTTCCGGCTCGCAGTTAAATCCGCCCGCCGCCTCAATAAGCTCCGCCGCGTTTATCCCGATGGGAACGTCGAAGTTCGACGGATCCTTAACCGCGTCCCCGGTTACGGTAACGACCCTTCGCACAAGCGGGATTCGCCTTGTTACCGCGTCGCAAATCGCTATAAGGGTCGAATAGTTCACCACTACGCAGCCCGCGTCGGCGGGGAGCATCTTAGAGTTGATTTTGCGGCCGGTTATCGCCGAAATAAGCATTCTCTCGCCGCCCTGTGGGTATTTTTTCTTGAGCGGCTGAACGGACATCCTTTCGGAGCCGGCGACTTTTTCGGACAAAACCGCTATCCCGGCGGGCTTGTTGTTTTCGATTCCGAAAACACCGGCGGCGTTTTCAAAGAGCCTCAGCAAAATTTTCATTCCCGTTACCGCGTCGTCCGGCTTTTCGAGCATAAGGCGGTAGTCGCAGGTTATGTAGGGCTCGCACTCCGCACCGTTGCAGATTACATAGTCGATTTTCGAGTCGTCCCTGACGGTCGCCTTGACGGCGGTCGGAAAGCCCGCGCCGCCCATTCCGACTATTCCCGCGTCGCGGATTATCGCGCGGATTTCGTCCTTTGTGAGCTCTGAATAGTCGCGCGGCTCGCCGAAGCCCTCGACAGCCTCGTATTCGCTGTCGTTTTCAACGGTAATCGCCATCGCCTCGTCGCCCGACTGGGTCATCTTTAGGGAAACCGACTTAACGGTTCCCGAAACGGAGCTGTGGACGGGCGCGGAAACGAATCCGCCCGCCTCGGCAATCATCTGGCCCAAGAGAACGCGGTCGCCCGGCTTTACGACGGGCTTCGCGGGCGCGCCGATGTGCTGGTTCGTAAGAAACGTAAGCTCGCCCTTCGCCTCAAGGCGGACCGTCGCGGCGTTTTCCGAAAGCTGCTTGCAGTCGCGGGGGTGAACGCCGCCCCGAAATGTTTTTACAGGCATAAGCGATGCCTCCTTAAAATTAAAGAAAGTCCTGAAAATATCATGATAAATAATTATACCAAATTCCCGCGAAAAAATCAACGATAATTAAAATCTTTTGCGCAAATTTTTTGTGAACGCCGCCAAGCGGTTATTGACAATCAAAAAAATCGGGATTATAATATGTATGCAAAGCCAAAATTTTCCGAAGGGAGAGGATTTCATGAGCTATACTGTTATCGCCGATTCGGCATGCGACATCTCGGGCGAGCTTCTTAAAAAATGGAATGTCAAATGCATTCCGCTGACCTTTATCTTTGAGGGGTCCGGCAAGGTATATTCCGATTATGAAATCAGCGGCGCGGAATTTTACCAAAAAATGCGCGAAGGAACGGTCGCGCGCACCTCGGCAATAAACGTGGACGCGTTTTTAAACAGCTTTGAGGAGGAGCTTATCCGCGGCCGCGACGTATTTTATCTCGCGTTTTCCTCCGGCCTCAGCTCGACATACTCCTCCGCCTGCACCGCCGCCTCGGAGCTAAGAGAGCGGCACCCCGAAAGAATTATCCGCGTGGTTGATTCCCTCGCGGCGTCGGCGGGCTACGGGCTTCTTCTGCGGCTTGCCCTCGACGAGCGCGACAAGGGCGCGAGCGTCGACGAAATCGCGGACTTCTGCGAAAACCTCCGCGACAGTATCTGCCACTGGTTCACGGTGGACAACCTTATGTACCTCAGGCGCGGCGGAAGAATAAGCGCGACGGCTGCAATCGCCGGGTCGGTTCTCGGAATAAAGCCGGTTTTGCATGTCGACGACGACGGACATCTGATTAACATGTCCAAAATCCGCGGCAGAAAGGCGGCAATCCGCGCGCTCGCGCAAAAATACGGGGAGCTTTGCGACAAAAAACACCCCGGGAAGATTTATATCTCCCACGGCGACTGCGAACAGGACGCCCGGGAGCTTGCCGGCATATTAAAAACGGAATACGGCGCGAAAACGGACTTGGTGACGAACATTGGCCCGGTAATCGGCGCGCACTCCGGCCCCGGAACGCTCGCGCTGTTCTTTATCGGGACGCATAAATAGAAAGGAGCCTTTTATGATTAAGAGAATCCTGCCCGCGGTGATTTGCGCGGTACTGTTGCTTTCGTCCTGCGGCGCGAGGGCCGATGGAAGCTCCGAAGAGGGGGATATGCGGGCCGAAACCGCTTCCCCCGCCGTAACCGAGGAGGAGAGCGTTACTTTTGCAAAAACGGAGGCCGAAACCGACGACGACGCACCCGGGGATGCGGAGGAGCCTGCGCAAAGCGACCCGCCCTCCGCCGAGGGGCTTGTGATGACGGCGGAGCCGGACAGGCTGCCGGTGGGTTCCGAAACGGTCGCGCTGAAAATCTACAACCCGACCTCGCGGGAAATCCACTTCGGAATATCGCCTATGGTTCAGGTTTGGGACGGCTCCGACTGGAGCTTTGCGG
This sequence comes from uncultured Clostridia bacterium, assembly GCA_947588775.1. Taxonomy (GTDB): domain Bacteria; phylum Bacillota; class Clostridia; order Oscillospirales; family Ruminococcaceae; genus Faeciplasma. The sequence continues at coordinate 5,772 of CANPZQ010000074.1, forward strand.
ACTTCGGCGACGGCTTTTCCTACGTTTATGATTCTATTGAATACAGCTGCGAGCCGGGAGAGAGCCATGAATTCACGGCGCAGCTTCACCCGGATTTGTATGAATATGCCCCGGGAAGGTACCGCATTATGAATGAGGAGCTTTATGCGGAGTTTGAGTTGGAGTAGCGGGACTTGCGGGTTGGTTCTGTATTCTGACGGTCTGACGCTTTGATTTCTGAGGCAGCGCGGCGGAGAAAGCGGGGGGATGCGGGAAAGGGCGGGGGCGGGCGGGTGGGGCCGACGCAGGAGCTTTCTCCGCCGCGCGAGGGGCGTTGCAGAAAGCCGGGGCGGACGGGTCTGCAAGCGCGCTAAGCTGCGGCTCTTTCCTTCCGAATGCTGACTTCCGGCCTTTGGTGCCTCTTACCGGATTCGTTCCTCACCCCACCCCGCTCCGCCTGCGGCTCCGGGGGTGGGATTCGTCGCGAATGGGGGGCGCGGGGACTCCGCTAATCTCTGCGCCCCCCCCCCCCCCCCCCCCCACCTCCCCGCATCCCGCCCGCTCCGTCCCCGCGCCCCCTCACCCACCCCCCCAGCCCTTCAAAAAGGAGGAACCGAAATGTCCGAAAACGAAAACACAACGCCTACTGAAGCCGTTTCCGAAAAGCTTCCGAAGCAAAAAATCTCAAAGGAACAGGCCGAAAAGCAGAAAAAAATCCTTATAACGTTAATTATTCTCCTTCTCGTCGGCGGGATTTTTGTCCTGTACCGGAACGGAGTTATCGGCGGCGGCTCGAGCACGCGGCCCGTCGAAACATACCTCAACGCCATCGCCGGCAAGGACTTTGAAGCCTACGTAAGCGTGATGCCGCCGCGAATCGCCGACGACTACCGAAACGAGATGGCGGAGCTCGGACTCGACGGCGAAGGATACATGCGGCGGCTCTACGACGACTACTTCACCGAATTCGGCGAAAACCTCTCGGTGAGCTTTGAAATCACCGACCGCTCCCGCCCCGACAAGGAAAACGTCGACAACTTCAAACAGTCCTACCTTGACCTTTACGGCGAGGAAATCCGAATTTCGTCGGTGTTTGAGGTTGACGTCTACGCCGTTTTTTCGGGGGAAAAGTCGACCGACGGCGTCGAACTCGAATGCTTCGTAATTAAGAGCGGCGGAAAATGGCTGATGGCCGGCTGCGACTACAAAACCGAGGAGGTCGGCGACGGCTCCGAGGAGGATTGATTCGCCGGGAGGCCGCGATGAAAAAGATAAAAAAGCTTCTTAAGATGATTTTCTGCCTGCCGCTTCCGTGGAACGTTATAATCCCCGCACTCGGCTTCGGGGCTGTGTTTGCGGTGCTTTTTTGGGATATTCGGGAGCCGGTTCTGCGGTACGGCTCTTACCTCGCCTCGGCATATGCTCTGGCGGTCGCGGTTTTTGCGGCAATACCATCTGCAAAACGGGCAAAAGAATGGTTTAAATCGACTTCCGTCGGCAAAAAATACCTCTCTGACATTCATTTACGGAACAGGGTTTCGCTTTTCATCGGAATAACAGTTAATCTTGTATATATCATAATCAAGCTTATTTCCGGCATAGTATATCGGTCGGAATGGTTTATTTCGTTAGCTGTTTACTATATTCTCCTTGTGCTTATGAAAATTTACCTCATAAGCTGTAAACCGAAAAACGACAAACTCGCGGAGCTGCGGCGTTACAGGCTCTGCGGGTTTGTCTTGTTAATTATGAATCAGACGCTTGCGGCGATGGTGGTTTTCATGGTTCGCGACGGCCGGCATTTCAGTTATCCGGGTTATCTTATCTATGCAATGGCGGCGTATTCATTCTACGCCGTAATCACCGCGGCGGTGAGCGTCGTCAAAACGCGGAAGCATCAAAGCCCGGTGCTTTCGGCGACAAAAGCGGTGAGCCTCGTCGCGGCGATGGTTTCAATCCTCGCGCTCACGACCGCGATGCTCGCGCAGTTCGGCGGCGACGACCCGGCTTTCAGGAGGGCGATGACCGGGGCGGTCGGCGGCGGGGTATGCGCCGCCGTTATCGGCATGGCGGGGTATATGATTTGGCGGGGAAATCGGGGGATTAGGGAGGTTGGGAAAGGGTAGAGGTGTGGGTTGGGACTGTTGAGGACTGTTGAGGGACCGCGCGGCGGAAAAAGCTGGTGCGTTGGCCCCACCCACCCATGAAGATTTCGCGGGATTTTTCCGCTTTTTCCGCCGCGCTTTTTTGCTGCTGTCGGTAAGGCGCGGCGAATGGGGCGGGGAGGGTTGCGGAAAATGTGGGAGGGCGGGTGGGTGGGCGCAGGAAACCAGCCCCATTCGCCGCACCGGGCTCACGCAGGAAACCAAAAACAACAGCGCGCCCATCCCGGCCCAAGCCGAATCCCGTCCCCCGAAGCCCCCTTGCGGGGCGGAGCGGGGACGGGTGAGGGTTGGGCTTTTAGAGGTTGGAACGTTAGAGGGTTAGAGGATAGAGGCAGACTAATCGGGTTTCGCAAAAAATCGCAGCCTTCTGCAGAAGCCTGCCCCTCACCCACCCCCGCTCCGCCTGCGGCTCCGGGGGTGGGATTCGGGGCAGGCGGGCGCGGGGACTCCGCTAATTTCGTCAGTCCCACCCGCCCGCCCTCCCAACTTTCAGCGTTTTGCCCGCTCCGTCCCCGCGCCCATCTCTTCCCCAAATCCCCTATTCCACTCCCACCCTCTCAATCCTCCCTCCCTCAATATAAACCGTATCTCCCACCCTGAAGCCCTCCGACTTAAGCCGCTTTTCGCTTACGCATACCGCGCATTCCGCGCCGGTTTTGGCGGCGGCGATTATGTCGAAGCCGTCGGGAGTTTGGTTTATCGCTTTAACGGTGTAGCCGAGCTCGTCGAGCTGTTTGTTGATTTTTGCGTCCTTCGCCGCGCCGATTGCGAACCCGAAGCACAGCCCCACGCCTATGCCTATACTCATCCCGACGGCAACGCTGCCTAACGGAATGCCGTACATCAGAATCCCTAAAGAAAGCCCGAGCACCATGCCGAGCGGCATATACATGACGGTGTATTTATTCGTCTTTTTCATCATTTTTTTCCTCTCCGAAGCCCTTTTTTCGCTTCTTGACCGCCTCCGTCAGAAGAAATTCGACAAGACTGTTCATCGACCGCAGCTCCTCCGCGCTCCAGCGCATAAGCTCGTCGTAGAGCTTCGGATTGACCCTCAGCCGCAAATCCTTTTTGTTAGTCATGTCAATAAAGCGTGCCGGAATTTACGACCGGCTGCGCGTCGTGGTTTCCGCAGAGAACGACGAGAAGATTCGACACCATCGATGCCTTGCGCTCGTCGTCGAGCTCCACCATTCCGCCCTTCTGGAGGCGGTCGAGAGCCATTTCAACCATTCCGACCGCGCCGTCGACTATCATCTTTCTCGCGTCGATTATCGCCCTCGCCTGCTGACGCTGGAGCATTACCGCGGCGATTTCGGGGGCGTAGGCGAGATATGTAATCCTCGCTTCGATTATTTCGAGGCCGGCCTCGTTCACCTTCTGCTGGATTTCCTGACGGATTCTCTCGGCGACTATTTCACTTGAACCGCGAAGCGAGCCCTCGTCCGCCATGCCGTCGCCGGTGGTATCGACGTTTTCCGCGACGTCGTAAGGATAGATTCTGACAATGTTTCTGACTGCGGTGTCACACTGGAGCGAAAGATATTCTTTATAGTTATCTACATTGAACACCGCTTTGGCGGTATCCACGACCTTCCACATTACCGCAATACCGATTTCAACCGGGTTGCCGAGGCAGTCGTTGATCTTCTGGCGGGAGTTGTTGAGGGTCATGATTTTAAGGGAAATCTTGTTGTTGGTGATGGCTAACGAATCACCCGCGACTGCGCCGTTTGCGCCAAAAATCACAGCAGAAGCTGCTTTGTTGCCACCGTTTACGTCGCCCGACTGGTTGAGTTTGGTCTTTGCGGCAGGGTTAAATGACGTGCAGAACGGGTTGACCCAGTAGAAGCCGTCGTTTTTAAGAGTGCCGTAGTATTTGCCAAAGAGGGTCAGAACGAGGGCCTCCTGCGGCTTCATGACGTGAAACCCGCAGAGCGGAATCCAGCCGAACAGCACTCCGACTGCACCGACTGCGACCATAATTCCGCCCAGAACGGACGCTTTTTCGGAATCGATCAGGACAATTCCGCCAACGAACATCGCGATGAACGCGATAAGCCCCAAAATCGTCAGAAACAGCACCTTAAAGCCGTTGCGCTTGACCGATAATACTTTTTCTTCCATTGCAATTACCTCTCTTTTTATCAATTTTATATTTGTTTTTGCAAAGGTGGTACCATCTTAGTACCACTATGGTAACATATTTTGAGAGGGTTGTCAAGGGGGTGGGAGGAAAAATTTTTTGAGAGGGAGCGGCGGAGAAAGCGGGGGAAGGGCAGGAAGGGGCGGGGGGCGGGCGGGTGGGACTGACGCAGGAGCTTTCTCCGCCGCGGCGGGCGGTTGCA